>CACJTU010000001.1 GCA_902596375.1 uncultured Pelagibacteraceae bacterium
CATGCCTGTTTTTTTTGCTTTTTCTAAGACACTTGGAACCCAAGTTATTATTCCAGGATCATCTCCACCTAAAACTACAAAAATTAAACCTTCTTCATCACCCGCATTTTCAAATGCTCTAAACATATTTGTAGGCATAGAGATAATATCTCCAGTACTTAATATTGTTTCATCTTTGCCTTCAGCTCCCCAATAAAATTTCCATTTACCAGAATAAATAATGAAAACCTCTGCAGTTGTGTGGCTATGTAAACCAGAACCATTTTTAGGCATAGCAGATACAGCACCTAGATTAAAGCTATGAGGCATTGCTATTTTAACAAATTGTTTACTATCCTCTGCGACACCTGGGCCTACAATAGAATAATTTTTTCTTTCTTTGTGACCATCCATCTTGCCCTCAACAAATGGTAAAGTACTTGGAACAAGATCTTTAAATTTAGCTAATCGATTATTCATATTTTTTTAAACTATATTTTGTGATAGTAAAATTATCTAACAAAAAATATATGCAAATAGAACAATTTGATACAGGTCTTAAGGGTCAAGAGAAAGTAGAAAAAATAGTCATATCACCCGAGGAAAATTATAACTACAAACAAGTTGTCAGAAAATATTTAAATTCAATAGTAAATGACGGCATCTCTAAACTAGATCAAAATCTTAAAAATGCGTTCTCTCACAATATTAATGTTAATTGTTTTTACCCATTAAATGAATTTGTAGGAGTTGATGATTTTAAAGAAAAATTTTGGAAACCTCTTTTTAATTCATTTCCTGATCTTGAAAGACGAGAGCAAATAGTAATTAGTGGCGCTTTTAGAGATAAAATCCAAGTAGGTTCAATTTCTTCATTATCAGGAGTGTTTAAAAATACTTGGTTGGGCATTCAACCTAATAACAAAATGGTAAATTTAAAGTGTTGTGAAATTCACCAGCTTAAAGATGGTAAAATTATTGAGAGTTATATTTTAATCGATTTAATAGATCTATTAATACAAACTGGATCAAATCCAATTAATCCATCAAGAGGATCTGAAGGAAATTGGTTAAATCCAATTAACACAGATGGTATAAATTTTTTTGAAAAAGACATGGAAATTTCTAAAGCTAGTTTAGAGCAATCACTTATCATGCAGAGAAGTTTAAATATAAAACCTGAATTAGAGGTTTCTTCTGATAAAGATCTTAAGGAGAGATTAATAAATCATCCACAAAAAGATTATTGGCATGAAAAAATGATTTGGTATGGACCAAGTGGTATTGGAACTGCCAGATCTTTAGAGGGATTTGTAGATAATCATCAGTTACCTTTTAGAAAAACATTTAAGGAAAGAAATTATTGGAAACTTGGCCATTATTGTGAGTTAGGGGATGGAAAATTTTCTTTAACAGCAGGATGGAATAGTATTCAGGCAATATATGGAACTGAGGATTGGTTAGGATATAAATCTGAAAACCAAAAAGTAACTATGAGAGTTATGGATTTTTATCATCATGATGAAGGAAAAATTCGTGAAAACTGGGTTCCAATTGATATAATCCACATATTAAAACAAATTGGAGTGGATGTTTTAGAAAGTATAAAAAAATAAAATGGCTAACATAAAATTTAATGGAGTACACAAATCATTTGGATCTAATAAAATAATCACAGATTTTAATCTTTTAGGTAAAGAAGATGAGTTTCTTGTATTAGTTGGACCATCTGGATGTGGAAAATCAACTCTTCTAAGAATGATTGCCGGATTAGAAAAAATAGACGAAGGTGAAATTTTTATTAATGATCAAAAAATTAATGAACTTCATCCTTCTAAACGACAAACTGCAATGGTTTTCCAATCTTACGCTCTTTATCCTCATATGAATGTTTATGAAAATATGTCTTTTGGTTTAAAAATTGAAAAAAGGCCAAAGGAAGAAATCAACACAAAAGTAATGCAAGCTGCAAAAATATTAAAAATTGAGGAGCTATTAGAGCGAAAACCAAAACAATTGTCAGGAGGTCAAAGACAAAGAGTGGCTATAGGAAGAGCTATTACAAGAAATCCAAAGATATTTTTATTTGATGAACCTTTATCTAACTTAGATGCAGCATTAAGAGCTGAAATGAGGGTTGAAATATCTAAATTACACAATCAGATCAAAACAAATATGATTTATGTAACTCATGATCAAGTGGAAGCTATGACTTTAGCAGACCGAATAGTTATTTTAAATCAAGGAAATATTGAACAGGTTGGTACTCCTGAGGAAATTTATAACGATCCAGCAAATATTTTTGTTGCACAATTTATAGGCACACCCAAAATGAATATTTTAGAAGTAAACGAGGAAAATGTTGTTTCAGAAAAAACAATTAAATTGTTAGGTAACGACATTCAATTTAATAATTTAAAATTAAAAAAATCAAAACATTTTGTGGGTATTAGACCCGAACATTTAAAAGCAAATCAGAATACAAATTTTACTTTCACTCCTGAAATAGAATTAATTGAAAACCTTGGTAATGAAAAAATTGTATATATGAAAAAAGATGAACACCAATTAAGTGCAAAAATTCCAAGCAATGTTGAAATAGGAAGTTCCATAGGTTTTGATCTAAATGACATTTTTATTTTTGATGAAAATGGAAAAAGACTAAAATCATAACACAACCTGTAATTGACTAATTTCAAATTTTTCCCATTTTTTTGAATAATTAACATGAAACAACCACATACCTGATATGTGTCAGTCTTGTCTTTGCTAAATAGAATCATTTTAATATAGTTTTAAATATTAATAGGAGGGGAAATGAAAAATATAATAAAAATGCTTTGCGTAATTTCGTTTTTTATTTCGAATATTGTTTACGCAGACATAAAGTTTTGGACTACAGAAGTTCAGCCTGCCCGAATGGCTAAGCAAGAGGAAATGGCTAAAGCTTTTGAAGCTAAAACAGGTATTAAAGTAGATGTGATCCCAGTAGAAGAAAAAGATTTGGGAACTAGAGCTACAGCTGCAGCGGCAGCAGGTGACTTACCAGATGTGATCTATCATACTTTACAATATGTGTTACCATGGGCTGAAGCAGGAATTTTAGATGTAGATGCCAATAACGATGTTGTTAAAGAACTTGGTAAAGATACATTTGCGCCAGGTGCACTTAACATGGCAAAAAAAGGTTCAAAGATTGCAGCTGTTCCAGTTGATGGATGGACACAAATGGTTGTTTACAGAAAAGATCTTTTTGAAAATGCAGATTTAGCACCACCAACAAGCTATGCAAACATCGTAGCTGCTGTTGAGAAGCTATCAAAACAAAACGGAATGTTTGGTTTTGTTGCTGCAACTAAAACTGATGAAAATTTCATGAGTCAGGTTTTAGAGCACGTTCTTTTAGCAAATGGGGTTAATATTGTTAAAAAGGGTGGTATCAAAAAACAAGGTAAAAAACTAAAAGAGGCATTAGAGTTTTATAAAGTAATTGCAAAAGCAAGTCCTCCAGGAGAATTATACTGGAAACAATCTAGAGCACTTTACTTTGCAGGTAAAACTCCAATGATTATTTGGTCTCCATTCATTATGGATGAGCTTGCAGGTTTAAGAGACTCGGCTCCACCAACAATTAACAGTGATCCAACATCACCTGAGCTAGCTTCTAAAACTGGTTTCATTACAAATTTTAGTGGACCTAGTAATAAGAAAGGTGCTGCATGGGCAGATGTTAGATATTTTGGTATAACAGCTGATGCTGATACAGATGAAGCTAAACAATTTATCATGTACTCAATGGATGAAGGTTACACAAGCACATTATCGATAGCTCCAGAAGGTAAATTTCCAGTAAGAAGAGGAAATTCAAGTGACCCTGAGGCTTTCACAAAAGCTTGGAGTAAACTACCTGTTGGAGTTGATAGAAAAGCACCTTTGTCAGATCTTTATGACCCAGATGTTATAAATAACATTGTAGCTGGCTTAGATACTGCAAATAGATGGGGTGTTAAAGAAGGCGAACTATCAAGAGCGTCAAAAGTCATCAATTCTCAATTTATAAATAGAATTACAAGACTTTATATTGATGATCAAATTGATGTGGATGAGGCTGTTGATATGATTAATAAATCATTAGCTAAATTCAATTAATTTTAATTTTTTAAAAAAGCGGATAATATAAATTATCCGCTTTTTTTATGAATGACACTTTAGCCAATACAGAAAAAAAAACTGCATATATATTAACTCTACCTGCAGTACTTTTAGTTTTTTCAATAATTTTATTTCCAATTTTTGCTAATATTTGGATTAGTTTTAAAGAGGTTGAATTAAAGGATATTAGAATTCCAGAACCAAGAGCAAAAAAAATTGTAAAATCTATTTCTGATGAGCCCACTAAAATAAAAATATTATACAAGTTAAGAAACAGTTCATTAATTCAAGAGATAAGAGATGTTTCATTTCAAGATAATTTTCCAAAAACTTTTGAAATAGAAAATTTAGATCCAAGATGCTCTTATAAAAAGCAAAAACTAAAATGTGAATTTGGAAATTGGCCAGCTAAATATAGGGAAAATTTTCAAGTAATATTTGCAACAAATGAAGGGTCAAAAATAGACAAAAAAAATCTTAAATCAATTAAACCAAAATTAGAGGGAAAATCTGATAATATATTACTTAATACTAACTTTACTCTCAAAAACTTTAAAAAGGTTTTATTCGAAAATGAATTTGTAGACTTATTGCTTACAACTTTTTATTACACATTTTTTGGAACTGTTGGCTCAATAATATTTGGTATTTTAACTGCTCAAATGGTGAATCAAAAATTTTATGGAAGAACATTTATGAGAAGTGTTCTACTTTTCCCTTATGTTGCTCCAGTTGTAGCTTTAGCTTATACTTGGGAACTTTTACTAGATCCGAATAGCGGTACGTTAAATAGTTTACTATTAAATTATCAAATTATTGAAACTCCAATAAATCTCCTTGGACAAAAATATATTGAAATTAGTATTTTGGGCTTTGATTTTAAATTAAGGTTAGCGCTTACAACAGTTATAATGTTTGAAATTTGGAGGTATTTTCCTTTAGCCTTTTTATTTATTCTTGCAAGACTTCAAGCTATTCCAAAAGAATTATATGAGGCAGCTGATGTTGATGGGGCTAGTCCCTTTCAAAAATTTTTTAATATTACACTTCCTCAAATTACTGCAGTAATTTCAATTTTATTTATGATTAGATTTATATGGAATTTTAATAAATTTGAGGATGTCTTTTTATTAACTGGAGGTGCATCAGGAACAAGAACTTTACCAATAAATGTTTATCAACAAGGTTTTGCAATATCAGACATTGGAATGGGCTCTGCTGTTTCAATAGTAATCGTTGTACTGCTTTTAATGTTTATGTTTTTTTATTTTAAACTTTTAGGAAAGAGAGTAGATGAGAATTAAAAATACAATATTATTTTCATTGATATCTACTTTTTTCTTAATTTTTTTAATTTCGATTTGGAAGATATTAGCAACATTGCAAGGTTTAAGTATTAATAGTTTTAATATAGAAATAATTTTTATATTTGGTCTTTTAATATCATTAGCTCACTTAGGAATAGGTGATAGAATTAAACCAATTTATAAATCAATCATTTTTTCTTCCATTTTCGTTTTTTGTGATGGTTACTTGATACAAAAATTACCAATTTGGTATAACTTAGGCGTATTTTTAATATTATATTTTTTCACCAATAAAATTAGCAAATATACTTTTATAGGTTTAAAAGAAGAGCACTCTACTCAAGTAATTTTATTTGATTTTTTAACTTTATTTGGAATTTTATTTTTCTCTTTTGTAATACTTTTTCCATTTTACATGATGTTAGTAACAAGTTTCAAAACACAAATAGCTTTGTTAGTAAATCCTTTAGATTTTAGTATTAATTTTGGTCAAGATATAAAAGATTTATTTAAATCTTATTTTGTAATTTTTAAATCTTATAAATTTGGAAAATATATTGTGATTAGTACAATTGTTTCTGTAGGCACTGTTATTATCACTCTTCTTTTTGCAATACCTGCTGCTTATGCAGTTGCAAGATTAAATTTTTTTGGAAAAACATTTTTATCTACATCTATACTTATAATATATATGTTTCCTGCAATCGTTCTTGTTATTCCGTTGTATACAATATTTAGTCAATTAGGTTTACGAAATTCAATAGAGGGTTTATTAATTGTGTATACGGCAACAACACTCCCAGTAGCTATTTATATGTTACAAGGATACTTCAAAAGTATACCAAAAGAATTAGAAGAAGCCGCAATTTTAGATAAATTAAGTTGGTTTGGAATTATTACAAAAATTATAATTCCATTAAGTATTCCAGCTATTTCATCTGTTGCTTTATATGTTTTTATGATTGCTTGGAATGAATTTTTATTTTCTTTAATGTTTTTGGACAATCCAAATTCATTTACATTATCAAGAGCTATTCAATACTTAAGTGGAGATGCTGAAACGCCAAGACAATATTTAATGGCAGGGTCAGTTGTCGTTACATTACCAGTATTATTTATATTTGTTTATTTTGAAAAATATCTAGTTAGCGGTTTGACAGCAGGAAGCGTTAAAGGATAATGAATAGATTTATAAAAAATGCTCAAAAAATTTTAATTGGAAATAGAAAAAGAGGATACACCTTACCGACAAATAATAAATTATATCCCGCTCAATGGAACTGGGATTCAGCATTTATTGCATTAGGATATTCTTATTTTAATTTAAATTTTGCATTGAAAGAAATAAAGACACTTCTAGATGGGCAATGGAAAGATGGAATGGTTCCACATATATTGTTTCATAATACAGATACAAATTATTATCCCAATCATACTGCTTGGAATTGTGGAAATAAAATACATTCTTCTGGAATTACTCAACCCCCAGTACTTGCGAGTATTTTAAAACAAATCATAGATAAAAATAAAATTACTAAAAAACAAAAAAAAGAAATTAAAAAATTTATAATTAAAATTAAAAAATCTCATGAATGGTTTATTAAATATAGAGATCCCAAAAAAGCTGGTTTGGTATCTATACTTCATCCGTGGGAAAGTGGTTATGACAATTCTTCACTTTGGGATGGACCAATGAGTAAAGTTAAGATTGAAAAAAATATACAATATAAAAGAGCTGATAACAAAGTCATTAATCCAGAACATAGACCTTTAAATATTGACTATGATAGATATGTAACGATTAAAAACGATTTAAGAAAAAAAAAATATAATCCAAAAAAAATTTTCAATACTGCATTATTCAATGTCGTTGATATTGGATTTAATTCTATATTTCTTAAAGCAAATAAAGATTTAATCATACTTTTAAAAGAATTTAATCTAGATAGTTCAAAAATAACTAATTACGTAAAACTCACTGAGAGAAATATTTTAAGATTTTTTGACAAAAAAAAGGGTTCTTTTTTTTCATTTGATTTAAGAAATAAAAAAAAAATATCAGTCCCATCAATAACAAATTACTTAGTATTGTTTGCTGATATTAATAATCATAAAATAAATAATGTTTTAATTAAAAATTTAAAAAAACATAACTTAAAAGAGAAATACTTCTTTTCTTCAATAAAACCTAGTCACAGAAGCTTTGAGGAAAAACGATATTGGAGAGGTCCTGTGTGGGTTAATTGTAATTGGTTTATATGCAAGGGTCTCATTAATAAGGACGAGAAATACTCAGAAAAAATTAAACAAAGCACTATTAAATTGGTAGAAAAAAAAGGATTTCATGAATATTACAGTTGTAAGAGTGGTAAACCAATGGGTGCAAATAATTTTTCTTGGTCCGCAGCTTTGTATTTAGATTTAAAATTAACTAATTACTAATTAGAAAATCCATATTTTCTTAATCTCACGTCACCCGTTCTAGCATGTGCTTCCATTCCTTCGTATCTAGAAATTCTTGCACAAGCAGCACCGACTTCTTTTGTAGCTGCTTTACTCATTCTCTGGAAACTTAATGTTTTAATAAATTTTCCAACAAACAAACCACCAGTGTATCTACCAGCACCTTTTGTTGGTAAAATGTGATTTGTACCTGAACATTTATCTCCATAAGCAACAGTTGTTTCTTCACCAATGAATAAAGATCCATAATTTTTTAATCTGTCGTGGTACCATTGTAAATTTTTAGTCTGGACTTCTAAATGTTCTGGGGCATATTCATCACTAACTTTAGCGATCTCTTCATCGGTGTCACAAAGAATTACTTCACCATAATCTCTCCATGCAGCACCTGAATTTTCTCTTGGTAGATCTGGTAAATCTGCAATTAATTCTGGAACTCTTTCCATTACGTAATCTGCAACTTTTTTACTTTTAGTAAATAACCAAGCTGGAGAATTATAACCGTGTTCTGCTTGTCCAACCAAATCATAAGCTACCATTTCAGGATCAGCAGTTTCATCTGCTATGACTGCAATTTCTGTTGGTCCTGCAAATAAATCTATACCAACTTTTCCAAATAAAATTCTTTTTGCTTCTGCAACGAATTGGTTTCCAGGTCCTACTAAAATATCCGCAGGGGCATTTCCAAATAAACCATTTGTCATTGCTGCAATAGCTTGCACACCACCTAAATTCATTATTACGTCAGCACCACATAAGTCAGCTGTATAAACAATTGATGGATGTACTCCAACTCCAGGTTTAGGTGAACTACAAACTAAAATATTTTTAACACCAGCAACTTTTGCTGTTGTTACACTCATTACAGCTGAAGCTATATGAGCATATCTTCCAGCTGGAACATAACAACCTGCCGTATTTACTGGAATAAGTTTTTGTCCAGCAAATAAACCATCAGACAATTCAACTTCAAAGTCTTGGCCATAATTTTTCAATTGTGCTTCGGCAAATTTTCTAACTCTTTCATGAGAGAATTGAATATCATCTTTAGTTTTTTGATCTAAATTTTTTTTTATTTCTTCAATTTTTTCTTTTGAAACAATTACATCACCTTCATATTTATCAAATTTTTTAGAAAGCTCCTTACAACCTTCTTCTTTACTAGTCTCAATATCTTTTAGAATATTTTCAACTATTTCTCTTGTTTTTGTGTCGTCAGTTGATGATGTTTTTGGTGATTTTTTTAAGTATGTAATTGCCATTTCTCTCCTTTAAAATTTCAGTTTATTTAAATGAATTTCTTTTAAAATTCAATGAATCATTTAGTCCAAAGCAACTACTGCAGCGGCAATTGAAGCTAAACGCGCTTGAGCTTCATCAGATCTACTTGTTATAACGACTGGTACTTTTCCACCGACCACAACTCCTGCGGCACATGCTCCACTAAAGTAGATAAGCATTTTTACTAAAGCATTCCCAGTTTCTACACTAGGTACCAACAAAACATCTGCTTCTCCAGCAACCAAATTTTTAATTCCTTTAATTGCAGCCGATTTTTTTGAAATACTATTATCAAATGCTAAGGGGCCAAAAACGTCAGCACTTAAATTTTCTTCTTTGGCTAATTTTGTTATCTCTGCAGCTTCAATAGAACTTGGTACACTTTCTAAAACTTCTTCTGTAGCGGATAATACGGATACTTTTGGTTTTTCTATTCCTATTCTATTTGAAAAATTAACAACATTCTTAAGAATATGCATTTTTGTTTTAACATTTGGTAAAACATTTAATGCTCCATCAGTAATAATTAATGGTTTATCATCTTTACCGATAGTCATATGCCAGATATGACTTAATCTTGTTTTTCCCAATAAATTATATTCACGTTTGAGCACTTCTTTCATAAGCACATCTGTATGAATATGGCCTTTCACTATTATTTGCACCTTACCTTCACTTGCTAATTTAGCAGCAATTTTAGCAGTATCATTTTCTACAGGTTCATGGATAAGTTCATATTTAGAAATATCCCATTTGATATCTTCAGCACATTTTTGAATTTCTACTTCATGACCAATAAATATTGGCTCAATTAAATTTTCATTAACCGCATCTTGAACTGATAACATGGGTAAAGGTTTACCAGCATTTACAACTGCAACTGTAACTCCTTTTTTTTTATGAGCTAAATCTAATAAGTTGTTTGGACAGACAATTTCTTTGTTTGAAAGCATTTTTTTCTACAAATAAGTGAAAAAACTGAACATGTATATAAAAAAAAATTCTTTATATAAATTTAACAAGTTTATATAATTGGTCTTGAGCGGGGGAGACTTTGGAAATTGTAACTAAAATTGCGCCAATTATTTTGGCCTTGATAATGTTAGGCTTAGGCTTAGGATTAAAGCTGGAAGATTTTGGAAGAGTATTAAAAACACCAAAAGATTTTATTGTTGGTTTTATTTCTCAATTAATAATTCTTCCAATTGTAGCATACATATTAATTTTAATTTTAAAAACACCTGCTGAAATAGCAATAGGGGTGATGATCATAGCTGCAGCACCAGGAGGTGTAACGTCTAATGTAATGACAAAATTTGCTGATGGTGATGTTGCATTATCAATATCCTTAACAGCTGTTATTAGTTTATTAAGTATAATTACAGTTCCTTTAATAATCTTTACTTCTGCAGACATGTTAGGAATAACAGAAGTTTCTCAAAATATTTCAATGACTGGAATAGCTTTAAAAATGTTTTTAGTGGTAACAGTACCTGTGATTTTAGGAATGATTATCAGAAAATTTGCTGAAAATTTCATATCTTCTAAAGTTGAAATATTTAATAAACTTAACATAGTTTTGTTTGCTGTTTTTTTCGTAGCAGCGTTTTATGAAGAAAGAGAAAATATTCTAAGCTTTATAAAACAAGCAGGTTTAATTACTTTAATATTAAATATATCAATGATGGTTATCGCATATTATATTGCAAAAGCTTTTGCTTCAGGAATTAAACAAATGAGATGTATTGCTTTAGAATGTGGATTGCAAAATGGTACTTTAGCATTATTCGTTTCTACACAAATATTTGGTACTGATATATTATACGCGATACCAACTGGTGCCTATGCACTAATCATGTATATAACTGGATTTATTTTTATTTATATTTTAAGAAAATCTAATTAAGGATTTATTATTCTTATTTGATTAAAGATTTTGTAGATAAAATTACTTAAACTAAGCATATTCTGGTTTATCATTTTACTTGTTTTTTGAAAGGCACTATCTTTAGCATCGAATGTAATTAATTTTTTTTCATTTATATGAAGATATTTTCTATCAATTAAATATTTTAGCTTTCTTACAACTGTTGGTCTTGGAATGCCAGTTATCTCAGAAATTGACATGGCATTTACACCTCTTGTATCAGAGCCCATAAGTGCTTTATGGTATGAACGGATGTTTCTTTTTGGAGAAAATTCTTTATTTTTAACTGCATTAATAATGACCACCATTCCGATAGCTAAATATTCTAAATCTTTAAGCTCAGATCTCCATCTTCCAATATATATGAACCAGAATTTATTAAACTGATACCAACAATAAGAGAAATTTTCTTTCATCGCAGATATTATTTCATTAACTGAATAAACCTCAGTTATTAATTTTTCTTTTTTTAAAATTTTATTAAATTCATGCAATATAGTTGCAATCTCTGTCAGCGTATTAGTTGCTCTAACTGAGTATAATGTATCTCTTACGACAAATATTTTTTTACCAGACCTTTTGATTGTTCCTTCTTTCTCTAATTCTAAAACTTTTCTTCTGATACTCTCTTTAGGTACCCCTAAATCTTTTGAGATGTCTGAAATGTTAATTTTTTCAATCTCAATTGACTTATCCTTATAAAAAGTGTCGTAGTCTATTTTTACGCCATTTTGCCTGAAATATATAAGGTTGAGATTTATCAGATATATAATGATGATGAATTTATCTATATCTTTGTAATGATCGTATGCCCTAACAAACCAGTTGCTTGTTAAGGTAAAAAAAGAGGGTGCTAGTGCGGCAAAATTATCTTGTATTACTTTATTGATTGTCTTCTCGTCAATATGCGCAGATATACTGGGTAATGTATTCATATATTAAAAAAAAACCCAATATGAACAAAAGTGAAATTAGAGTCAACCCATTATGGACAACCCTAGTATGTAAAATATACAGTAATAATGATTAAAATATAACTTATAAACGAAATATGAGTACAGAAAGCTTACATAGAACATCCGAGATTGTAGAGACCCCCTCTCAATATGTCGAAACTCCAAAAAGGGTTAACGTGGATGTTCTAAAGCAAAGACTTCTAGAAGAAAAAAAGAAGGAAAAAGTTAAACGAACAATAATTTTATCATCTGTTATCGTTTCTTTGGGTGCTCTAACGGTGTTAACTTATTAACGTTTCCAAATCTTTCTTTATTATATCCGGTATGGAAATTTCTTTTTTTGAGTTATTTTTATACCGGTTAAATTTATTTTGTCCTGGATACATTATTTCTTTAATACCTTTTATTTTAGGAAGTTTTTTAATTGTTTTAATATTATCTTTAATTCGTTGGTTATAATTTTTTTGAAATAAGTTTGCTTTAAAAGTTATAAATAAATGTCCAATATTTTGTGGACCTGAAAAATCATCAAAAGGATCCTTAACTCTTCCTGCGTGATTTCCTCCTGTTAAAACTCCGCTTAAAATATCCACCATCCAAGCTAGTCCCGAACCTCTAAAACCTGCAATTGGTAATTGTACTCCTGCTAATGCTTTTTTAGCATCTGTAGTTGGTTTACCAAATTTATCTAAAGCAACTCCCACAGGAATTGATTGATTATTTCTTGCAGCAACTCTAATTTTACCCCTGTTAATTACTGAAATTGATGTATCTAAAATAAAAGGAATTTTAGAACCAGTAGGGGATCCAAAACAAATTGGATTTGTGCCAAATAAAGATTTTAAAGCACCATGTGGAGCAACTGCTGGAGGAGCATTTGTATAGATCATTGTAATTAAATTTTTCTTTACTGCTTTTTCAGCGTAATAACCTGACAAACCATAGTGACCACTATTTTTAACTGCTACCATTCCTATTCCAGTTTTTTGTGCATGCTTAATTGCAGTTTTAATTCCTAGATCAGCTGCAACAAAACCGATACTATTATTTGCATCAATGTGAGAAATAGAAGAGGAAATTTTTTTAATTTTAATTTTTGGTTTTGGATTAATTACTTTTTTAGAAATTCGATCACAGTACATTTTAAGTCTTGATAAACCATGTCCATATGCACCAACTAATTCTGCATTGATTAGTGCATTAGTAGAAATTAAAGCATGATCTTTACTTAAACCATATTTTTGAAAAATCTTAATGATTTGTTTTTTAAGTAGAGGTGTTTTCACTTATTTGAATATTTTTATATCTTTATTAAAAAAATTTTTAATATCATTAATTAATAAATTTGGAACCTCTAAAGCCGCAAAATGACCACCTTTAGTGAATTTTTTCCATCTTTTAATATTAAAAATTCTGTTCACATAGGATTTTGGAGGCCATTCAAGCATTTCTTTAGGAAATTCTGCTACAGCCGTTGGAACTTTTATTTTTTTGAAATTTTTTGGAAAAGATCGCCCACCTTCTTTTCTTCTTCCAAAATAAATCCAAGCAGCAGTATTAAAACTATTAGTAATTATATAGATCATTATATTTGAAATTAACTCATCTTTTGAAAATGTTTTTTCTATCTTCCCTTTTTTTAGGTCAGACCAACCATGAAATTTTTCCAAAATCCATGCTGCAGTTCCTACTGGACTATCTATCATCGCATAAGATAAACTTTGAGGTTTTGTAGCTTGTTGGGTTCTATATCCTTCCTGCATTATTTGATCAAAATTGAATTTTTTTTCCCATTTTTTTTCTTTACTATTTTTTGGTCCTTTTGGATGTCTAATTGGCAAGCAATTAATATGAATTCCTTTACAATATTTTGCACTATCAAGACCAATCCATGCAGCAATAGTAGCTCCCCAATCCCCACCTTGTACAATATAATTTTTATGACCTAAATTTTTGACCATAAATTTATTTAAAATTTTTCCAATCCTTCTTGGACCTAAAGCTTTTTTAATAGGTGTTGAAAAACCAAATCCTGGTAAAGAGGGCACAATGACATCAAAACCATCTTCAATTTTTCCACCAAATTGTTCAGGGCGAGCAAGCCTTGGAATGATATCAAAAAACTCAATTACACTTCCAGGCCAACCGTGCAAAAGTAATAATGGTCTTGATTTAGTATTTTTACTTTTTTCAATAATAAAATGCAGATTTATACCATCCACATTGGTCTTATAATTTTTAAAAGAATTAATTTTGTTTTCAAATTTCTTCCAATTATATTTTGAAACCCAATACTTAGATATTTTTTTTAGATAATTATAATTAGTTCCATACTCCCATCCATTTACATTTTGCATCATCTTCCATGGATAAGATCTTACTTTTTTATAAATATTATTAAGTGTACTTTTGGGTACACTTATCTTGTAAGGTTTGATCATCAATTAATTATGACTTATCCAGATTGTTTTTGTTTGAAGAAATGAATTTAAAGCTTCAGTACCTTGATCTCTACTTAGTGAACCAGATTGTTTATATCCACCAAAAGGAGTTTTAATATCTCCTTCAGAAAAAGTATTCACCGACACCGTCCCACAAGGCAAACTTTTAGCTAAATGAAATGCTCTATTTATGTCTTGAGTAAACACACTAGCATGTAATCCATACTTAGAATTGCTTGCAATTTTTAAAGCTTCTTCATCATTTTTAACTGTTAAAACACCAAGTACTGGTCCAAATATTTCTTCCTGAGCAATGGTCATATTTTCTTTTAATCCATCAAATAAAGTTGGTTTTGCATAAAAACCTTTTTGCTTATTATCTGAAACTCCTCCAGATAAAAGTTTTGCTCCTTCATCGATTCCCTTTTGGATATATCCATCAACAGTTTGTAAATGTCCTTTTGAAATCATAGATCCCATATTCGATTTTAGATCTAATGGATCTCCCACTTTTAATTTTTTAACTTTTTTAAAAATTTTATCTAAAAATTCATCTTTTACTTTTTTATGAACTATCTGTCTCATATTTGCTGAACAGTTCTGTCCACCGTTCCAAAATGCAGAATTCATAGCATTATCAATCAAATCGTCAGTGATTTTAGCATCCTCTAAAACTATAAATGGACTTTTTCCTCCCATCTCTAATGCAACAGGTTTTAAATTACTTTCACTTGCGTATTTTAAAAAATAACCACCTACTTCAGTTGAACCTGTAAACGAAACTGCATCAACATCTTTGTGTCGACCTAAAGCTTCACCAACATCACCATAACCTGGAAGTACATTTAAAACTCCATCTGGTATACCAGCTTCTTTTCCAATTTGAGCAACTCTTATTGCAGTAAGAGGTGTGTCTTCTGCTGGTTTAATTATTACCGAACAGCCTGCTGCAAGAGCTGGTGCCATTTTCCATACCGCCATCATTAAAGGAAAGTTCCAAGGAACAATTCCAGCAACAACTCCAATTGGTTCTTTAACAATTAAACTAGTAATGGAAGGTTCTGTTGGACCAACTTTTCCAAATACTTTATCAATTAATTCTCCATACCACTGAAAGTGCATTGGGGCATCATTTGCAACTTCATTAATACAATCAGTGATAAGTTTACCTGTATCAACACTTTCTAAAACTGAATTTTCATCGCCATGTTTTCTTAGTAATTCAGCAAATTTTAATAAAACTTCTTTTCTATGTTCAGGTGAGCTTTTAGACCAAACTCCACTATTAAAAGCTTTTCTTGAAACCTTAACTGCTAAGTTAACATCTTTGTGATTACATTTTGCAACAGCACATAGTTTCTTACCAGTTGCTGGATTGATTGTTTCAAATTTTTTGCCATCAATAGCATTTACATATTTCCCATTAATAAATGCTCTTCCTTCAAATTTAAGTTTACTGGCTATTAATTTATATTTGTTACCTGAACTCATAAAATTTTTCCTATAAATTGTATTTATTTTATTTCTTAAATTTAGTCTAAGACACCTTAAGACTAAAATAAATAGATTACCTAAGACATTATGTATACAACTTTAAATTGTATCAGTTCTTTTTTGTATGTACTTCGGAGAAAAACTTAACTAGGCTTTAATATTTTTAAATAGATAATTTAACTAACTAAGAGGAGAGAAATTAAATGTTTATTAAAACAATAAGCAAGACACTCATTAAAGTGATTGCAATTATTTTCTTTGCACAGGCTGCTTATGCAGAGATTACTCTTAAGCTTGGAACTACTGGTAGATTAGGTATGCCAATTGGTGACGCAATAGATCAGGCGCTTATACCGGCTATGGAGAAAGCATCTGGAGGTAAAATGAAAATTGAACCTCATTATCAAAGAAGCTTATGCGCAGAGCAAAAATGTGGAGAACAAGCTAACCAAGGACTTATAGCTTTGTGGACTAGTTCTACTGCAAACTACGGTAATTTTGGTCCAGAATTAGCAATTTTTGATTTGCCTTTTATTTTCAAATCACTAGAGGATGCTAAAAGAATATCAGATGAATGGTTGGCTGAAAGACAGTGTAAACTAGCTCTTGAGAATGCTGGTCACATTTGCCTTTCTGTTTATTCAAGTGGAGGTTTCAGACAGCTTGGAAATGCAACCAAACCTGTTCATGAACCAGATGATATGAAAGGACTTAAATGGAGAACTACTAAAAGTCCAGTTGAGTTCATGCTAGTTAAAAATTGGGGCGCAACACCAACACCTTATGACTGGAGTCAATTATATCAAGGTCTTCAATCAGGTGTAGTTGAAGGTCAGTATGTTGCTACTCCATGGCAGCATGTAGCAAAACTTCATGAAGTTGCGAAATATTTCACTGAGATCGGAGGAATGTGGTCTGGAAATATTTTAGCGATGGATGCTAAACAGTACAATGCATTGTCTGACCAACAAAGAAAATGGTTACACGAAGCAGCTGATGCTTATGGAGAGAAAGTAAACGAGTTGGATAACGCTTGGATTAAAAATGGTGAAGATGCAATTAAAGCATCTGCTAAAGAGTGGTATGTACCAACAGAAGCGGAAATGACTAAGTGGAGAGCCGGTGCAATAGGTGCTTGGTTAGACGCTAAGGGCACTTTCGAACCTGAAGTAGCTAAAAGAGTACTTTTAGAACAAGGTATGGATGGATTTGTAGCTCAGTTAGAAGCAGCTGGCGCTCTATAATTTGTTCAACAAAAATTGTGTAAAGACCATTTAATTTTTTAGAATTAGATGGTCTTTACCTAAAAAAAATCATAACTTATAAGTATTCATGGAAAGTATTATTTTACTTGTAGTACTCCTTTTTCTAATTTTATTAGGAGCTCCAATAGGCTTCATATTAATACTGATTCCATTTGTTTATATTCTTCTCACAGATGCTGTTCCTCTTGTTTTGATTCCTAGTCAAATGTTTACAGCAATTGACTCAGTTCCATTGACTGCTATTGCATTCTTTATGCTGACAGGTGAATTAATGACGAGTGCAACAATCACAGATCGTTTAGTAGCGTTAAGTAGGGCATTAATTGGACGTATACGAGGAGGGTTGGCCCAAGTTAATGTTTTAGTAAGTATGTTTTTTGCAGGAATGAATGGTTCTGTTGTAGCAGATACTGCAACAGTCGGAGCATTAGTTCTGCCAGCAATGAAGAAAGCAGGTTATCCTGCTGCATTTTCAGCTGCGGTTACAGGAGTAAGTTCCACCATAGGAGGGATTATTCCACCTAGCATCATGATGATTGTTCTTGCTAATGCAACTGAGATTTCGATTGCAGCTTTATTCGCAGCTGGAATTATACCAGGGATTTTGATTGGTGTTGTGATAATGGTAATCAACCATTACTTTGCAGTTAAATATAATTTCGAGCGTAGTGATGAACCATTCTCAGTACGTCGAGCTGGTAAAGAATTATATCGTTCTTCATTTGCTCTTTTAATACCTTTAGTTTTAGTGGGTTCAGTTATGGGAGGTGTCGCATCTGTTGTTGAGGCAGGAGCCATCACTGCTTTGGTTGCATTGTTTACAGGTGTATTTGTTTATCGAACTATTAAATGGAAAGATTGTACAGGAGCTTTTCGACGAGCATTTCGTAATTCAGCAATGGTTTTTATTATAATAGCTGCTTCAGGACCTTTTAGTTGGTTACTTACTTCTCTTGGAGCAATTGGTGATCTTGAAACTTGGCTTTTAGGCTTAGCGGATTCTCCTATATTATTTATTTTAGCTTTGATATTATTCATCTTTCTTCTTGGAACGGTAATGGACTCAGCGGTAAACATTATCATTGTTGGCCCAGTTCTAGTGAATGTTATGTCTCAAGCTGGCTTTCCTGAGGTACAAGCAGCTATGGTTGTAATTGTTGGCTTCCTAATAGGATCAGTAACGCCACCTGTTGGTGTTGCCTACTTTACCTCTGCAACAATAGCGCAAGTGCGCCTTGAAAAGGTTGCTATTGCGTTAATTCCTTATCTTGTTGGTCTTTTTTTACTTTTATTTTTTATTCTTATTGTACCAGAACTAACAATGTTTCTTCCAAACTTATTGAGTAATTAATGATAAAATTTTTAAACAGTATTGATCGTTTTATTCATCGTACGTTGGAAGCTATGTGTTCACTCTTGTTGGCTGCTATGGTTGGTTTTACTCTTTACAATGTTACAATGCGATATGTTTTTAATAACCCTCCTGTTTGGGGAGATTTGCTAACAGTATTAAGTAATATTTGGTTAATGTTTATAGCACTTTCTCTAACAGCAAGAGATAATGAACATGTAGCATTAAATTTAATTTATGAAAAATTACCAGAGAGAGTTTCATTATACATACGCCAGTTCTGGAAAATTATGATTATGATAATTGGTGTAGTCTTAATAATTTATGGAATTGAACTTGTAGAGGGTATGCGAGGGAAGTATTGGGAAATGTGGTATTTAGAAATTAGTATGCAAGGTATTGAGTTTAAACCGAATTATATGCCCAAAAAATATGCAGTTGCTATCCTACCTTTAGCTGGATTTTTGACTACCATTGGTGCCGCTATTGGTTTTATAAAAAAGGTTTAATTCATTAAAAAGTGTTTGCTTAACCTTTGCCTCGCCAAGGAATAGTCTTATCTATTATTTTTCTTAATGATATATCAAATAAAAGACCCAACAGACCCATTATGAAAATTGTTATCCAAATAACTTCATACTGAAAGTATTTTTTTGCAACATTTTCAACAAAACCAATACCAGTTGTACCTGCTAGAAACTCTGCAGCAACAAGTGTTCCCCAGCACATACCAACAGCAACTCTAATTCCTGTAAGAATTTCAGGAAGTGAATTAGGGAAAATCACATATCTTAAAATTTGTTTTTTAGTAGCTCCTAAAGAATGTGCAGCATGTATTTTTGAAAGCTGTGTTCCTGATGCACCAGCTCTTGCAGAAATAATCATAATTGAAAGTGAGACCATGAATAATAAAAATATTTTACCCGTATTATCTATTCCAAGAACTGAAATAATCAATGGCGCCCAAGCTAATGGTGGAACAGGTCTGTATAATTCGATTAAAGGATCAAAGAAACCTTTAGCAAATCGATTTAGACCCATAAACAACCCTAATGGCACCCCAATAAGAATTCCAAAAACTAAACCTAAAAATACCCTTAAGAATGAGTCCCATATATGTCCATATGGAACAGGCACTTTAAATAATTTAAAGTCACCCGTAACAACTTTTAAAACATTACTTTTAAAGTTTTCTTTTACAATTCCATCTTTTGAATGTACCGGATATTCACCAGGCAATACATCTGCTATCCAATCAGGTAAAATAAATCCAATCATTTTACTTACATCAACCATCTCAATCCATAAAAGAGGAATATTTTTGTAGCCAACACTTGGTTTAGACATCAATACAAACTTATTAAATGTATCTGATGGTTTAGGTAACCATCTTCCTGAACCCTGTTCTGAACATGTTGGTCCACTTGCTACAATTGTTCCTGCTGGAAATAAAAGAATATCAATTAATCTTAATCCACCTTGCTCTTTATTTTGAAGTTCATCAAACTCTATTATTGCTGCTTGCATTTCATTTAATGCATTAGGAGGATAGATGCTTGCAAACTCTATTCTTCTTGCAATTTTAACAATATTTTTTGCATAGTCAGATGCTATTTCTTCACTATCATCTAATCCTTTCCTGTAAGCTTTAATATCATCTTTAAGTTGTTTGATTGCGCTTTTGAACTGTGGGTTATGGTTTTTTAATTTAAAAAATTTGTCGTCAATTTTTTTTAGTTCTGCTGCAGCTGCATGAAATTTTAAACCTTTATTAGTTTGAGGTGCAGTCGGTATTTCAATGGTATTTTCAATTGTACCGGTTCCAGAGTCTATAGTTGTAATTCCCCAGCCACCTTGTTCATCAATAAGTTTTTGTCTCTCAGTTTTTTCAGCATCTGTCTCAAATGGATAATCTTTCTTTTGGAAATTGGAACTTAGAAGTTTTATTTCTTCTGTCATTTCTTTTAGTTTAATTTTGGTATCCATTTCCATTAGTTCTTCACTTGTTAAAAATGGAATTAATTTAGAAGTTCTATCAATGTAACTTACAAGGATTGTTTTTTGTTGATCATTTAGATTAGGTGATGCTTCTATTTCATTTGCAATTTTTATAAGATTTTTATTTTCAATTTTGATAATAGATGTGCTTTTAAATTCTCTTTCTTCAATAGGGAACTGATATTTTAAACCTAATAATGACTCATTAATTTTAGCGACTTGACATAATTCATTTGCTGATTTTGGATAAAAACCTTTTGCAATGTCCCAAGAATAATAAAGCCATAGCATAAGAATTACACTGCTACCAACGATTACCCAGTGCGTTCCACCTTTAGCTCTTTCAGGATTTCCAAAGACTGCATCAACTTTTTCAGTTCTAATTAATCTTCTTCCATAAAGAATGCACCCAATTACAGCTACAAATATCAAGATTGTTACAAATTGAGTTAACATTTAATTTTCTTTCCCCATAATTTCTTCTTCCATATTCCAAATCATTGATAAGATTTCTTCTCTGGTAGAAGAGAATTCTTTATTCTTTTTTATTTCTCTTAAATCTTGTGTAAGACCCATTTCTGCAAATGGAAGATTATACTCTTTATGTATCCTACCTGGTCTTGGTGCCATTACATATAATCTTTCTCCAAGTAACAATGCTTCTTCAACAGAATGAGTAATTAAGATGATAGTTTTTCCTGTTTCTTTCCAAATTTTTAAAACTAAAGACTGCATCTTTTCCCTAGTTAAAGCATCTAAAGCCCCTAATGGTTCGTCCATTAAAATTAAATCAGGATCATTTATTAAACATCTTGCAAGAGCAACTCTTTGCTGCATACCACCTGATAACTGATAAGTTGGGGTGTTACCAAAACCTTTAAGACCAACTATATCTAACCATTCATCAACTTTCTTTGCTGTAACTTCAGGATCTTCTTTTTTCATCCTAAGTCCAAAATTTACATTCTCAGCTACTGTTAACCACTCAAACAAAGCACCTTGTTGAAAAACCATTCCTCTTTCAACACCAGGTCCGTCAATTTCGTTATTGTTAAGTGTTATTTTTCCTGATGTAGGTCTTAAAAACCCTGCAGTAATATTTAATAAAGTTGTTTTTCCGCAACCAGAAGGACCAAGAACAGTAAGTAATTCTCCTTTTTTTAAAGTAAAGCTTACATCCTTTAATGCGTGAACTGTTTCTCCTTTAGGAGTTTTAAAAATCATGTTTAGATTTTGAGAAACGAGATCACTCATAAGTGCCTTATATTAGAAATTTTGTAAAAAAAATAGGCACCAATTATAAAATCAGTGCCTATTTAAAAAGTTTTAAACCCTTAAAATTATAAAGGTAAGAAACTTGTATCTACAGCTCCTCCTGGAGTTCCCATTCCTTTTAGGAAACCATCAAGATTACCACTTTCCATAGATGCTTTTGTTTCTTCTGGTGTTAAGAATTTGAAACCACTTAAAGTGTCTTTCATATCCGCAACTGTCATTTCTGATGCTTTCGCCATAGCGTTCATATCTGCTTTACCAGCTTTGTATCTAGCATTAGCTTCATGAGTAACTTCGATGAAAGTTCTTAACATACCTGGGTTTTCTTTCATGAATTTATCTGTAACAGAAGTGATATCTATACCTAAGATACCAGCTGCTCTAGCTTCATCTACAGTTAAAAGTCTTGATCCAACTGCAGTTGCTGCTTTGATAGAATTACCACCAAATAAACATGCCATTACAACATCACCGCTTACTAATGCAGCAGCACCTTCTTCTGGGTCCATTTGAATAATGTCCATTTTACCTCTGTCAGCACCAACAACTTTCATACTTTCATCAAAAACGTATTCAGCCATTGTTCCTAATGGAACAGCAACTTTTTTACCTTCTAATTCAGTAGCGTTTGCTTTTGTAATTCCCGAAGCGTTAGATGTAACACAAGTAGTTCCACCCATTCCGTATTCCATAGCAATATCAACTAATTTGATAGGTGCATTAGATTTTACAGCATTGATAAAAGGTACTAATCCTTGTGAGTAAGAAATATCGATATCTCCTGCTAACATTGCATCAGTCATTGCTCCACCATTAGTGAAATTTGTCCATTTTACTGGAACACCAAGAGCTTTAGCAAAATTCTTTTTCTGCATGTCTTCTAAATTTGGGCTTGGCCATTCTAGAAAGTATGCAACTCTAACCTCATTTGCAGCTGAATTAGCAACTGAAATTGATAGGTTAAGCGCAAAAATAGATCCTAGAATAAAACTTAGTATTTTTTTCATTTATTCCCCTATGTTTAATTAATTAAATTCTGGATATTTAAATTCAAATTGTCTCCGAAGTAAAACAAAAAAGAAAGTTTATACAATCATTGGTTGTGTCAATAATGTGGTAGTTAATCCATTTATTTTAGTCTAAAGAGGCCTTAAGATTAAATTAAAATATTTTTTAGAAAGAAATTTTTATGAGCACACAAAATAAAACAGCAATTCCAAATTCTTTAAATGAACATTGGATGCCATTTACATCTAACAAAGATTTTAAGGAGAACCCAAGATTAATTGTTGAAGCTAAAGGTGTGTATTTAAAAAATCATCAAGGCCAAACTCAAATTGATGCAAGTTCTGGACTATTTTGTAACCCTTTAGGGCATGGTAGAGAAGAAATTATTGAGTCAATAACAAATCAATTGAAAACTTTAGATTATTGTCAACCTTTCCAACAAGGTTTTGGTGGATCATTTGAATTAGCAACTAGAATTTCAAAACATACTCCAGGAAACCTTAATAGAATGTTTTATACTATTTGTGGTTCAACTGCTGTTGAAACTGCAATTAAAATAGCAATCGCTTATCACAGAGCAAGAGGAGATAGTCAAAGATTTAGATTTGTTGGTAGAGAAAGAGGTTACCATGGAATGAATATTGGTGCGACTTCTGTTGGAGGTATGGTTAATAACGTAAAAACTTTTGCGAGCGTTTTAATGCCAGGTGTTGTTCATATGAGACATACACATTTGCCAGAACATAAGTTTGTAAGTGGTCAACCAGAAACAGGTGTTGAATTAGCAGAAGATTTAGAAAGAATTTGTATGAACTTTGGAGCTGAAAATATAGCAGCTTGTATTGTTGAACCTATTGCAGGATCAACAGGTACATTAGTTCCACCAAAAGGATATCTACAAAGATTAAGAGAGATATGTGATAAACATGGAATACTATTAATTTTTGATGAAGTAATTACAGGTTGGGGAAGAACTGGTTCACCATTCGCATCACAAGAATATGGCGTAACTCCAGACATGATGACAATGGCAAAAGCTACTACAAACGGGATTAGTCCAATGGGAGTTGTTGCATGTAAAGAAGATATTTATGATGCTATTGCAGAAAATGCTCCTAAAGGAACTATAGAACTATTTCATGGTTATACTTATTCTGGAATTCCAATTTCTGTAGCTGCTGGTTTAGCTGTACAGGATATTATTGAAAAGGATGATATTTTTAACAGAGCTAAAAATTTAGCACCTTATTTCCAAGAAGGTCTAATGTCTTTAAAAGATATTGATGTTGTTGATAACATTAGAGGTTATGGAATGATGGGTGGTATTGATATTGTTATGGATAAAAAACCAGGTGCTGCTGGATTTACTTGTTTCAAACATTGCTATGAAGCAGGTGTAAATTTTAAAGCTACTGGTGATTGTTTGATCATTGCTCCAATGTTTATTTGTGAAAAGAAACATATTGATGAAATAATTGAAAAACTTCGAACTGGAATAACAAATTACGCGAAAAGCAAAAAGAATTAATTTTCGATTATGAAAATTGGAGTTCCTAAAGAAATAAAACCTCAGGAAAATAGAATTGGTTTAACACCAGATAGCGTTAAAACTTTAGTTTCAGAAGGCCATGAAGTTTTAGTTGAAAACAATGGTGGTTTTGAAGCTGGTTTTGAGAATGATCAATATATAAAAGCTGGAGCTAAAATTGCTGATACAGCAGCTGATATTTTTAATGACGCAGAAATAATTGTTAAAGTTAAAGAACCTCAAAAAGTAGAAGTTGATATGATTAGAGAAAATCAAGTTGTATATACTTATCTACATTTAGCAGCTGCAAAAGAATTAACCGAGGGATTAATAAAATCTAAAAGTATTAATATAGCTTACGAAACAGTTACTGATGATAATGGAAGACTGCCTTTACTAGCACCTATGAGTGCAGTTGCAGGAAGAATGTCTGTACAAGCTGGTGCTCATTGTTTAGAGAAAAACCAAAGCGGCAGAGGTTTGTTATTAGGTGGTGCACCAGGTGTAACAGGCGGAACTGTAGTAATATTAGGTGGAGGTGTAGTTGGAGAAAATGCTGCAGTGATTGCAACTGGCATGCAAGCTAAAGTTCATATTGTAGACAAATCTGAGGCTAGATTAAAACAACTTGTTGAAATTTTTGGTGACAAAATTATTCCTGAACAAAGTGATAAAACTGATTTAGATAAATTAGTTGCTGAGGCAGATCTTTTAGTTGGTGGAGTATTAATTCCAGGAGCAGAAGCACCCAAATTGATTACCAAAAAAATGATTAAAACAATGAAAAGAGGATCTGTAATAGTTGATGTTGCTATAGATCAAGGAGGATGTGTAGAAACTAGTAAACCAACAACACACGGTGATCCAACTTATATAGTTGATGATGTAGTTCATTATTGTGTAGCTAATATGCCAGGAGGTGTTCCAAGAACCTCAACATTGGCATTAAATAATGCTACATTACCCTTTTTAGTTAAGCTAGCTAATAAAGGTTATCAAAAAGCGTTAAGTGAAGATAAAAACTTTTTAGCAGGGTTAAATGTTCACAAAGGTCAAGTAACTTACAAAGCAGTTGCTGATGTATTTGGACATAATTTTGTAGAACCTGGAGAAGCTATCAAACATTAGAAATGGAAAAAAACTATCCTTCAAGCGCAAAGGTAGTTGTAGTAGGTGGCGGTGTAGCTGGCACTTCTTGCGCTTATCATTTAGCTAAATTTGGTTGGAAAGATGTTGTTTTATTAGAAAGAGATCAATTAACCTCCGGTACAACTTGGCATGCAGCAGGATTAATAGGTCAATTAGGAGCAACTTCTACAATTACTAAATTAAGAAAATATTCTTTAGATCTTTACAAAGAGCTAGAAAAGACAACGGGTTTATCAACTGGTCTTAAACAAAATGGAGCAATAACAATTGCCTCATCTAAAGAAAGGATGCAAGAGCTATTAAGGCAAGCCACTACAGCACAACTATCTAATGTTGAAGTTGAGGTTTTAAATCAACAAAGAATAAAAGAATTATATCCAGTAGTAAAAAACGAGGATTTAGTTGGTGGTGTTTACATGCCAAAAGATGGTCAGGCAGACCCTGTTGGAGTTACCAATGTATTGGCTAAAGCAGCTAAAATGTTGGGTGTTCAAATATTTGAGAAATCACCAGTAAAAAAAATTTTAGTAAAAAATAAAAGAATATGTGGTGTTGAAACTTCTCAAGGAAAAATTGATTGTGAATACGTAGTTTTAGCTACAGGAATGTGGTCTCGTCAAATTGGAGAAGATATTGGTGTTAGTGTTCCGCTATATCCTAATGAGCACTTCTATGTGATTACGGAGCCAATGAAAGATCTTCCAAAAGATTTACCTGTTTTGAGGGATTACAATGCTTGTCTTTATTTAAAAGAAGATGCTGGAAAAATGTTAGTTGGAATTTTTGAACCTAATGCAAAACCTGCTTTTAAAAATAGTGGAAGAGTTCCTGATGATTTTTCATTTGGAGAATTTCCTGATGATTTTGATCATTTTGAACCTTACCTTGAGAAATCTTTTCAAAGACTTCCAATGTTAGAAAACGCAGGTATAAGAAAGTTTTTTTCAGGTCCCGAGTCGTTTACAGCTGATACACAGTATTTACTAGGAGAAACGCCAGAAGTAAAAAACCTTTTCACATGTTGTGGTTTCAATAGCATTGGAATAGCAAGTTCTGGAGGAGCAGGAAGAGTAACAGCTGAATGGATGATTAACGGCCATATAAATGAAGATTTATTTTCTCTAGATATAAAAAGGTTTCAAAAGCTTCATTCATCCAAAAAATTTATCATGGATAGGGTTACTGAAACCTTGGGAGATTTATATGGTATGCATTGGCCATATAAACAACACACAACTTCAAGAAATGAAAAATTATTACCTTATCATGATGAGTTAAAAAAAGCTGGAGCATGTTTTGGTGTAGCAGGAGGGTTTGAAAGACCTATGTGGTATTCCTTAAATGAAAAAAAACCAGAATATGAATATAGTTTTAACTATCAAAATTGGTATCCATCAGCAAAATATGAAACCATAAATGCTAGAAAAAATGTTGGACTTTTTGATTTTTCTACTTTTTCTAAATTTGATTTAAAAGGTGAGAAAGTTCATAGCGATCTACAAAAAATTTGTACAGCTAATATTAAAAACAAAATTGGCAAATCTACCTATACTCACATGTTAAATGAGGACGGTGGTATTGAAACAGATGTAACAGTTGTCTGTATTGATAAAAATTATTTTAGAATAGTTAGTTCAGCAGCAACTAGAGAAAGAGATAAATTTCATATTTTAAAATATTTATCTGAAGATGTTGAATTTATTGATGTTACAGATGAGATTTGTTGTCTAGGTTTATTTGGTCCTAAAAGTAGAGAAATGATTCAAAAAATTAGTGATGAGGATTATTCACCAGAAAATTTTCAATTCGGATCATGTAAAAATGTATTGATTGAGAATATAAAAGTTTGGGCACAAAGAATATCTTATGTAGGTGAACTTGGTTTTGAATTATATGTTGATAAAGAAAATGCATTAAAACTATATAAAATTTTAATTAAAGAAGGTAAATATTTTGACCTATCTCATTGTGGTATGCACGCAATGGATATAATGAGAATGGAAAGTGGCTTTTTGCATTGGGGCCATGACATTTCTCCAGAGGAAAATCAGTATCAAGCTGGTTTAAGTTTTACTATTAGTTATAAAAAAAATGTTAATTTTATAGGTAAAGACGCCTTGTTAAAAATTAAAGATAAACCTTTAGAAAAAAGAATGATGATGTTTGTATTAAAAGATAGCAAACCTGGCGAACCTTTGTTGTTACATGAAGAGCCTATTTATTTAGATGATAAAATAATTGGAAGAACAACTTCAGGAAATTATTCATTCTGTTTTGATAAAAATTTATCATTTGGCTATGTTAATTCAGGAAATACAATTGATACACTTAAAGATAAAAATTTGTTCATAGAAATAGAGAAGATCAAATATCCAATCGAAATTCTTTCAAAACCTCTAAATACTAAAGATTTTAGGCGAGCTTAGTTTTCTCTAATTTTATTGTATTTATACTTATTACCTGTTTAAATTAAGTGTGAAAAAAAACGATCAAGACACATCATTATTTAACACTGATATTGCTCCAAATAAAGATTTTGCAGTAGATAAGATTAAGACAACTAATGTAAATATTTTATTAAATAGAGTTAGATTAGATCAAAAAAGAACTTTAAAAAAAAGAATTGTTTTTTCAATTATTTTAGCTGGTTTAGTTAGTTCGTTAGCAATTTATTTTATTATTTAGTTTAGAATTTGGCTTAAAAAAGTTTATTGAAACAATAAAGATTTGTATTATAAACCATCTATCAATTAAGGCGGGGTAGCTCAGTTGGTTAGAGCGCGGGACTCATAAGCCCGAGGTCAGTGGTTCGATCCCACTTCCCGCTACCAAAAATTATGAAAGATATTTTTATAACTTGGGAAGATTATCATAAAAAGATAGAGCAATTAGCAAAAAAAATTCATGATGATAATTTAAAATTTAATCAAATAATTTGTATTGCAAAAGGTGGATTAAGGGTTGGAGATATTTTTAGCAGACTTTTTAATGTGCCTCTAGCCATCTTATCTGTTGAGTCTTACCATGGTGATAGTGACGATATAAAAAATCAACAAGGACAGTTTACTTTTTCAAGAGATTTAGCGAAAACTACTCCAAATTTGGGTTCACATGTTTTATTAGTTGATGATTTAGCTGATTCTGGAAAAACTTTAATAAAAAGTATTAAATGGTTAGAACATTTTTACGGTTTTTATTTTGATGAAAAAATTAAAACTGCAGTTTTATGGCACAAATCAACCTCAAAATTTAAACCAGATTATTCTGTAGATTACTTAAAAGATTCTCCTTGGATACACATGCCTTTTGAGAAATATGAAACTACAAATATTAAAGATTTTAAGTTTGAAAAATAAATTATTTAATTAAACTATCATTAAATTGATTTGATACTCTAACGAAAGTTGTGCATTTGCTTAATTGTTTAAGTGAAGGAGCACCAACATAAGTACAGCTACTTCTTACACCGCCGAGAATATTTAAAATAGTATCGTTTATTTTACCTCTATATTTTACTCTTACTTTTCTTCCTTCACTACTTCGATAATCTGATAGTCCGCCATAGTGTTTTTTATTAGCAACCTCAGAACTAGATCCATAAAACTCTATATATTTTTCTCCATTAACTTTAACAATTTTACCATTTCCCTCATCATGTCCAGCTAACATACCGCCAAGCATTACAAAATCTGCTCCGCCTCCAAAACCTTTAGCAACATCACCAGGACAAGTGCATCCACCATCTGCAATTACATGCGCACCAAGTCCATGAGCAGCATCAGCACATTCGATAACTGCACTTAATTGAGGATAGCCAACTCCAGTTTGAATTCTTGTTGTGCAAACACTTCCAGGTCCAATTCCAACTTTAACGATGTCTGCTCCACTAAGAACTAATTCTTGAGTCATATCAGCTGTTACAACATTACCTGCAATTATTGTTTTAGTTGGGTATTTATCTCTTACTGATTTAATAAAATTAGTAAAATGTTCTGTGTACCCATTTGCAACATCAATACAAATAAATTTAAAAAAATTAAATTCTTTTAATACTTTATCTAAATTTTGAAAATCTTCTCTCTTTATACCAACACTAAGTGCGATATTAGGAAAGATTTTTTTAATATTTTTATTTTGTTTAATTTTTTTAACATCATGTTGTTTTGTTAAAGAAGTAATCATTCCATACTCGTTTAATTTTTCAGCAACGCTTAGCTCTCCAACGCCGTCCATATTTGCTGCCATTATTGGAATACCTGACCATTCATTTTTACTGTATTTGAATCTGTACGTTCTTAGAAGATTTACGTCTTTACGGCTTTTTAATGTACTTCTTTTAGGTCTAAAAAGCACATCTGAATAATCTAATTTTAACTCTTCTTCAATTCTCATTCCTGATTAAGTTATAATCATAAATATTAATTTCAAACAATATATAGCCTGTGGATAAGTTTTTTTAATTCCTAATGCCCTGGAAATTCAATTAAATTCTCAACTTTGTAATTACTTTTTAATAAATTATCTGATCCTCCTAGATCAAATAGGTTTATTACAAATACAAATGCTGCAACTTTACCTTTTGATATTTCAACTAATTTTGCTGCTGCTTCAGCTGTGCCTCCAGTTGCAATTAAATCATCTATAATTAAAACTTCATCTTTTTCATTGATAGAGTCTTTATGAACTTCAATTGTTGCAGTTCCATATTCAAGCTCAAAATCTACTGAGTGAACATCTGCTGGTAATTTATTTTTTTTTCTAAACATAATAAATGGTTTTTTAAGTACAAATGACACAGCAGAAGCAAATACAAATCCTCTGGACTCAATAGCTGCAACTTTAGTGAAGTTAAATTTTTTTGATCTTTCTACAATCTGATTTATTGTTTCAGCAAATGCATTTTCGTCTTTAATTAAAGTAGTAATATCTCTGAATAAAATACCTTTTTTAGGATAATCTGGTATAGATCTAATATAATTTTTTAAATTCATAATTGTTCAATATAGAAGTATAAATAAATAAATTTTTACTTATGACAACAAATAAATTAGCAATAATTGGTGGTAGTGGCCTTTATGATGTTGAAGAATTTAAAGATAGAGAATTAATTGATTTAAAAACTGCTTGGGGAAAACCATCTGATCAGATTTTAAAAACTAAATATAATGGAAAGGAAGTTTATTTTTTACCAAGACACGGAAGGGGACATTTTGTTTCTCCTTCAAATATAAATTTTAGAGCGAATATAGATGCTCTCAAACAATTGGGTGTAAGTGACATTGTTTCAGTTTCAGCTGTTGGTTCTCTAAAAGAAGATCTTCCTCCAGGAAAATTTGTAATTGTAGATCAATTTATAGACAGGACTTTTGCAAGAAATAAAACTTTTTTTGATGATGAGATTGTTGCTCATGTATCAATGGCTCATCCAACTTCTAATGGATTAATGAATGCATGTGAGGAAGCAATTAAAAAATCAAATATAGATTATCAAAGAAATGGAACATATGTTGTTATGGAAGGGCCTCAATTTTCTACATTAGCAGAATCAAATTTATATAGATCTTGGAATGCAGATGTAATTGGAATGACAAATATGCCTGAAGCAAAATTAGCAAGAGAAGCTGAAATTAGATACGCATCTGTCTCTATGGTTACAGATTTTGATTGTTGGCATCCAGATCATGAAAATGTTGATGTTCAGCAAGTAATTAAAGTTTTATTAGGAAATGCCGAAAAAGCAAAAATCATGATTAAAAATTTGATTGATAATTTTGAAAGTCATATTGACTCAAATGACCCAACTAATAATTGTTTGGATGTTGCAATAATAACAGCACCTGAAAAAAGAACTAAAAAAACAATTGAGAAACTTAAAACTGTTGCCGGTAGAGTTTTATTAAAATGAAGAGAATATTAATTTCTTTAATTATTAGTTTTTTCTTAACCAATGCTTATTCAAATTCAAAATTTGATAAAGATCTTAAAAAATTTTCTAAAGATAACGGATTTATAGACAGTAAAGGAAAAATTTATTCTGAGAACGAAATAAAAGACAAAAAAAATTCAATTTTAATTATTTACAATCATGGCTCAGATAATGATCAAAAAAGTGATAAATGTACAAATCCAGGTAACAATGTTCCCAAAGTTATAAGAGATTTACATGATGTAAACATTAAAAAGCTCAAAGTAAAAATATATCGTTTATGCACAGGTGCAAAAGGATGGTCAAAAAAAGAGCAAACTAAAATGTGGAAAGCTCATGAAAAAAATGGGAAATTAGCTTTAGAATTAAAAGACAAAGATGGAATTCCATTAATTAACAAACAAAAACAAAACCAAAGAAGAAGAGTTATAAAAGATAAAGTTGATAGTTTTATTGAAGAAGGATTTAAGAATATTATTCTTGCTGGTCATTCATCAGGTGGCTGGCAGTCAATAAAAATAAAAGCAGAATTCCCCAAGTTGGTGAAAGGTGTAATAGGTCTTAATCCAGGAGCTGGTGGAACTGTTAAAAATAGAAAAGATTGGCCCTGGTGGGAAGACGTAAGATATTATGGTTTTGTTAAAGATTTATCTCAAATAAATGCAATTATTGTTGCACATGATAAAGATCATTTTAATTCTCCAAATGACTATTCTTTATTTAAGAGTATAAATTCAGTTAAATTTGTAAATTTAACTAATTCCGGTTGCAAAAAAGCAGAGCCTACGAATAATTATCATGGAATAACTCTAACTAAATGTTATGCGGAGTATGAAAAGAAAAATAAGAATTTAATTAAATACTTAAATGGCATTTTTTAAAGATGAAAATTAATGGAAAAGAATATCGTACTATTTGGTTTGAAAGTAATATTGTAAAAATAATAGATCAAACAAAACTTCCTCACCAATTTACAATTAAAGAATTAAAGACAGTAAAAGATGCTATTAATGCAATTAAAGTAATGGAGGTAAGAGGCGCTCCTCTAATTGGTGGAACAGCAGCTTATGGTCTAGCTTTGGCAGTTCAAGAAAATAATAATCCTGAATTTATAAAAAAAAGTGCAGAAGAGTTAATTCAATCAAGACCTACCGCTATTAATTTAAAATGGGCTGTAGATCGTATGATGAAAAAATTATCAGGAATTAATAGTGATCAAATATTAAGTATTGCCCTAAATGAAGCAAAAGAAATATGTGATGAAGATGAAAAGTTTTGTGAAAATATTGGTATTAATGGATTAAAAGTAATTGAGGAAATTTATAATAAAAAGAAAGACACAGTAAACATATTAACACATTGTAATGCAGGTTGGTTAGCAACTATTAATTGGGGCACAGCAACATCACCAATTTACCATGCTCATAAAAAAGGAATACCGGTTCATGTATGGGTAGATGAAACAAGACCAAGAAATCAAGGAGCAAACTTAACATCATATGAATTAAACGAAGAAGAAATTCCCAATACTATTATTGCTGACAATACTGGTGGCATTCTAATGCAGAGAGGTGAGGTTGATATGTGTATTGTAGGAACTGATAGAACTTTATCTAATGGAGACGTTTGTAATAAAATTGGAACTTATCTTAAAGCACTAGCTGCTCATGATAATAATGTTCCTTTTTATGTAGCACTTCCAAGCTCAACAATTGATTGGGATATTAAAGATTCAAAAAATATTCCAATAGAAGAAAGAAATTCAGAGGAATTATCTCATGTTGAGGGTGTTGATGAGAATAATCAAGTTAAGAAAGTATTAATATATCCCAAGAAAAGCAAGGCAATGAATTTAGCTTTTGATGTTACACCTGCAAAATATGTAACAGGTTTGATTACAGAAAGAGGAATTTCAGATGCCTCATCGGATGGTTTAAAACAATTATTTAAGAAATAACTTTAGATGAAATTAATCCATCAAGCGGTTTTGGGTGAAACCACGTGGATTTTTGTGGCATATATTTTTTCTTTTCAGCATAAGCCAAAACTTCTGAAATATTAGTAGGATACAATTTGAATGCTAAGTTGTACTTTTTTGAGTTTACAAAATTTTCTAAGACTTTTTTTCCTTTAAAACCTGATACAAATTTAATATTTTTATTATTTTTCAATATTTTATTTAATATTAATTTTTTCAATATAGTTACATCCAATTCCTTTGATTGATTATGTGGCTGAAGTGTATGCCACTTTTTATTTACATACATTTCAATTTGATTTTGCTCAAGCTTTTTATTCTTTTTAGAAACATTTAAAGAGAAGTTTTTTAAGATTATTTTTTTTATTTTTTCAAATTTTAAGTTAGTTTTTATCACTCTATTATAATCCAGTATATTTACCTGGTTATCAGGAAAAGCAACTATCATAGGGGCAATTTTTTTTTTACTTTTTAACATGGCCTGTATCCGATGGTGTCCATCACATATGTATATTTTTTTTATATTTTTAAGATAATTTTTAAGCAATTTTTCTATATTTGCGTTTTTAACAACCCAAAGTTCATGCCTACATTTATCCTCAGATTTAAAATTATAATCTGGCTTATATTTAAAAATATTATTTAATTTCTTAAAAGAATTTGGTTTAGACTTATATGCTGTATATATAGGGCTTATTTGACTATTAAATTTTAATAATTGCTCTTTTCTTTTTTTTATCCTTTCCAAAAAGGTTTCTTCATGACCTAATATTTTTTTGTCATCATAATTTTCTAAATTAATTTTACCAACTATCCCAAGTAATTTTTTCTTGTTGTATGAAATTCTATATAAATAGAAATGATCTGATTGGTCTTGTTGAATAATACCTTTATCAGTAAGACTTCGAAGTATTTTTTTTGATTTATTGATATTTTTGGAATTTAATAAATTAAGAAAATTTAATTTTTTGTTGAATTTGTAATTATTAAGATAGCTTAAGTTTGGAGAAGTAACTTGTTTTGCGAACTTTTTTTTTGGTCTTATCCCGCTAAATGGTTTTATGAGACTCAATTTTAAAATTAAGCAATTTTTGGAAGTTCCTCTAATGCCTTGTCTACACTAGCCTGATCAAATTTATCTTCTGCTAAATTACCCTCAAAGAAATCTCCATATGCTTTCATATCAAAATGACCATGACCACAAAGATTAAATAGAATTGATTTAGACTCACCGTTTTTTTTGCATTCTAGAGCCGCATCTACCGCACCTTTAACTGCATGAGTTGCTTCAGGAGCAGGAACTATGCCTTCAGTTCTTGCAAAACTTACTCCTGCCTCAAAACATTCTTTTTGACCATAAGCTTTTGCTTCTATTGCACCAATCTCTTTTAGATGACTAACCATTGGAGCCATAGCATGATATCTCAATCCACCTGAGTGTGTTGCTGGTGGAATAAATTGAGAGCCTAAAGTATGTGTTTTCATTAATGGAGTTAATCTTCCAGTATCACCAAAATCATAAACAAATTTACCTTTTGTTAATGAAGGACAAGATTTTGGCTCACAAGCTATTACTCTAGTATTTTTTCCTTCTCTAAAATTTTTACCTATAAATGGAAAAACTAATCCTGAAAAGTTGCTTCCACCACCAGTACAACCAACTAAAATATCCGGATAATCATCAGCCATCTCCATTTGAAGCAAAGCCTCATTACCAACAATAGTTTGATGCATAAGTACATGGTTTAACACACTACCAAGTGCATATTTTGTATCAGGGTTTTTTGCTGCCATCTCAACAGCTTCAGAAATAGCTATACCTAAGCTACCTGTATTGTTTGGGTCTTTTGCTAAAATAGCTTTTCCGCTATCAGTTTCATCGGATGGACTTGCTACACATCTTGCACCATATGTTTGCATCACTAATTTTCTATATGGCTTTTGTTCAAAACTAACTTTAACCATATATACATCTAATTCTATTCCAAACAGTTTACATGCAAAAGCAAGTGACGTTCCCCATTGACCTGCACCAGTTTCAGTAGTTATTTTTTTGGTTCCTTCCTCTTTATTATAAAATGCTTGCGCTACAGCTGTATTTGGTTTGTGACTACCTGAAGGACTTACTCCTTCATATTTGTAATAAATTTTTGCAGGTGTATCTAAAAATTTTTCTAATTTTCTAGCTCTGTAAAGTGGAGAAGGTCTCCATTGTTTATAAATATCTCTTACTGGTTCAGGAATTTCTATTTCTCTTTCTTGTGAAACTTCCTGTCCAATTAAAGCCATTGGAAATAATGGAGCTAAATCGTCTGGACCTATAGGTTTAAGAGTTCCAGGATGTAAAACTGGATCTAGAGGCTTAGGAAGGTCTGCAGCAATATTGTACCAAGTTTTAGGCATTTTGCCTTCTTCAAGAAAATATTTTATCGTATCAGACATTTTTTATAAAATGAATTTTGAAGATAAAATTTAGAAATTGCAAGAATAAAATTAAATCAACTATCTTAAAGAAGCAGCAATATTTCCACCATCTACTGTTAAAACCGCACCAGTAGTTTTTTTTGATATAGCTAAATGAAAAAAAGCTTTCGCAACATCTTCAGCCTTCACTTCATTTAAAAGTAAGTTTCCTCTCATATATTCATCTGTAGAAACTTCTCGTGCTTTGGCACGAGATTTAATCATTCCATCATTAAGTAGGCCACTTCTAATTCTATCAGCATTAACTCCATTTGATCTAATGCCAAGTGATCCATAATCAAGCGCATATTGTTTACACAAACTTAATAAAGCTGTTTTTGGGAGACCATAAGGACCAAAATTTTTTCCAGGATTTACTGATTGTTTTGAAATATTAAATAATAAGCATCCTTGAATATTTTGTTTTTTCATTATTTTAATTGTTTCTGAAGCACAATTTTGATGTGAGAAAAAATTATCTTCAAAGCTTTCTCTTAAAATATTATCATCCACTTCAGCAATTGATCCACCAACTGCTGTTCCAGCATTTGATATTAAAATATCGACACCACCATATTGTTCACAAATTTTTTTAAAAGCATTTTTTACACTATTTTTGTTTCTTACATCACAGTGTAAACATAGATCTTTAATTTTACTTTGCATTTCTTTTACTTTTTTAGAATCGTAATCAAGTAATACAATTTCTGCTCCATAACTTTTAAATAGTTTATAAGTGGCTGAACCAATTGCACCAAATCCACCTGTTATTACAACAACATTTCCTTGAAGAATTTTTTTAGTTTTTTTAATTTTAGCTTGTTCTAGCGACCAATATTCAACATCAAATAAATCTTTTTCAGGTATAAACTTGTATTTTGTTGTTTCTTCAACTGATGAAATTACTCTAGCATTTGTTTCAGTTAGGTCTCCAGCTATTTTTGAAGCATTTAAACTATCACCCACACTAAATAAACCAACGTTTTGTACCAAGATTACTCTAGGAGATGTATCTAACATTGTTTTTTTTCCTTTAACTTTTTTCTTATTCGTATTGAAATACTTCACATATTTTTTTCTATAATCTTTAAAATTTTTTTTTGCTATTTTTTTGAAATCTTCAATACTTGAATTTTGTTTTGGACTGATTACTAATGGAAATGGTTTTACTCTTATTACATGATCTGGTGTAGCAGTTCCAATACCAGAATATCTTTTAACTTCTTTACCATTTATAAAATAATCTAATGTTTTGTTTGACCTAAAATTAAGTATAAATTTTTGATCTTTTTTTTCAGTTAATAAACCTCTTAAAATTGGTGCAATTTCATGTGGCTTAAACTTTGTATTATAATTTTTGATTTGTTTTATTTTTTTTCTTTTTAATTTTCTAATAGTTTTTTCTGCTATAGAAACATATTTAATCATTAAGTCATATGATTTTTTAGCATCATTATCAAAAGTAAATATTCCATGGTTTAAAAGTATTAAGCAGTTAATATTTGGATTTTTATTATAAACCTCATTAATTTTTTGAGCTAAACCAAATCCAGGCATTACGTAAGGTACAATGCTAACCTTGGTTCCAAAAATTTTTTTACAAAGATCTTTACCATTTGGTCTATTTGTTACATCCATAATTGCATCGGAATGGGTGTGATCAACAAATTTGAAAGGTAAAAAGGCATGTAAAAAAGTCTCTACGGATGGGTTAGGTGACTTAATATCAATTAAGTTTCTTTTTTGATATGCAACCATATCTTCATCACTTAAATATTTTTTATTTTTAAGAGCTAAAAGTGGATTTAATTTCACCGCAGGTAAACCAGCTGGTTCTATTTCAGCCATATCCCAACCACTTCCTTTAACACAGAGCACCTCGTAATTTTTACCATCAATATCTTTAATTGAGGTTTTTACAGATGTATTACCCCCTCCATGAAGAACAAGTTCACTATTTCTTCCCAATAGTCTTGTTGTATAAACTCTTAAAGCCATATCTTTTGAATGACCAAGTTTTGTATACTTTTTGATGTATTTTTTTGCCTCTAAATTTGACCAATTGTTTTTCACAGTTACAACCTCAGCGAAGTATTATAATAGTTTTTTGTTTGAAAGAAGCAAAAAATTTGATTAGTAAGGTTTCATCAAGCATATTATGACAAAAGTTGGTGAACACATTACCCTAGATATTATTGGAACTACAAAAGAATATGATCCTGTTGTATTTGAAAAGGTAATTCACGATATTGCAAAAGCTGCTAAAGTGACAATTCTTAATATTTCAAAATATAAATTTGAACCACAAGGTTTTACAATTTTAGCCTTATTGGCTGAAAGTCACATTAGCTTTCATACATTTCCAGAAAAGGGGATTATTAGTTTTGATTTTTTCACTTGCGGAAAGGTAAGCCCTTCCGTTGCAATTGATATTATAAAAAAAGAATTTGAACACAAAAGAATAGTTAAAAAAGAATTTAATAGAGACACAAAATCTCTTTATCATGATATTTATAGCTCACCAGGTTTACAAAAATCTTACGTAGTAAATGATGTTTTAGAAGATTTTAAATCTAAAGTAGGTCAGCACATTGAAATTTTAGATTTAGAACAGTTTGGAAAATCTTTATTTATAGATGGCGAGATACAAGTTGCTTCTACTGACGAACATTTATACAGTTCTACTTTTGTTGGTTCTGGTTTAAATTTAAACAAAGATAATGATAGAGCTGCAATCATAGGTGGAGGTGATGGCGGAGTAGCGAGAGAATGTATTTCAAAAAACTTTAACTTCATCGATTGGTATGAATTAGACCCTGAAGTAGTTGATGTATGCAATAAACACCTTGGTGATATTGGTAAAAAAGCAACCGAAAAAAATTCTGTTAAATGTATTTGGGGTGATGCTTTTGAAAGTATTAAATCGGTAACTGATGATACATATGACCATATTTTTGTAGATCTTAATGATGATCAATTTTGTATAGATTTAGCTGCAAAGAATATGGAATCCTTGGTAAGAATTTTAAAACCTAAAGGAGTTATTACTGCGCAAGTTGGAAGCCAGGACAAAAAACCACAACAGGTTGAAAATTGGTTAAATGTTTTTAATCAAAATTTTGGGAATGCAAAATTATCAAGAGTTTACATACCTAGTTTTGATTGCTCTTGGAATTTTTCTTCATCAATTAATCATTAATTTTTCTTTTTTCTTATTTAAATTTGTGAAATAATTCTTCTTAATCAAAGGAGAAAATAATGAATATATTCAAAAAAACTATTTTAACAGTTCTTGCTTCTTTATTTATCATTGGAAATGTTTCTGCTGAAAAAATAAAAATTGGAACTGAGGGAGCTTATCCTCCATGGAATTCAAAAGATGCATCAGGTAATCTTATTGGTTTTGAGGTAGAGCTTGCCAAAGAACTTTGTACAATTATGAAGTATGAGTGTACAATCGTTGAACAAGATTGGGATGGCATGATACCAGCTCTAGTAATGAGAAAGTTTGATGCAATAATGGCTGGAATGTCTATTACTGCTGAAAGACAGAAAACAATTACTTTTTCACAAGGTTATGCTGATGAAGTAGCTTCTCTTGCGGTAATGAAAGGTTCAAGCTTAGAGGGCATGGATACGCCAGAAGGTATTAATTTATCATTAGGTGGATCTGATGTTAAAAAAGCTCTTAAAACTTTAACAGGAGCACTTGCTGGTAAAACTGTTTGTACTCAAACAGGTACAATTCACCAAAACTTTTTAGAGTCTGGTGATGTAGGAAGTATAAATGTTAGAACTTACAAAACTCAAGATGAAGTTAACCTTGATTTAACTTCTGGGAGATGCGATGTTGCTTTAGCTGCAGCAGTTGCATTTACAGATTATGCTGACAAATCAGGTAAGCCAGTTGTATTAGTTGGGCCAACTTTCTCAGGTGGTGCATTTGGTAATGGTGTAGGTGTTGGTATCAGACAAGGTAGCGATAGCGCTATTGGAAAAAGAGATGCTAAAATCTTAAAAGACTTCAACAAAGCAATTGATAAAGCTAGAAAACAAGGAATAATTAGCAAACTTGCGATTAAGCACTTTGGTTTCGACGCTTCTATGTAATTCATTTCAGATCTGGCGACTATAATATATAGTCGCCAATCTATATGGAACTTCTCGCATTTGGTAAAACAGGTTGGGGTGACGAGCTATTCTATGCAACCCTGATGACAGTGGCTGTATCAATTACAGCAATGTTAGTTGGTTTCTTTTTTGCACTAATTTTTACTCCTCTAAAACTCTCAAAATATAAAACTTTAAATTTAGTTGGTAATTTTTATACAACAGTAATTCGTGGAGTACCTGAGTTATTAGTAATTTACCTTTTCTTTTTTGGAGGAAGTGGAGCCATCATGTATGTAGCTTCAATTTTTGGTTATTTCGAATATATAGAGATTAACGCATTTATTACTGGTTCGATGGCTATTGGCATTATTTCTGGAGCTTATTCAACGGAAGTATTTCGGGGAGCAATTCAGTCAATAGATAAAGGTCAATTTGAAGCTGCAAGAGTTCTTGGAATAAATAAGTTCGGGCAATTTTATAAAATAATACTTCCCCAGATGTTAAGGTTTGCTATTCCAAATTTGAGCAATGTTTGGCAAATAACTTTAAAAGATACTTCTCTTATTTCAGTAACAGGATTAGTTGAAATAATGAGACAATCTTATATTGCAGCAGGATCTACTAGAGATCCATTATTCTTCTATTCATTTGCAGCAATTTTATATCTTTTGCTTACTTACGTGAGTATGAAATTAATTAACAAATTAGAAGTTAAGTATAGTAGGGGGTATTAATGGATTTTGATTTAATGATTACTAGTTTCCCAAAACTTATAGGAGCAACAGTAGTAACTTTAAAATTATTATCTGCATCATTATTTTTTGGATTATTCTTAGGTCTTTTCTTTGCAATTTTAAGATTAAATAAAAATATATTTATTAATAAATTTGCTTATGGATATTCATATATATTTAGAGGAACACCATTATTGGTTCAAATTTTCATAATTTATTTTGGATTGGGCCAAATTGAATATTTAAGATCAACATTTCTATGGGTAATTTTAAAAGAGCCTTATTGGTGTGCAATTATAGCTTTTACTTTAAACACTGGCGCATATACCTCTGAAATTTTAAGATCAGCATTTCAAACAATAAAACCAGGTATTATTGAAGCTGGAAAAAGTTTAGGAATATCAAGCAAAATAATTTTTTATAAAATTCAAATTCCAATCGCAATTAGACAATCACTTCCTGCATATGGAAATGAAATAATATTGATGATGAAAGGCACTTCTTTAGCAAGCACAGTGACTTTGATGGATTTAACTGGTGTTGCTAAATATATAATTTCAACAACTTTTAAACCAATCGAAGTATTCATCGTTGCTGGTGGAATTTATTTGTTCATGACTTTTATCATTCATAATCTGATTAAATATTTAGAGAAAAAGTACAGCTTTCAACAATAAAAATGTTTTTATCAGAGAAACAAATTCATGATTATCAAAATGATGGTGTAATTATAATCAAGGATGTATTTAAAGATTGGATTGATCCGCTTAGAAAAGGATTTCAAAAAGTTTTAGATAGCCCAAGTAAGCACGGAAGAGAAAATGTAAAAGATGATAATGGAAGATTTTTTGAGGATTATTGTAATTGGGAGAGGATTGAAGAATTTAAGCATTGTTTATATAATTCACTTGGAGCTCAAATAGTTGCAGAAGCAACTAATTCTAAATCTATTCAAATTTTTCATGAACATATTTTTATAAAGGATCCAGGTACTCACAAAGAAACACCTTGGCATCAAGATATGCCATATTACTGTGTTGATGGTAACGATACTGGAAGTTTTTGGATCCCATTAGATGAGGTAGATCATAAAAATAATCTTAAATTAATTTTAGGTTCTCACAAATGGTCAAAGTTAATTAGACCTACTAAATGGTCAAATAACCAATCCTGGTATGATGATGATAGTACTTTTATGGATTTACCCCCATCAAAAGAATTTGAAAAAAATATTTTAATTCCAGAACTAAGTTTAGGTGATGCTGTTTTATTTAATTTTAAAACTGTCCATGGTTCAACAGGAAATAATTCTTCTAAATCACGTAGAGCATTTTCGATGCGATTTATAGGAGATGACGTTAAATATATTCATAGAGGAGGACCAACTTCACCTCCATTTGATGGAATAAATTTAAAAACGGGAGATTTGATGAGAGATGATTGGTTTCCTAAAGTTTTTAGTAGCTAGTATATTCTTTAATTTCTTTGATAATTGATCCAGTGTGATTATTCATTTCTAATTTAATTTTTGCTCGATCATCATTTAAAAAATGAACATCTCTAGATAATTTTATAAATTTATCACCAAAGTCCTTGTTTTTTTCACAATCTCTTTTGTCATCTTCTATAACCCACAACTTAGCATTAATTTCTTTTAAATCTTGGAATAATTTATTTAATTTACCGTCAGATTTAACATTTTTTTCTAACTGATCTTTAAGAATCGAATGTTCATTCGATATAAATTTTAGTTTTTCAGGGTCTTTAATTTTTTCTTTTTTAATTTCTAGGATTGAAATTTTGTCTAAAAGCTCACCAACCGATACTTCTACTATAATTTTATTCATTAAATTTCATACTATGTTAAATTGTTAAAATTATGTCTAATATTTTAATCATTAAACATGGATCTTTAGGTGATATAGCTCAAGCTTGTGGTGCAATTCAAGATATTTCTGAGAATCATAAAGGAGATGAAATTTATTTGCTAACAACTAAACCATATTTTGATTTATTTAAAAAAAATCCACATATTTCTGATGTTATCTTAGATAAGCGATTATCAAGACTGAACTTAATTTATTTATATTTATTAATGAAAAATATAAAAAAATATAATTTTTCTAAAGTTTACGATCTTCAGAATTCAAGTAGAACAGCCTTTTATAAAAAAATTTTATTTCCAAAAGCAACAAAAGATATTTGGTCTTCTACAGAAACTACTTTACCTGAAGGAACCACAAAAGAAGATTTTGATAAAGACTCTGTTCTATCTAGATTTGATTATCAATTAAAAAGTTCAGGCATAAATACAAATCATACATTGAACCCTGATTTTTCTTGGTGCACAACAGATATATCTCAAATAAAAAACTATCATCAATTAGATAAATATATTCTCCTTTTTCCTTTTTGCTCTCCTCATTTAACTTCAAAGAAATGGCCTTATTATAATGAATTAATTTCAATGATTAATGAAAAGTCAGAAAATAAATTTAAAGTAGTTATTGCTCCTGGACCTGGTGAAATTAAAGAAGCATCAAATATTAATGCACTCTGTGTTTTAGATAATGGCAAAGCATTAGATATTTCACAGTTAGCAACATTAATTAAAGATAGTTCATTTGTTGTTGCTAATGATACTGGACCAGCGCATATGACAGCACATTTAGGTTCAAAAGGAATCGCTTTATTTGGATCTCATACAACTCCTTTTAAAGTAAGTATAGAAAGGGAAAATTTTAAAGCAATAGAAGCCCCTGAATTGTTTAAACTTTCAGCAGAAAAAGTTTTTGAAAGACTTTCTGAAATTATTTCTTGATTTTTTCAATTAGTCTTAAAAAGACAGGAACTGTGAAAAGTATGAAAAGTAATCTTATTATATGGTGAAAAGCAACAAAGTCTGGGTCTAAATCAAAAGCAATTGCTATAACTGCTACCTCATAAATTCCACCAGGGCTATAAGATAATATTAAAGTTAAAATATTTGTCTCAACAAAAAATGTTGCAACATAGGCTGCAACCAAACCTAATACTACCAAAATAGTAGTAGCTACAATACTATGTAGAGAATTATTTGCTATTTCTTTAATAGTTTTTTCAGCAAACCTACAACCAACTGAAGAACCAAGTATTAGTAGACAAAAATTTACTGTTTCATCTGGCAATTTATATGAGGCTGTATCTGTAATTTGTAACAAACCACTCGCAAATAAAGTTCCAGAGAGTAAAGCAGCAGGAATTCTAATTTTATCAAATACAAAAATAAAAAACAATGATGCAATAATAAGTGAAATTAAATTTAAATGATTTTGAGCAAAATAATTGAAGTCGTCATTTAATAAAACATTGTTGTTAGTATTATTAACTATAATAAATGGAATGACTGTTATTATGATGATTAATCTAATTAGGTGTGAGGTTGCAACTTGAGATAAATCCGTTTTTTCATTTTCAGCTAAAATCATTAAAGGACCTAGTGCTCCAGGAGCTGCTGAAAATATCGAGGCTTTTTTACCATAACTTGCAAATTTTTGAAGGTATTTAGCTACAACTAAAATACAAATTATTATGTATATTAACATTATTAATGAAGTCCAAATCCAATCAAGCATTTGATTAAATAGATTTTGGTCAATGTAATTTCCAATATGCAAACCTAAAATTATCAAGATAAAACTTAATACAATTTTAGGCATGATAATTTTTAGACCTGATAAAGCAGCAATTGAAGTAACAATCATAGGTCCTAAAAACCAAGCTAGAGGAATATTAAAATAGTCAGCAATAATTGCGCTAGGAAAAGAAATTATTAAAACAGAGATAAATTTTAAAGAAAATACTTTTTTCGTATTTTCAAGATAAGATTTGATTTGATGTTTAATCATTTATTAAGCTTCTACCATCAACTATGCAAAAGATAAGAAAAAATGTATTAGTGAACAAAGTGAAAATTTAATTTTTAAAATTAATAAAATTATAAGTTTTATTAATATTTATTTTGAGAAAAAAGTTTCAATTAAAAGTTGTGTTACTTAATTAGAGGTTGAATAAAGATTAAGACTATAATTAACTTACATTTTTAAATTAGAGAGGGATAAATAATGAAAAACTTAAAAAAAATAGTTTCAGTATTATTCTCAGCAATCCTATTATTCTCAGCAACAACTACAAGCTCAGTAGCAATTGACAAATTGCACTTTGTAATTGGTGGTGGTGCTGGTGGTGGTTGGGATGGAACTGCTAGAGGTACTGGAGAAGCTTTAACAAAAGCTGGAATGTTGAGTAGTGCATCATTTGAAAATATGTCAGGTGGTGGTGGTGGAAAAGCTTTAGCTTATATGATTAATACTAAACCTGCTAATACAGTTTTAGTTCAATCAACACCATTAGTATTAAGATCAATCACTAGACACAAAGGTTATGTAAAAGGAAGTGGAACTTTATCTTATAAAGATGTTGTGCCAATCGCTGGTGTAATTGGTGACTACGGTGCTATTGCTGTTGCAAAAAGTTCATCTTTTAAAAATTTTAAAGATGTAGTTGATGCATATAAAAAAGATCCAAATTCAGTTAAAATGGCAGGAGGATCAGTAAGAGGAAGTATGGACCATTTGATTGGTGCTTTAGCTTTCCAAGCTGCAGGTGCAGATCCGAATGCTGTTCAATACATTCCTTATGATGCTGGTGGAAAAGCTTTAGCTGGACTTTTATCTGGAGAAACTCAAATCATATCAACTGGTTTAGGTGAATTGATGGGGGCAAGAGACCAAGTAAGAATTATTGGTATCACTGCCCCTTCAAGAGTTTCTGATGCACCAGATGCACCAACTCTTAAAGAACAAGGATACGATGTACAATTCGTTAACTGGAGAGGTTTCTTTGGCCCTCCAGGTATGAGTAATGCTGATAGATCAGCTATTGCAAAAATGCTTGGCGATGTACAAAAAACTCCTGAATGGGAAACTGTCAGAGCAAGAAATGCTTGGGTTAATATTTATAATCCAGAAGGCAAGTTTGTTTCTTTCCTAGAAAAACAAACTCAAGAAATGACAGCTCTTATGAAAAAACTAGGAGTGATATAATCCTTAGGATTATTTGAAATTAGAGCAGTGAATATAAATACTACAAAAATTATATCACTGCTCTTTTTTATTTTTTCAGTATTTTATTTATATACTGCTTACCAAATTCAAGTATTTGCATTTGATGAAAATGCACCATTTAATGCACGAACATTTCCAATTTATTTAGGTTATGCAGGATTATTTTTTTCTGGATTAAAACTTATTTTACCTGATCCAAATACGATTAAAGTAGAACATAAAAGCTTAGAGTATAAAAAAACAGGTATACTTATACTGATTGCAATTGTTTATGGAGCTACAATTTTAAAAGTTGGATATTTTTTAACTACGTCTTTATTTTTATTTGCGTCATATTATTTTCTAGGAGAACGAAGATGGATTTTAATGTTTTTATTATCCTTTCCATTTGTTGCCGCCTTTATGTATCTCCTGCATGGTATTCTTGATATTTATTTGAGAGATCCATTCTTACAATCAATAGGAGTTATGGGATGATTGAAGGAATATTAATTGGATTAACAACTGCACTTACTTTTCAAAATATATTAATGGTTATGGTTGGTTGTTTTTTTGGAACAATTATTGGAATGCTTCCTGGTCTTGGTCCAATGACTGCAATCGCATTAATGATACCAATTACTTATGGTTTTGATCCTGCAACAGGATTAATTTTGATGGCTGGAGTTTATTATGGAGCAGTATTTGGTGGTTCTACTTCTTCTATATTATTAAATGCACCTGGCGTCCCTGGAACTGTTGCAACTTCATTTGATGGTTATCCTATGGCACAACAAGGTAAAGCGGGTAAAGCTTTAGCGATTGCAGCCTGGAGTTCGTTTGCGGGTGGAACTTTGTCTGCAATTTATTTATTGTTTATGGCACCAAGTTTATCAAAAGTAAGTTTGTCTTTCAGATCACCAGATTATTTTGCTTTAATGATTTTAGGCTTAACTGCAATCGCTGCTTTTTCATCTAAAGGACAATTTTTAAAAGCAATGATGATGGTAGTTCTAGGATTAATGTTAGCATCTGTTGGTCAAGACAGTTTGTCTGATATTACAAGATTTACATTTAATAATATGAACTTAACAGATGGTATTAGCTTTGTACTTGTTGTTATGGCAACATTTGCAATGAGCGAAGCATTAACAATTATTTTAAAAAGAAATGATCCAACTAGTGCTGCTAAACAAGTTTCTTTAACTGAACTTGGTTCAATTAAAATCAATAAAGAAGAACGAATAAAAATGTACAAAACAATCCCAAGATCCTCAGTAATTGGATTTTTAATTGGTGTATTACCGGGAGCAGGAGCAACAATTGCATCTTTTTTAGCTTACGGAATGGAACGAAACGTCGTTAGTGATGAGGAAAAAGAAAAATTTGGTAAAGGTAGTGTAAATGGTTTGTCGGCACCAGAAACAGCAAACAACGCTGCTTGCTCAGGTTCTTTTGTTCCTATGCTTACTTTAGGAATTCCTGGAAGCGGAACTACAGCTGTAATGCTAGGGGCTCTTTTAGGTTTTGGTGTTCAGCCTGGTCCTAGACTTTATATGACGAATCCAGAGATTTTTTGGTCAATAATTATGTCTATGTACATTGGAATGGTAATTCTTCTTATATTAAATCTACCACTAATTCCTTATATAGCTAGAATTCTTGCTGTTCCTAAAAATTATTTAATTCCTCTAATTTTATTTTTCTCTGTTACCGGGATTTACGTAATGTCATTTAATAATTTTGATATTTATTTAATGATTGGTATTGCTGTAGTAGCCACTTTTTTAAGATTATATGATTTTCCTATGCCACCTTTAATATTAGCTTTTGTTTTAGGGGGATTGATGGAGGAAAACTTGAGACGATCTTTATTATTAAGTAATGGTTCATGGGAATTTTTGTGGGACAGAACATTAACTGCATTCATCCTGGCAATTACAATTTTAATTGTAGTTTGGCATATTTACAAAACCTTTAAGAAGAAAAATTAAGATTTAATATCTATACGTTTTCTAATGATTTCTTTGTCAAGCTTCATTTCACGATATGACATGATTAAAACACCTAAAAATATAACACTAGCACCAATCCAAGTGAAGAGATCAGGTGTTTCACTAAAAACATAATATCCAATTAAAGAAGCAAACACTAAACTTAGAAATGAGTATGGTTGTGTCATACTAACATCTACTAATTTGTATGCGTGATTAATGCAAAGATGTAACAATGTACCAAATAAACCTGCAAAAAATAAATAAATCAAAGTTTGAAAACCAGGTGTTTGCCAATAAAACAACGCAATAATGAAACTAAAAATTGTCATATACGTATATCCATAAGATAAAATCGTAATCGAACTATCATCTTTTGCGATAGTTTTTGTAATTATAATCACTATTGACCACATAAAAGACGAGGCCAGCGCCATATAAACTCCAAGAGAGATTTCAATTATTCCTGGTCTTAAAATTATTAACATTCCTATAAATCCTAAAACCAGTGCAAAACTCCTGTATATGTAAATTTTTTCTCCTAGAAATAAAACTGCCAATATTGTTACTATGAAAGGAACCACAAAAGATATAGCTGTAGCTTTTTCGATTGGCATCATTACTAAGGCTGAGAAATATAATAACATTGAAGGTAAGTTCAAAACCGCTCTAAGGAAATGTTTCTTATGATGATTTGTTTTAAACACTGTAAAATTAGATTTTAGCATATAGGGAAAAATAATTAGTAATCCAAATAAAAATCTAAAAAACCCTGCAACATAAACATTAACTTCCTCCTGTGCTAATTTTAAAAAGCTTAACATTAATGTTCCACAAAAAACTGAGATTATAATTAAAAAAATTGCTAATTTATTATTTGAAATCAATTTAGTATCTTTTTGTATTCTTCAACTATTTTTGACCATTGAAATTTATTCACAAATTCTTTTGCATTTTTTCCAAGCTCTAAATATTTTTTATTTTCCAGCAAAGAGGTAATAGATGAATAAATGTCATCAAGATTATTTCCATCACATATTAGACCAGTTTTTTCATGATTTATTACATCTGATGCTCCACCATCTTTACCACCAATCGATGGAACACTGTATTGTGCTGCTTCAACGTAAGCTATCCCAAAACCTTCAACTGATGTTTTATGAATTATTGATGGCATTATAAAGATATTTGATTTTGAAACTAATGCATTTTTTAAATCATTGCTTATATCTTTAAAAAACATGACTTGTGCTTCAAGGTCTAGCTCCTTCACTAGTTTTTTAATATTTTCCTCTTCCTCTCCATATCCAACACATATGTAAACAATATCGGGATAAATTTGTTTTAAATTTCTTAAAGCCATCACTATTTTTTCATGATTTTTACGTTTATCAAATCTTGAAACTGTAATTAGTCTTGGATTTTTAACTTTAAGTATACTTTCAACTTTATCTAAAGTTTTTTTGTTTAACTCTTGAGCTGGGTCTACACCACAATTAATCACAACAATTTTATTTTCAATCACACCACAATTTATTGCAAGATTTTTTGTATAATGAGAATTAGCTATCACTTTTTCAACACCGTTTAAGACTTTTAATATTCTTTTATTTTGAGCAGAATTTTTTGGGTGGTTTATTTCCTTTCCATGAATTAAACAGTATTTTTTCTTAGATGTTTTAATCAATTCTAAACTTTTCCAGTGATCAGCAATGACTCCATCTACTTTATTTTCTTTAATGTATTCGTTAATTAATTGAGCTTTCCTGTATTTTCTAAGTAATTTAATTCCACCAACTCTTTCAATTGAGAAAGAAGCTTGTTCATCAAATTCTTTGTGGCCTTCTTTAAAATCTGCAAAAACTTTAATCATAAAGTTTTTTGATAATTCTCTTGATAAACCCCACATTAAACTTTGCATACCACCAAGCTCTGGTGGGAATGATCTAGTTATAATTAGATACATTAATCATACTTCCATTTAATACCACAGCCCGCACTCGGTATTTGATTTTCAGGACCTTTTCCGGTTTCAGCTATTTGTCTCATAGCTGTTAGCAGATCACTTTCTCCCTCTTTAACTGGAATAAAATTTTTAAGTTCTCTTAATCGTCCTCTGTATTGAAGTTCTAAATTTTTATTATAGCCAAAAAAATCTGGAGTACATACAGCATCATAAGCTTTAGCAATTTCTTGAGTTTCATCATGTAAGTAAGGAAAATTGAAAAGATTTTCATTTGAAAATTTGATCATATTTTCAAATGAGTCTTCTGGATAGTTTACAAAATCGTTTGAGCAGATAGCAACTGAGTTGATACCTATTTTATTTAACTCACTACAATCCTCAACTAATTCTTTTGTAATAGCTTTAACATATGGGCAATGATTACAAATAAACATTATCAAAGTTCCATTTTCACCTTTGATATCATTTAAGGATAGAATTTTATTATCAGTAGATTTTAATTCAAATGGAATAGCTTTTTGACCAAAATCACATATTGGAGTTTGTATGGGCATAATGTAAAATATATAGATTATGTTTTATGATTTAAAAGATAAAAAACCAAAAAACTCTGGCGAAAATTGGGTAGCACCTAATGCAACCGTAATAGGGGATGTTACTTTAGAAAAAAATACAAGTATTTGGTTTAATGCAGTTCTTAGAGGAGATATTGAAAATATTCATATTGGTGAGGGATCAAATGTTCAAGATGGAAGCATATTACATACAGACCCAGGGTGCCCATTAAAAGTAGGAAAAAATGTTACTGTAGGACATTTAGTTATGCTTCATGGATGTACCATTGGAGATAACAGTTTAATTGGAATTGGAGCTGTCATCTTAAATAAAGCTAATATTGGCAAGAATTGTATTATCGGAGCTAAGGCCTTAATTACAGAAAATAAAGTCATACCAGACAATTCATTAGTAGTTGGTTCTCCTGGTAAAATTATTAGAGAAGTTTCAGAGAAAGAAAAAAAAGCAGTGTTTGAAAACACAAAACATTATCAAGATAATTGGAAAAAATATTCGAAATCAATTTTTTAAAGGAGATAAATGTCAGCAGGTTATGTGATAGCTCAATTAAAAGTAACTAATCCTGAAAATTATAAAGAATATGTTGAAAAGGTTACGCCACTTGTAAAAAAATTTGGTGGAGAATTTTTAGTAAGAGCTGGTGAATTTCAAATATTTGATGGAGAAACAAAATTTCCTAGAATTATTATTATTAAATTCCCCACATATGAAAAAGCGTTAGAATGGTATAATTCTGAAGAGTACAAACCGATCAAGCAAATAAGACTAGATAATTCTGAAGGTACAAATATAGTAATTAAAGGTGTATGAAAAAACTTTTTATCTTTTAAATCTAAATTTTATGATTACTATTTAATGATTATTTGGTTATCAAGTTATCCCAAAAGTGGAAATACATGGTTAAGAGTTCTTCTTACAAATTATTTGTTTTCAGACAAAAAAATATTTTCCAATTTAAATTATATTAAAGAATTTCCAAAAAAAATTTTTTTTGAAGATTTAGATGAAGAAACAAGTACTACACTTCCAGGATTAGATCTCTATAAATATTTTATATTATCTCAAGATAGATTGAATCTTAATAATAAAGTTAATATTCTTAAGACTCATAGTATTTGTGGTACTATAAATAACAATAAATTTACAAATAAAGAAAATACCTTAGGTTTTATTTATATAGTCAGAGATCCTAGATCAGTAGCTATTTCTTATGCGCATCACAGCAATCTTTCTTATGAAAAAACTGCAGAAGTAATAACAAATGATAATCATGTAGTTTTTGATAAGGATAAAATTGTGACAGCAAGATCCTCTTGGAAAATGAATTATTTATCATGGTCAAAATCACCTTATCCAAGAATTGTGATAAAATATGAAGATCTTCACAAGGATGCTTTTGAAAATTTTAAAAAAGTCTTATTTTTTCTAAAAACATTTATGGAAATAGAAATAGATGAAAATAAAATTCATAAAACTATCGAAAAATGCAGTTTTGATAACCTAAAACATGAAGAAGAAAATTTTGGATTTTCTGAAAGAATGGGAAGGGATAATTTTTTTAGAAAAGGATTGGTTGATGAATGGAAATCTAAATTATCTTCAAAATCTATTAAATTGATTGAAGATAAATTTAAAAGTGAAATGATAGAATTAAATTATTTATAAATATAACCCCTAAATTAACAGAAAATACCAAAGATGATTGTTTTAAGGGGTGGAAAAAAATAATTGTACGGTTTAATTAAATAAGAGATCGTTGATTGAATAGATTATTAAACCAATTATTACTACAAAAAAAACTATAAATGCTATTTGATCACTAATTTCCTTTTTTACTTTGATTTCACCTTTTTTAAATTTTCTTATTTGAAATATGGCAAATCTCATAACAGCTAAACCACCTATAATGAGGATTATTGCAAATAAAAAACCGGCAATCATTTCTTATGGAACCAACCAATTTTCTTTTTTGTTTTGGATATCAAATTTTGCTCTTCTATGACCTTTTGCCGCTAAATAAAGCCATTCTATAGATTTGATTTTACATTGAATAACGGTGAAGTTTTTATAACCCTCTTCACTTTGTTCTTTTGTATAATCAAAATTATCTAATTCTGGTTTTAAACCTGAAGTTGGAATCTCAGACTCTGTTCCAGGTCCATTATCAACTAAATAACATTTTCTACTTATATGCTGAGTTTTAGACCAAGATTCTTTTGTTACATCATTCTTATGATTAATTATGCAATCTACTTTTAATCTGACCTGAATTTTTTCATCTTTATCATAAAATAACATTGCAGCATTTTTATTTGCTTTTAGCTTTTCTATTTTATCTGATCGAAAGTCACTATGATATTGCACTATATTGTTTGACTGGTCTGATTTTCTTAAAACTACAATTCTTCCATCTAAGTCTGATTGATCACCACAGATGAATACAGGTATTCTAAAGGGAGAACCTCTGTCTTTCACAGCTTTATCGAGCATTGACCAAATTTTCTTTTTGATCTCTGTAAGGTCCTCGTAATAAGGAACTGTATCCGTCACAAATTATTTTTTCTTTTTTAATCTAGCAATTAAACCTGAGCTATCCCAACGATTTCCACCCATTTCTTGAACCTCAGCATAATAACCATCAATAATTTCTGTTATAGGCACAGGTGAACCATTTTTCTTTGCTTCTTCAATTGCAATTTTTAGATCTTTTCTCATCCAATCAATAGCAAAACCATAATCAAACTTATCATCCGTCATAGTTCGGTATCTATTTTCCATTTGCCAAGATTGCGCTGCACCTTTAGATATTGTTTCCATAACTTTATCCATATCTAAACCAGCGTTTATTCCAAAATTGATTGCTTCAGATAAACCTTGTACTGTTCCAGCAATACACATTTGGTTCATCATCTTTGTTAACTGACCACTTCCACAAGGACCAATTAATTTTACTTTTTTACTATAACAATCAATTACAGGCTCAGCCTTTTTAAACACTTCTTCATCACCACCAACCATTACTGTTAGTATTCCACCTTCAGCACCAGCTTGTCCTCCTGAAATAGGAGCATCTAAAAAACTAAACCCTTTATCATTTGCTTTTTTATTTAATTCTCTTGATACCTCTGCAGATACAGTTGAGTTATCAATAAAAATAGACCCAGCTTTTGCAGTATTAAATAGACCATTTTCTCCTGTTGCTACTTCTCTAAGATCGTTATCGTTACCCACACAAGTGAAAATAAAATCAGCACTATCTGCAGCTTCAGCAGGGGTATTGGCCATTTTACCTTTGTATTCACCAATCCATTTTTCAGCTTTAGATTTAGTTCTATTAAAAACAGTTACATTGTGTCCGGCTTTTGATATATATCCAGCCATTGGGTAGCCCATGACCCCAAGACCTATGAAAGCAACATTACAAGTCATAATTTTTTTCTATGTTTAAAAGTTTAAGTTTAAAAGTAATTGTATTTGGTTTTATTTTTACATTTTTTTCAAGTTTTGGACAGAGTTTTTTTCTTGGTCTATTTAATTCCAGTATTAGAGATGCTTTATCAATTACACATGGACAATTTGGCTCAATTTATGCATCAGCCACTTTGTTAAGTAGTATTGTTTTAGTTTGGATTGGAAAAAAAATCGATGATGTAAACATATTAAAATTTGCATCTTATGTAATAATTTTTTTATCAGCTTCATGTTTTATATTTTCAAAAATTTCATCAGTTATTTTTTTATTTGTAGGAATTTTTTTAATGCGTTTAGCTGGACAAGGATTATCAAGTCACACAGCTACAACAACCATATCTCGTTTTTTTGAAAAAAATAGAGGTAGAGCTTTAAGTACAGGTTGGTTAGGATTGTCATTGGCTGAATTTATAATGCCAGTTTTAATTGTTTTTTTATTAACTTTTATAGAATGGAGAGATATTTGGGTTTCAATATCTATTTTAATTATACTTCTCTTACCTGTGGCAACTTTTCTTTTAGTTAAAGATGTTAAGCTTGATACGAGAGAAGAATCTAAAATAGAAGAGAATAATAAAAAAATTAAACAATGGAAAAGAATAGAAGTTTTAAAAGATTATAGATTTTACATTATTTGTATGACTATGTTAGCAATGCCATGGATTGCAACAGGATCTTTTGTTTATCAGTCTTTCATATCCTCTTCTAAAGAATGGGGACCTTATGTGATTGCACAATCTTTTATGGCTTACTCAATTTTATCAGTGATTACTCTTTTTATATCTGGTTTTTTAATTGATAAATTTTCAAGTAGAAAATTATTAATCTATATGAATATCCCACTTCTTTTAGGTACTATAGTTCTCTACTATTTTGATGCACCGCTGTCTTCTTTTGTATTTTTTGGTTTAGTGGGTGTAACAAATGGTTGGGCAAATGTTCTTGGTTCCTCAACTTGGGCTGAGATTTATGGTGTTAAATATATTGGATCTATAAAAGCTTTAACAACTGCTTTAATGGTATTTTCAACAGCTTTTGGTACAGCTTTATTTGGTTTTCTGATTGATATTGGTTTTTCAATTGAACATATAGCCGTTGTTTCAGGAACTTATATCTTTGGCTCAATTATTCTTCTTTATTTGGTAAAAAATAAGCTAAATCCAAATTATTTATAAAATAGCTCTTGATTTTTAAAGACTCACTGTGTAGATACTGCGCATGGCAAGAGTTACCGTAGAAGACTGCATAGATAAAGTAGAGAGCCCTTACGAATTAGTGCTTGTTGCTAAAGAGAGAGCTACTCAATTAAATGCAGGATTAGAACCAACAATCGATAGAGATAACGATAAAAATACAGTTATTTCATTAAGAGAAATTGCAGAAGAAAAAATTAAAGTTTCAGATTTAACTGATAGTGCTGTTTATAAACTTAGAAAACATGTTGAACAAGTTGATGATAGTGTAGAGGATGATGAAGAAATAGGTGATGATTTTGAAAATTTATATAAAGGTGAAATTTCAAAAAGTGGTACTCCAATTTTACCATCTAAAAGAGCAAGAAAAACTCCAGAAAAAATTCAAGTAACAAAAGAAGATTTGGCTGAGCTATCTGAAACAGCTACAGCAGACGTTGATAATTCAGTAGGAGAAGAAACTATGAATGAGCAAGGAGAAGTTTCTTTAGATGAAGTATCAGAATCAGAAAACCAAGAAGTAGACGTATCTTCAGATGACACTGAAGCTTCAAACTCTTAAAAAAATAATATAAAGTTATACCATGAATAGGAAAGTATCAGTTGCTCCTATGATGGATTGCACAGATCGTCATGAACGATTTTTTCTAAGATTAATATCCAAAAACACTCTTCTTTACACTGAGATGGTGGTCGATGAAGCTATAAATAGAGGAAATAAAAAAAAGTTATTGGAGTTTAATATTAATGAGAAACCTGTAGCACTTCAATTAGGAGGCTCTTCTCCAAAACTTTTAGCTGAAGCAACTAAAGTAGGTGAAGATTTTGGTTATGATGAAATTAATTTAAATTTAGGTTGTCCTAGTAAAAAAGTTGAAAAAAATAGATTTGGTGCTTGTTTAATGAAAGAACCAAATTTAGTGGCAGATTGTTTAAGTAAAATGCAATCTGTTACAAAACTACCAGTAACAATCAAAACAAGAATTGGTTACGATGATGTAGAAGATTATGAAAATTTATATAGCTTTATTTCTATTCTAAAAGCAACTGGGATTAAAACTTTCATCATCCATGCAAGAAAAGCAATGTTGGGTAAATTTACTCCTAAGCAAAATTTAAATATCCCACCTTTAAAATACGAGTATGTTTATAAATTAAAAGAAGATTTTCCTAATGAACAGATCATTATCAATGGAGGAATAACTTCGGTTGATGAAATAAAACCTCTTTTAGATAAAACTGATGGTGTAATGATTGGTAGGGCCGCATATCATACACCTTATTTACTCGCAGATATTGAAAGAAATATATTTAATAATGATGATGTACCAAGTAGACAAGATGTAATTGAACAACTTATTCCTTATGTTAAAGAGGAATTAAAAAAAGGAACAAGATTAAATCAAATAATGAGACATACTCTTGGTTTATTTCATGGTCAAATGGGTGCAAGTTATTGGAAAAGATATTTAAGCGAAAACATGTGTGTTAGAGATGCTGACGTGAAGAAAATTGATCACATTATGGATAAAATTAAATATAATAATGTAGATACTAGAGTAGGGCAGACTGCTTAATTCAATTTTAACAAACGAATATAGTTATATTATTTTACTAATGGCTTTAACGGCTATACCAGTTGGTTTTGTAGCTGGATTATTTGGTATCGGTGGTGGGCTGATAACTGTTCCCTTGTTATATTTTATTTTTGGTTCTTTAGAAATTGATCCTCAATATATTATGCATCTTGCTGTTGGAACTTCCTTTGCGATTATAATACCAACATCTACAGTTTCAGTTTTAACACATCATAAATTTAAAGCAGTTGATTTTGATATTGTTAAGAATTACGGTTTATTTGTTGTGCTAGGAGTTATAGTTGGTACTATTGTTGCTGCTTTTCTAAAAACCAAGTCTTTAGTTTTATTTTTTTCTATAATGATTTTATTTTTAGGAATTTACTTTCTTTTAATAAAAGAAAAAGAACAAAACATAATTGTTAAAATGAAATTACATATAAAAGTAATCCTTGGTTTTCTTGTTGGATTTATATCTGCACCTATGGGTATAGGAGGAGCTGTAATGAATGTGCCTATCCTTAAGTTTTTTGGTTATTCAATAAATAAAGCTATAGGAAGTGCAGCAGCTATAGGATTTTTAATTGCTTTATTTGGAGCAATAGGTTTTTTAATTTCAGGAAATTATTTAAACTCAAGTCTACCTCTAAGTATTGGTTTTATAAATATACCAGCCTTTTTAATATTTATACCAATTACTACTTTCATGGCTCGGATAGGAGCCAAAACAGTGCACAGTATTGATAAGAATAAAATTAGTAAGTTTTTTGGAATTTTTCTTTTAGTGGTTTCGATTAAATTTTTTTACGAATACTTAAAATTATAACAAGCAAAAAAAAAGAGGTGACTTCAGTCTCCCTCCATCACCTCACAATTCAGATTAGTTGATTCTTTAAATATTTAAGAACACTTATTAGTTGAAAATGCTCTTTATTAACTAATTTAAAATAAAACAATCTAAAGTTGTATAAGTCTAAAATAAAAACTCAAATTAGCCACACATAATATTTAGTGTTATTATTCTAATTGATACTTTTAAAAATGGTTTCAATAAAAAATATTAATAAAAATATTAAAAAAAATTTATTTGATCCAATTGATAAAACAAAAAACAAGTTTTCAGCAATTTTAAAAGATTTTAAAAAAAACAAAGTTAAAAAAGATTTAGCATTACAAAAACAATTAGAAAAAGAAAAAAAAAGAGAATTAATTTTAGAAAAAAAATTAGCGAAAAAAGCCAAACAAGATGAATTAAAAGAACAAAGAAAAAAACTTCTTTTTCAAAAAAAATTAATCATTGAAAATGAAAAACAAGAAAAAAAGAATGAAGAAAAAAGACAAAAGATAGAAGCTCAAAGAATTAAAATAGAACAGAAAAAAATTAAAGACGAAGAAACTAGAAAACTTAGAGAGGAAGCTAGAAAGCTTAAACAAGAAGATTTAAGGCTAAAAATGTTAGAGAGACAAAGAATTAGAGAAGAAAAAATTAAATTTAAAGAGGAAGAATTAAAAAATAAAGAAATTGAAGCTCAAAAAAGAAGAGATGAAAAAGAAAAAGAAAGACAAGAAAAAATAAGATTAAAAGAAATTGAAAGGAAAAATAGACTTGAGGAAGAACAAAGATTAAGAGAGGCAGCTAGGAAACTGAAATATGAGCAAGATAAACTTAAAGAAATGGAGGAAAGACTAAGAGATCTGGAAACTGAAAGACAGCAGGAAATCCAACGACAGATTTTACAAGAGGAGGCTGAGCAAAGAGCCAAGGAAGAAGAATTAAGAATAAAAGAAAAAGAACTTAAAGAAGCAGAACGTGAGAGAATAAATCGAGAAAACGAAAGACGTCAAAGAGAAAGAGAATTGAAAATAGAGGAGGAGAGACAAAAAAGAATTGAAGAAGAAAATGAAAGAGTTCGATTAGCCGAAATAGCTCAAAAAGAGAGAATTGAAGAGGAAAATAGGCGTATGAAAGAGTGGGAAAAGAAATTTGATGAAGAGCAAAGACTAAAAGAGGAGGAATTGGTTAGAAAGTTTTATAGCGATGAAATTCCTAAACAAGAAAATAATCAGGATGCTGACAATTCAGAAACTAAAACTGATGAGGATAATTTAAAAAATTAAATTTTCTGATCATATTTGCCGACTTTACCAGTTTTTTGTAACAAATCGTCAATAAAATCAAAGATTTTTTTCTTTCTTTCATCTGATGTTGGGCTTTCAGTAACAATAACCAAAGATGGTTTATTTGAAGATGCTCTTATAAGTCCCCAAGAACCATCCTCAAATGAAAATCTAACTCCATTAACAGTTAAAATATCACTAATAACTTGACTATCTATTTCAGTTTTGTTTTCTTTTAAATTTTTAATTTGCTTAACTAGCTCTTCAACAACAATATATTTCTCTTCATCTTTGCAAAAAGGTGCCATTGTTGGTGTTTGAAATGTTTTGGGTAATTCACTAATAATTTCACTCATGTTTTTATTTTGACTATCTAATAAGTGACATACTTGAATTGCTGAGTTAATCCCATCGTCATAACCATATCCTAAAGGTTGATTAAAAAAGAAATGACCACTTTTTTCAAAACCTGCCAAAGCTTTTTCAGTGTTCACTTTTCTTTTAATATGAGAATGACCTGTTTTCCAATAAATTGTTTCACAATTGTTTTTTAATAAGATTTTATCTTTTGAGTATAAACCTGTTGATTTTACATCTACTACAAATTTTGAATTTTTATGTTTACCTGATAAATTTCTAGCAATTAGAAGACCAATTTTATCTGAAAATATTTCATTACCTTTATCGTCAATAACACCAACCCTATCTCCATCACCATCAAATCCAAAACCTATATCAGCATTATTTTCTTTAACCACTTTTGCTATTTCGTGAAGCATTTCCAGATCTTCAGGATTTGGATTGTATTTAGGAAAATTCCAATCTAGATTACAATCTAATTCTATTACCTCACACCCAATACCTCTTAGAATTTCTGGGGCAAAAACACCTACTGTACCATTTCCACAAGCCACCACAGCTTTTATTTTTTTCTTAATTTTGTTTTTACTAATTAAGTCACCTTTATAAATTTTATCGAAATCTTTTATTTGTTTTTCACTACCTTTGCCTTTTGTAAACTTTTTATTTAAGGTAATTTCTTTTAGTTCTTTCATTTCTTCAGGTGCATGAGTTAGTCCTTTTTTGATTCCCATTTTGACACCAGTCCACCCATTTTCATTATGACTTGCTGTAACCATAGCAACCGCATTTGCATCTAAATTGAATTGTGCAAAATAAACCATAGGAGACAATGAAAGACCAATATCCTCTATGCTGCATCCCGTAGACATCAATCCTTTTTTGAGAGCAGTTTTTATTTCTTCACTATAGGAACGGTAATCATGACCTACTATGATTCTAGGATTATCTTTTTTGGTATGTATTTTTATCTGTGTTCCAAGTCCTCTTCCAAGATTCTCTATTCCAGATTGATTTATATCTTTCTCATACAACCATCGGGCGTCATATTCTCTAAAACCATAGGGATCTATTTTTATATTTTGGCTCATTGGTTATTTACTTACTGTTTATTATGTTAATTTCTTGAAAAATTTTTTATTTTTTTATTGATTATCATATTGTCGCGTTCTATAAATGTTCTATTGTACAAAAGTTTATATAGTATATTTACGATAAACGCCTACAACATATAGTTGTTTTCGTACTAATAACAAAATATAATTAAAATTTATGAATAAGATTCTTTCTCAAGCCCTCAAAAAAGCTGTCTCTGAATATAGCCCAGAAGTTAAGGAAGTTTCTAAGATTAATAAGCCTGATCTTTTCTCATTAAATAATGAAACAGAATTATTTCAAAATGACAAAGGCATCATAATTAAAATTGATCGCTCAAAAGATGCAAATCTTACAGACTTTGGTAAAGCAACTTTAAAAGACAGATACTTAGGTTTGAATGAATCTTATCAAGATTTATTTGCAAGAGTAGCAAGCACATATGCAGATGATAATTTACATGCTCAAAGAATTTATAATTATATAAGCAATCTTTGGTTTATGCCTGCAACACCAGTTTTATCAAATGGTGGTACAAAAAGAGGGTTACCTATTTCATGTTTTTTAAATGAAGCATCTGATAGCTTAGGAGGCATTCTTGATTTATGGAGTGAAAATGTTTGGTTGGCAGCGAAGGGTGGAGGAATTGGAAGTTACTGGGGTAACTTAAGATCTATTGGTGAAAAAATAGGAAGAGTTGGAAAAACTTCTGGAATAATTCCTTTTATAAAAGTTATGGACTCTTTAACTATGGCTATCAGTCAAGGATCATTGAGAAGAGGTTCTGCAGCATGCTATCTTCCAATTGATCATCCTGAGATAGAAGAGTTTATTGAAATGAGAAGACCTACTGGTGGTGATCCAAATAGAAAAGCATTAAATTTACATCATGGTGTTTTAGTTTCTGATGCATTTATGAGAGCTGTAGAAACTGATGAGCAGTGGGCATTGAAGAGTCCAGCAGATGGTAGTGTTCAACAGACTATTTCAGCAAGAAATTTATGGATAAGATTATTAACTGCAAGAATTGAGACGGGTGAGCCATATATAATTTACATAGATACGGTTAACAGACAAATTCCTCAACATCATAAGTTAGCAAACCTAACAGTTAAAACTTCTAATTTATGTAGTGAAATAACTTTACCAACTGGAATTGATAAAGATGGAAGAGATAGAACTGCAGTATGTTGTTTGTCTTCGTTAAATTTAGAAAAATATGATGAGTGGAAAGATGATCCAGACATGATTGCTGATGTTATGAGATTTTTAGATAACGTTTTATCTGATTTTATTAATAAAGCACCAGATCAATTTAAAGATGCCAAATATTCTGCGGAAAGAGAAAGAAGCGTTGGATTAGGTGTAATGGGCTTTCATTCTTTTTTACAAAAAAATAGAATTCCACTTGAATCAGTAATGGCAAAGTCATGGAATAAAAAAATATTTAAAAATATTCATGAAAAAGTTAATCAAGCTTCTAAAGATTTAGCTGATGAGAGAGGTGCATGTCCAGATGCAGCGGAGTATGGTTATAAAGAAAGATTTTCTAACAAGACAGCGATTGCTCCAACTGCTTCAATCTCAATTATTTGTGGAGGAGCATCACCAGGAGTAGAGCCAATTGCTGCAAACAGTTACACACACAAAACTCTTTCAGGATCTTTCAATGTAAGAAATAGATATTTAGAAGAAATCCTTCAATCTCATGGAAAAAATGATGAAGAGACATGGTCTAGTATTACCACAAATCAAGGATCTGTTAATCATCTAGATTTCCTAACTGATTTAGAAAAAGATGTCTTCAAAACTGCATTTGAGCTGAACCAAAATTGGATAATTGAATTAAGTGGTGACAGAACACCATTTATTTCACAGGCACAGTCAGTAAATCTATTTTTACCAGCAGATGTTCATAAGAAAGAATTACACAAAATTCATTTTGATGCTTGGAAAAAAGGCTTAAAAAGCCTTTATTACTGTAGATCAAAATCAATTCAAAGGGCTGAGAATGTTAATGATTCAAAATCAACTGATATCTTAGCAAATGTTTACAAAAATAAATCAAACGATAATAAAGAACAAGAGTACGAGGAGTGTTTATCATGTCAGTAGCAGAAAATATAAATAAAGAAGCAGTTCAACCAAAAAAAAATAACAATGGTTTGTTAGTAGCCAACCCAGTTTATAAACCATTTAGATATCCTTGGTGCTACGATGCTTGGTTAACACAACAAAGAATTCACTGGTTACCTGAAGAAGTTCCATTAGGTGATGATGTACGAGATTGGCAAAAAAATCTTAGCCCATCTGAAAAAAATTTATTAACTCAGATTTTTAGATTTTTCACTCAAGCTGACGTTGAAGTAAGTAATTGTTACATCAGACATTACATGAATGTTTTTAAACCAACAGAAGTTTTAATGATGATGTCATCTTTTGCTTCTATGGAAACAGTACACATTGCAGCTTACTCACATTTATTAGATACAATTGGAATGCCAGAGTCTGAATATTCAGCTTTTATGAAATATAAAGAAATGAAAGATAAATATGATTACATGCAAGGCTTTGATGTTAAATCTAATCATGATATTGCAAAAACCATAGCAGTGTTTAGTGCGTTTACGGAAGGTCTTCAATTGTTTGCGAGTTTTGCAATCTTATTAAATTTCCCAAGACATAATAAAATGAAGGGAATGGGTCAGATAGTAACTTGGTCTGTAAGAGATGAAACATTGCATTGCAATTCAATGATCAGATTATTTAAAGATTTTATTAAAGAAAATCCTGAAACATGGAGTCCACAATTAAAAAAAGAAATTTATGAAGCTTGCAGAACTATAGTTGAACATGAAGATGCGTTTATAGATTTAGCATTTCAAATGGGTCCAATGGAAGGATTAACAGCTGAGGATGTGAAAAAATATATTCGTTTCATTGCTAATAGAAGATTAAGTCAGTTAGGGTTAGAAGGTATTTATGATATTGAGAAAAATCCATTAACTTGGCTTGATACAATGCTTAATGCCGTTGAGCATATGAATTTCTTTGAAGGTCGTGCAACAGAATATTCTAAAGCATCAACACAGGGTACTTGGGCAGAAGCTTTTAGTTAATAATAAAATTATCTTTGATTTAACTGCATCACTTTTCTATGCTTGTTACCTTTGTAGCTAGCTAAAGGTCTGATGAGTTTGTTAGCAGCATGTTGCTCCATAATGTGAGCAGACCAACCTGTAATTCTTGAAATAACAAATATAGGTGTAAAGAAATCAGTATCAAAGCCCATTAAGTGATAAGTTGGTCCTGTAGGATAATCTACATTTGGATAAATATTTTTTTCTTTGATCATTACTTTTTCTACAATGTCATATATTTTTTCAAACTTTTTATCTTTTTTAATTTTAGAAACTTTGCCAAAATACTCTCTCATTGTGGGAACTCTTGAATCACCTGACTTGTAAACTCTGTGACCAAATCCCATTACAACCTCTTTATTCTTCAAGGCATTATTTATCCATTTTAGAGCATTTTCTGGTTTTTTAATTTTGTTCATCATATGCATTACTTCCTCATTAGCTCCGCCATGCAATGGACCTTTTAAACTCGCAATAGCTCCAGTGATTGCGCCGTGAATATCAGACAAACTACTTGTAATGGTTCTTGCAGTAAATGTTGAAACATTGAAACTGTGTTCAGCATATAAAATTAAAGATACATCAAACGCTTTAACAATTTCTTTTTGTGGTACTTTACCAAAGCACATGTAGAAAAAGTTTTCAGCAAAAGTTAATGTTTTTTTTGGTTTAATAATTTTTTTACCTTTTCTAATTCTGTAAAAAGCTGCTAATGCAGTTGGAGTTTTTGCAAAAATTCTTAGAGCTTTCCTCATATTTGCTTCAGGTGAGGAGTCTGTAGTTTCTTTATCCTCTAACCCCATTACACTAACTGCAGTTCTAGCAACATCCATTGGATGGGATTTCTTTGGCATGTGTTTAATTATTTCATATAAATTTTTTGTTAGTTCTCTGTTGTTTCTTTCTTCTTTTTCAAATTGTCTAAGTTGGATAGTATTCGGGAGATCTTTATTAAGTATTAGATATGCAACTTCTTCAAATCTACAATATTCACATAAATCTTGAGCTGCATAACCTCTATAAGTAAGAGAATTTATTTCTGGCATTACTTTTGAAACTTCAGTTTCATCAACAACTATACCTAGTAAGCCTTTTTTAATATCGTCACTCATTATTCATGTCCTTCCGTGCTAAAATTATAAATTTTTTCATCTAATGAATTATATTTTTCATAATCCACTAATTCATAAAGTCTTTTTCTAGTTTGCATCTTATCAATAATATTATTTTGATGTCCATTTGCATAAATGTCTCTTAATCCATCTTCGACATTTTTCATGGCCAATCTTTGCGAAGTTACTGGATAAATAACAATATTATATCCAAAATTTTCTAATTCTTTATAGTTAAATAATTTAGACTTACCAAATTCGGTCATATTTGCTAATAGATAACCAGATAAATTTTTGCGAACTTTTTCAAAATCTTTTTCATCTTCAAGAGCTTCTGGAAATATTATTTCAGCACCAGCATCAATGTAGGCTTTGCATCTTTCAATCATTTTATCGATACCTTCAACACTTTTAGCGTCTGAACGAGCTATAATTTTAAAGTTTTGATCTTTTTTTGCTGCAACACATTCTTTAATTTTTTTAACCATAGCATCAGTAGAAATTAATTCTTTATTATCAAGATGCCCACATCTTTTTCTTTCAATTTGATCCTCTAAATGAACTCCTGTTATTCCAAATTCCTCAAAGGTTTCTATGGTTTCTTTGCATGATTTAAAACCTGTATCTATATCAACTATTGTAGGAAGATTAGTTACTCTTGAAATCAGATAAGATCTTGTACTTACATCTTGTAGTGTAGTTAAGCCAATATCTGGAAATCCAAGATCATTAGCCATTACTCCACCAGATACATAAACTGCATCATAACCAATTTCTTCAATTAATTTTGCCGTCAATGGATTATATGCACCAGGAACTCTTAATATTTTATTTAATTTTAATTTCTGATCAAAATCTAACCTTTTTTGACTTGGTTCTTTTTCCACAAAGTGCATTAAAAAATTCCCTTTTTATTATTTTTTTTTAATTTATTTTTTCTTACTTCAATATTCAATTTATAAAGTTGACCTGATTTTAAATTTCTTAAATTTTGAACCGTTTTTAAAAAACGATTGGTTTCTTTTTTATCCAAAATACCTTCAGTTAAAGTTAAAAATTTATTAATATAATTTTCTCTCTTAAACGGTCTAGCTCCATATGGATGTGCGTCTGCTCTATCAAGTTCCTCTGTTATTTTTTTTCCATTGTTAAGCGTCACAATAACTTTAGCTCCAAAAGATTTGTTTTTTGGATTAGGGTCGTGATACTTTTTTGTCCATTTTTTATCTTCATATGTTTTTATTGATCTCCAAATTTTGATTGTACTTTTTCTATTAGATCTGGCTTTCGTATAAGATTTGACATGATGCCAATCTCCATCTTCAAGTGCTACGGCAAAGATGTACATTATAGAATGATCTAATGTCTCTCTGCTTGCATTAGGATCCATTTTTTGAGGGTCATTAGCACCTGTACCGATAACATAATGTGTATGGTGGCTCGTAAATATATCAATTTTTTTAATTTGATTTAAATTTGAAATTTTTGTTTTTAGCTTTTTAGCTAGATCTATTAATGCTTGTGATTGATATTCTGCAGAATATTCTTTTGTGTATGTCTCTAAAATAGCTTTTTTACTTTCACCTTTTTTTGGTAATGGGACTTTGTAGTTAGCTTTTTTACCATCTAATATTCTTGCTATTACACTATCCTCACCTTCGTATATTGGACTTGGAGCACCTTCGCCTCTCATAGCTCTATCTACAGCTTCGATAGCAAGCTTGCCAGCGTGTGCTGGAGCATAGGCTTTCCAACTTGAAATTTCTCCTTTTCTTGATTGTCTTGTAGAAATTGTTGTATGTAGTGCCTGTTGAACAGCCTGATAAATAGTTTCGGTATTTAATTTTAACATTGCTCCTAATCCAGCAGCCACACTAGGTCCTAAATGGGCAATGTGATCAACTTTATGTTTATGTAAACAAATTCCTTTAACTAAATTTACTTGAACTTCGTATGCAGTAATTATTCCTCTTAGCAAATCCAATCCACTTTTTCTATTTTGTTGTGCAACACTTATAAGTGGAGGTATGTTATCACCAGGATGACTATAATCTGCAGCTAAAAAAGTGTCATGGAAATCTAATTCTCTAACTGCTGTTCCATTAGACCAAGCTGCCCATTCGCAATCAAATTTTAGTTTTGAGTTTACACCGAATATAGTAGCGCCATTTTTTCTAGAATGCTTTAATGCCATCTCTCTAGATGAGATTACTGGCTTTCTATTTAATGAAGCAATAGCAACTGAAGCGTTATCAATTATTCTATTGATAACCATTTCAATAGCGTGTTTATTTAATTTAGCATTATCACTTGCTATCTCAGCTATCTTCCATGCTAGCTGCCTCTTCTTTGGAAGATTAATTTTTGACGGATATACTTTGACTGTGTGTAATAACAAAATAACTCCTAATTTGTGAATTTGTTTTAATAGTTAAAATAAATTAATCAATATTAAAGATATTCAGATATTATTTTCTCAATACCTATAAAGTCTTTTATTAAGTGATTGTGATAAATTTCGTCTTTATTTTTTTCAGTATATCCGTCCTCTAATAAAATAATTGGTATTTCAGCTGCCTTTGCAGCATTTGCATCAGTTTCACTATCACCTATCATCATTGATTTTTTTATATCTCCATCTAGTATTTCAACCACAGAGGTAAGATGTCTTGGATCTGGTTTACAATAATCAAAAGTATCTGAACCAGCAACATATTCAAAATAATCATAGATGCCAATTTTTTTTAAAAGATCATTTGATAAATGCTCTTGCTTGTTTGTGCAAACAGCCATAGATATATTTTGATTTTTGCACCAATTTAAAAATTCTTTTACACCATTAACAAGTGTACTTTCGTTCAATATATTTTTTCCATAAAAATCGACAAACTCAGTGACCATTTCTTTCTTAACTTTTTCATCATTTACTTTACCAAATTCTTTTTTTGCTTGGCCCCAAATAGATCTTCCTATCATTGCACCAGCACCTTTACCTACAAGATTTCTAATTTCTTCAGTTGATTTGGTTGGGTACCCAAATTTTTGCATAACATGGTTGTGTGCCCTCATCAGATCTGGGGCTGTATCAACTAACGTTCCATCTAAATCAAATAATACTGTAAATTTTTGTTTCATTATAAAAGTATTTTAAAGAAATAAATTGTGAATTAATCAATATGTATACTTAATGTAAATCAATTCTAAATGGAAGTTTTAATTCAAAAAAAACTTAGGGAAAAATTTATAAAGTCAGGAGTAAAGATGATTGATCCTGAAACTATTTTTTTTTCAAAAGATACCAAGATTGGAAATAATGTGACTATAGAACCTTATGTAGTTATTGGCTCTAAGGTAAAAATTGGAAATAATGTAATTATAAAATCTTTTTCACATTTAGAATCCTGTAAAATTGAAAATAAAGTTGAGATTGGTCCATATGCCAGAATAAGACCTAATACAATTTTAAAAGAAGGATCTAAAGTAGGTAATTTTGTAGAGATTAAAAAAAGTACTATAGGAAATAAATCTAAAGTTAACCATTTATCTTATGTGGGAGATACTCAAATTGGAAAATCAGTGAACATTGGAGCAGGCACAATTACTTGTAATTATGATGGGGTAAATAAAAATAAGACAAAAATTAAAGACAAAGTATTTATAGGCTCAAACTCTTCTTTAGTTGCTCCGATAACTATAAATAAGGAAAGTATTGTTGGAGCTGGATCAGTAATTACAAAGAACGTTAAAAAAAAATCTTTAGCACTAACAAGATCGCCACAATTAGAAGTTAAGAATTACAAAAGAAAGAAAAAATAATTTATGTGTGGAATTATTGGAATATCAAGTAACAAACCTGTTTCTTCAAATATAATTAATTCATTAAAAAAATTAGAATATAGAGGATATGACTCAGCAGGAATAGCCACACTTTCAGATGGTGAAATCAATGAAGTGAAATCAGAGGGAAGAGTTGATAACTTAGAAAACAATTTTGATTTAAAAAACTTAAGAGGAAACATTGGTATAGGTCATGTAAGATGGGCAACTCATGGAATTCCAAATAGTTTAAATGCTCATCCTCATTCTTCTCATAACGTATCAGTAGTTCATAATGGAATTATTGAAAACTCTACTATATTAAAAAAACATTTAATTAACAAAGGGCATAATTTCAAATCACAAACAGATACAGAAGTAATTGTTCATTTAATAACAGAACATTTAAAGACTTCAGAATTAGAAGAAGCCATCACAAAAACTTTAAAACAACTCCATGGTAGTTTTGCCCTTGGAATTGTTTTTAAAGATATGCCGGACTTAATAGTTGGTGCTAGAAGAGGGTCACCCTTAGCTGTTGGTTATGGCCCAAATGAAAACTATTTAGGTTCAGACTCTTACGCCTTAAAATCAATGACAAATAAAATCACTTATCTTGACGACGGCGAATTTTGTGTAGTTAAAAAAGATCAGGTTATTTTTTTCAATGAAGAAGGGAAAAAAGTTAATAAAAAAATATTAGAATTATCGTCAGATGAATCTAGCTATGACAAAGGCGATTTTAAACATTTCATGGCGAAAGAAATTGAAGAGCAACCACTAACTATTAAAACTGGAATTAAAGAATATGTAGATAATGTAAATAAAGACATAAATATTTTTAATTTTCCTTGGAAAATAGAAGATATTAATTCAATCACCTTAATAGGATGTGGAACAGCGTATCACTCTTGCTTAATGGCAAAATATTGGTTTGAAGAACTTACAAATTTAGATGTTAACATAGATATAGCGTCAGAATTTAGATATAGAAAAAATAGATTTAAAAAAGACACTTTATATGTCTTTGTTTCACAATCTGGGGAAACAGCAGATACTTATGCAGCTTTAGATATATGTAACAAAAACAGCATGAAAACATGTGCTGTTGTTAATGTAATCGAAAGCTCAATAGCAAGAGATTCTAATTTTGTTTTACCAATTCATTGTGGTCCTGAAATTGGAGTTGCATCAACAAAAGCATTTCTAGGTCAAATACTTGTTTTATATATTTTAGCTTTAAAACTTGGATCAATGAGAAATGAAATTGAAAAAAAGGATTATCAAGAAAAGATTAAAGATTTAAAAGCTTTGCCTGGTCTAATAGAGAAAACATTGCTTCATGATAATGATATTCAGGCAATATCTTCAACATTTAATGAAGCTAAAGGTTCAATGTTTTTAGGAAGAGGGTATTCATATCCAATAGCTTTAGAAGGTGCATTAAAACTTAAAGAACTTTCATATGTTCATGCTGAAGGATATCCAGCGGGGGAAATGAAACATGGACCTTTGGCCCTAATAGAAGAGGGCATGCCAGTAGTTGTTTTGGCCCCTAGAGATAATTATTATAAAAAAACAATTTCAAATATGCAGGAAGTAATTGCTAGAGGAGCGAAGGTATTATTAATAACCAACAAAAGTAAAGATGAAGTTGTGTCAGAAAATATTTGGGAAACTATAGAGGTTGAAAATACTAACGATGATTTACTTCCATTCCTTTTGACTATTCCTCTTCAAAAACTTGCTTATTACTCTGCTCTTAAAAAAGGTTATGACATTGATAAGCCTCGAAATTTAGCAAAATCAGTTACTGTGGAATAATTATCAGAAATTAAAAATTTTTAAGATCCGCTATAATATTTTCAATTACATTATCCCAATCACCTTTTTTTGATTGTCTGTATAATTTTGCTGATGGATACCATGGACTATTTTCCTGATTCAATAACCATCTATAATCAGGTGTGAAGGCTAATAATATCCAAACTTTTTTATTTAATGCACCACTAAGATGTGCAACAGAAGTGTCAACGCTTATTATTAAATCCATCGATTCAATTAATCCAGCAGTTTTATCAAAACCTTTTATTTCATCTTCATGAATAAATAAGTTTTCGTATTTTTTAATTATTTCTAATTCAAATTTATTATGATTTATCTGCAAAGAATGAAATTCATAGGGTAAATCAAATAATTTTATAAGTTTTTTTAAGTTTATACTTCTATTATGGTTATTTTCATTTTCTGGGTTACCATTCCACATTAATCCAATACGTTTCCTTAATTTATTACCAAGTTTTTCTTTCCAAAAATCTTTCTTGTCTTTTGGAGTAAACAAATATGGGGTTTTATTGGGAATAGTTTCTAATGTTGTATTAAAAGCTAAAGGCAAACTCAGTAATAGACAATTGTAGTCAAATTTTATTTCTTTTAATTCATCTATATGGGTAAATTCAACCTTCATTGTTCTAATAAGTTTGTCTAAAGATTTTGGCGTATTTATAATAATTTTTGCTCCTAAATTTTTAAGCATAGGTAAATATCTGGAAAATTGGATATAATCTCCTAAACCTTGTTCACTTAAAACATATATAGTTTTATCTTTTAAATTCTCTTTTCCTATCCAATTCTTGTCTTCAATTAATTTTAGATAATCATTTTTTGTTTTATCTCTTTTTTTTCTAATCTCATGATTTTTCCATCCATCTTTATAGTTACCTTTTAGAAGCTGTATGAATGCTAAATTCCATTTGGCTTCTGTGAAATCTGGATTAATTTTTAAAATTTTTTTATAATTTAAAATTGCTTGTTTATGAAAATTCAATTCATTTAAACATGTTGCTTCATTGTACAAAACTTCAGTAGACTTAGGTTGAATAATTGACGCTTTTTTATAAACTTTTAGAGCTTCTTCAAATTTATTTAAAGATTGAAAACAGTTTCCTAAATTAATTAATGCTTTTATAAAGTCAGGTTTTAAATTAATGATTTTTTCAAATATTTTAACTGCTTCATTAAACTCTTTAGATAATTTCATTGAAATTCCTAAGTTATTTAAAGCATCTATGTAGTCAGGTTTTATGTGCAAAGCTCTATTTAGTAATAATTTGGCTTTTTCATATTCCCCAGAAACGTTTAACAATGATGCAAGATTGTTAAGTGCTATAAGATTAGATGGTTCTAAAACTAGTACAGAATTATAAGCTTTAGATGCCTCAACATTATTTCCTGATAAATGTAAATTTATTGCTTTTTGTAATGCTTTATTTTTATTCATTTAATTTTATACATCTATCATAGTTGAATAAATTTGAAACTTTGTTAAAACAATTACAAGTTGAATATGAAAAATTGGAAAAAAAATAGTTGGAGAAAATATCCTGTAAAACATATTCCAGAATATCCAGACAAAAAAGAACTGGATAAAGTTTTGGATAAGATAGGAACTTTCCCCCCTTTAGTATTTGCTGGAGAAACAAGACATCTGAAAAGTCAGTTGGCTGATGTTGTAGACGGAAAAGCATTTTTACTTCAGGGTGGAGATTGTGCTGAGAGTTTTGCAGAATTTAATCCAGATAATATAAGAGATACATTTAAACTAATGTTGCAAATGTCATTAGTTTTAACTTACTCAGCTTCTTTACCAGTAGTAAAAGTTGGAAGAATAGCTGGACAATTTTCAAAACCTAGAAGTGCACCAACTGAAATAAAAGATGGTGTAGAGCTTCCAAGTTATTTAGGTGACAATATTAATGCTATGGAATTTAATGAAAAAGCAAGAGTTCCAGATCCTAAAAGATTATTTAAGGCATACTCACAATCAGCTGCAACCTTAAACTTAATAAGAGCATTCTGTCATGGAGGTTTTGCAGATCTTAAAAATGTTCACAATTGGAACTTAGGTTTTATTAAAAATTCACCTGAGTTAAAAAGATTTAAAGAATTAGAAGATAATATTGCAAATGCACTAGCTTTCATGGATGCATGCGGAATTAATTCAGATTTTAATAGAAGATTAAAAACTGTTAACTTCTGGACATCACATGAAGCATTACTACTTCCATTCGAAGAAACAATGACAAGAACAGACTCTACAACAGGAGAAAATCACGACACATCTGCTCACTTTGTTTGGATTGGAGATAGAACAAGACAATTGGATGGTGGTCATGTTGAGTTTTGTAGAGGTATAGAAAACCCAATAGGAATTAAATGTGGACCTACCTTAAAGGCTGACGATTTAATTGATCTTTGTAATAGAATAAACCCTAAGAATGAAAAAGGTAAAATCACACTAATATCAAGATTTGGTGCAGATAATGTTTCAAAATTTTTACCAAAATTAATTAGGGCAATAAAAAAAGAGGGTTTAAATGTAATTTGGTCGTGTGATCCTTGTCACGGAAATACAGTAAAAGCTGCGACAGGATTTAAAACAAGACCATTTAACAGTGTTTTAAAAGAAGTTAAAAATGTTTTTGCATGTCACCAAAGTGAAGGAAGCTACGCTGGTGGTTTACATATAGAATTAACTGGTCAAGATGTAACAGAGTGTATTGGTGGAGCGCAAAAGATATCAGAAAAAGATTTATCATCAAGATATCACACGCATTGTGACCCAAGACTAAATGCAAACCAAGCTCTAGAATTAGCTTTCTTGATTTCAGATGAGATAAAAAAGAATAGCTCTTATTCTAAAAATGCAGATAGAGCGGCATCTTAAGACATTGTAAAATTTTAAATATCTAATATTTTAAAATCATGAATGCCTCAGAAAAAGTAAATTTTATTTCTAATTGGATTAAAGATTATGTAAATAATATGCCAAGTAAGGCAGAGTCATTAGTTATTGGAATTTCTGGAGGAATAGATTCATCTGTTTCTAGCACATTAAGCGCAATGACAGGTTTAAAAACTATTGTTCTGTCAATGCCAATCAAACAGAAATCACACCAACATGATTTAAGTTTAAAGCATCAAGAGTGGTTAGTTAATAATTTTAAAAATGTTGAGGCACATACTATCAATTTAGATGAGTTGTTTTTGGCTTTTAGTTCTAGTTTATCAAATTTTGATAACGAACATGGGATGGCGAACTCTAGAGCTAGATTAAGAATGACAACGCTTTATCAAGTTGCTGCAGCGAATAAAGGAATAGTAGTTGGAACTGGAAACAAAGTAGAAGATTTTGGTGTCGGGTTTTATACAAAATATGGAGATGGTGGTGTGGATATATCGCCAATAGCAGATTGTAACAAAACTGAGGTTTGGGAGCTTGGAAAAGAGCTTGGAATTTTAAAAGAAATTATAGATGCGGCTCCCACAGATGGTTTATGGGACGATGGAAGAACTGACGAGGGTCAACTTGGACTAAAATATCAGGAATTAGAAGAAGCTATGGATAATCCTAATTCAGCTAATCGAGCTAAATACGAAACTATTAGAAAACAAAATTTGCATAAAATGGAGCCAATTCCTGTATGCAAAATTCCAAATTAATCAAATAGATTCACAAATCTATTTTTTAAGTATATTCCTAAAATAATGAGTAAAGATATTTTTTTAACAAATAATCTAACAAATAAAAAAGAGAAGTTTGTTCCACTCGATAAAAGCAATATTAGAATGTACGTGTGTGGTCCAACTGTTTATGATGATCCCCATATTGGAAATGCAAGACCAATTGTTATATTTGATATTCTATTTAAAATTTTAAAAAAAAATTATCCTAAAGTTACTTATGTGCGAAATATTACAGATGTAGATGATAAAATTATTAAATCTTCAAAAGAAAATAATATTTCAATTTCAGAATTAACAAGCAAAGTAACAAAAAGTTTTAGTGAAGATTGTCATTACTTAAATTGTGAAGAACCAACTTTTCAACCTAAAGCAACAGAAAATATAGATTTGATGGTTGAAATGATTTCTGAATTAATAAAAAAAGGATTTGCTTATGAAAATAATAAGCACGTTTATTTCGAGGTTAAAAAATTCAATGATTATGGTCAGCTATCAAATAAAAAACTAGATGAATTAATTGCTGGATCCAGAGTAGAAGTAAGTGAAAATAAAAAAAATTCAGAAGATTTTGTTTTATGGAAACCTTCAAAGGATGACGAACCTTCATGGGAATCTCCATGGGGGAAAGGAAGGCCGGGATGGCATCTAGAGTGCTCGGCAATGTCAAAGAAATTTTTAGGAGATGAGTTTGATGTTCATGGCGGTGGTATCGATTTATTATTTCCTCATCATGAAAATGAAATAGCTCAATCAAGATGTGCAAATGATACAAAAATATTTGCAAAATTTTGGATGCATAATGCATTCATCACTATGTCTAATGAAAAGATGGCTAAGTCTCAGGGAAACATTTTAAAAATAAAAGATTTTAGAAATAAGATAAGTGGTCAAGTTTTGAGATTAGCTTTACTAAGTGCTCATTATAAACAACCATTAGATTGGAATGATAAACTTTTGGACGATTGTCAAAACACGATAAATAAATGGTATAATTCATATTTAGATATTGAAAATAATTCTGAAGTTTCTGATGAAATTCTTCAGCCACTCTACGATGATTTAAACACTCCCGGATATATTGCTAATTTACATCAATTATATGACAAAGCTCAAAAAGGTAACGATGAAGATAAATCTTTATTTGTTTCTGCTTGTCAATTTGTAGGACTATTAAACGAAAGTAAGGAAAATTGGCTTAAATTTAAAATTAGAAAAGCTTTAATTTCTGAAAAAGAAATTTTACAAAAAATTCAGGAAAGAAATAAGGCTAGAGAGAACAAAAATTACGAAGAAGCTGATAAAATTAGAAAAGAGCTTTTGGATAAAGGTGTTTTAATAGAAGATAAAGATGGTAAAACGACTTGGAAATTTAAATGAGCAAGGAACAACTTTATATATTTGACACAACATTGCGTGATGGAGCACAAACTCAAGGTGTAGATTTTTCAATTGATGATAAGGAAAAAATCTCATCAGCATTAGATAAATTGGGTGTTGATTATGTTGAGGGAGGATGGCCAGGAGCAAACCCAACCGATACTGAGTTTTTCAACAAAGATCATAATTTTAAATCAACGAAATTAACTGCATTTGGAATGACCAAGAAATCAGAGCATAGTGCAGAAAATGACCCTATGCTTTCATCATTAATTAATTCAAAAAGTACTTCCGTTTGCTTGTTTGGAAAATCATGGGATTTTCAAGTGGATGTCGCATTAGGAATAAGTAATGAGCAGAATTTAATGAATATAAGTGAAAGTACAAAACATATAGTTAAATCTGGAAAAGAGTTCATGTTTGATGCTGAACATTTTTTTGATGGATATAAAGCTAATCCAGAATATGCAATGTCATGCTTAAAAGCTGCTTTTGATAATGGTGCTAGATGGATTGTATTATGTGATACAAATGGCGGTACACTTCCACACGAGATAACAGAAATTGTTTCTGAAGTTTGTAAGCAAATTCCTGGAAAAAATTTAGGAATACACGCTCATAATGATACCGAAAATGCTGTAGCTAATAGTCTTGCAGCAGTTCAAGCAGGTGTTAGACAAGTCCAGGGCACAATTAATGGTTTAGGGGAAAGATGTGGAAATGCTAATTTAATGTCATTAATTCCCTCATTTTTTTTAAAGAATGATTTTTCAGATAAGTTTGAACTAAGCATTAAAAGAGAAAATTTAAAAAACTTAACTCAATGCTCAAGATTATTAGATGAGATATTAAATAGAAAACCCAATAAACATTTACCGTACGTTGGAGCTTCTGCTTTTTCTCATAAGGGCGGGATGCATGTTTCAGCTGTTCAAAAAGATCCTAAAACTTATGAACACATTAATCCTGAAGAAGTTGGAAACTCTAGAAATATAGTTGTTTCAGATCAATCTGGACAATCAAATATAATGTCGAGATTGAATTCAATAGGAATTAAAGTTGAGAAAAGTGATCCAAAAATTAAAAAACTTTTAGATGAAGTCAAAGATCGAGAATTTATTGGTTATAGTTATGATGGTGCTGACGCCTCCTTTGAGTTGTTAGCTCGAAGATTAATGGGGGAGATACCAAGATATATTTCTATTAACGAATATGATGTTTCGGTAAAGAAAGATAATGCAGGAGAAATAGTTTCACATGCAAAAGCTCAATTAGAAGTAGATGGAGATAAAATTTTGTGTGAAGGACAAGGAAATGGACCTGTAAATGCTTTGGATAATGCTATTAGAAAGAATGTTAACAAGCTTGCCAAATATTCAGAATACTTAAAAGATTTAAGACTAGTTGACTACAAAGTTAGAATTTTAAACACTGGTACAGAAGCTGTAACAAGAGTTAGTATTGAAAGTACAGATTCAAAGGGTGTTAACTGGTTTACCATTGGAGTATCACCAAATATTATTGATGCATCTTTTAAAGCTTTAGTAGACAGTCTAGATTACAAGTTATTTAAGGATAAAGCTCCTGGAAGTTCATAAGAATGAAAATTAAAAAATTTTCACAAAAACCATCTGACATAAAAAATAGAATAGGAGCAAAACCAATAGTTTGTTACCCAAATACCAATATTGAAGAAAAAAATTTAAGTCTTTTACATTCTGCTAGAGAACACCTGGTTAAAAAAGACGAAGTTATTATTCCTCCAAGAGATGCAAAAACATTTGAAGTTAAATATGGAGAGTTTTTTAGAATTGAAAGTGTAGAAGGACCACAGGTAGGAGATTTAAATTTATTTAATTTAAATAATTTAGAAGAAAAATTTTATTCAGGAAAAACAAGAGCTCTTTATGGTACACACCTATCAGTAGGTGATAAAATGTTTAGTAGTTTTCCCTATCTTAGATCTTTAGCAACAATAACCTGGGATACTTTAGATTGGTATGATTATGATAAAGACGGTGGATCAGTCCATGATGTAATTGGTACAAGATGCGATCCGTATACATCAAAACTTTTGACTGATAATGACTATCATTATTGCTGTCACTCAAATTTAACAAGAGCTTTAGTTAAAGAAAAAAATATTCAATTAGACCGTGCAGAAAAAATTGTTCATGATGTATTAAATGTTTTTATGTTAACTGGATTTACCAATGACACAAAACAATACTTTATGAAAGCAAGTCCGGTTAGACCAGGTGATTATTTAGAGTTTTTTGCTGAAACAGATTTATTGGGTGCACTTTCTGCATGTCCAGGAGGTGATTGTGGATCTGAACATTCATCCGATGTTGCAAAATGTTATCCTTTAAAAGTTTCGATTTGGGCAGTAGATCCTAAATATTTAAATGATATCAAACCATCAGCTCTTTCTAATTACAACAGAAATCACGGCATAGATTAATGTCTGTTAATAATATTTCTTTCATTTTACATAAACCTCAACTTTCTGAAAATATTGGAGCATGTGCAAGGGGAATGAAAAATTTTAATTTTAATAAACTTATTGTTATTGATCCTAAACCAATATTTCCAAATGATAAAATTTTAGCAACCTCAGTAGGAGCAAAAAATATAATTAATAAAGCAAAGAATTTTAAAAATTTAGAAAAATCTTTAAAAAATATAGACATTGTAATTGCAACATCAGCACGATTTAGAAATAAAAATATTAAACATATCCAATTAGAAGATTTAAAAAAAATTAATTATAAAAAGAAAATAGCTTTTTTATTTGGTTCAGAAGCATCAGGTTTATCAAATAATGAAATAAGTTATGCAAATTACACTCTTCAAATTCCAGCCAATCCTAATTTTAAATCGTTAAATCTGTCTCACAGCTTAATAATAATTGCACAATATGTATCAAGCATAATTACTTCAAAAGTATCTTCTTTTAAAAAGTCAAATAAAGTTAAATCAGCATCTAAAAAAGAGATATCTGCTATGGCAAATCTTTGTATACAGAATCTTGAAGAGATTAATTTCTTTAAATCAAAACAGAAGAAGCCAATAATGCTTGAAAATTTGAGAAATATTTTTTATAGGATGGAATTATCAACCAAAGAAACACGTATTTTATCTGGTGTATTTGCCAGTTTAGGTAAAAAACGTTGATTGACAAAATGATGAGTAAGTTTATAAAGCCCACTATTAAATGACAAAAAGATTAAACTCTAAACATAAAGTTGACAGAAGATTAAAAGTTAACCTTTGGGGAAGACCCAAAAGTCCTTTCAACACTAGAGCTTATGGACCAGGACAACATGGTCAAACAAAAACCTCAAAGCCATCTGATTATGGAATACAGCTTCAAGCTAAACAAAAATTAAAAGCCTATTATGGTAACATTAATGAGAGACAATTTAGAAATATCTACAAAAAAGCAGTAATGCTCAAAGGTGACACTGGTGAAAATCTAATTGGCCTTCTTGAAAGAAGATTAGATGCCGTGATCTACAGAGCAAAATTTGCAACAACAATTTTTTCAGCTAGACAGCTGATCAATCATGGCCATGTAAAAGTAAATGGTAAAAAAGTGAATATTGGAAGCTATTTAGTTAGAGAAGAAGATTCAATTGAGATAAGAGATAAATCTAAACAACTTGCAATAATCGATATTGCTCTTGCAAATAAAGAAAGAGAAACTCCAGAATATATTCAGATGGATGAAAAAAACAAAAAACTAAAATTTGTTAGAGTTCCAAAGTTTGAAGAAGTTCCATATCCAATTGTTATGGAGCCTAATCTTGTAATTGAATATTATTCTAGATAATTAGCTTTTAGCTTTAAAATTTATATTTTTGTTTTCAAAAAGTTTTGTTAGTTCACCGCTTTCGTACATCTCTTTTACTATGTCACATCCACCAATAAATTCATTTTTAACATAAAGTTGTGGGATGGTTGGCCAATCACTAAAAACTTTAATACCCTCTCTTAAACTTTGATTTTCTAAAACATTTATGCCTTTAAAATTTACTTCTAGGATTTTTAAAATATTTGAAGTTGCCATTGAAAATCCACATTGAGGAGCGTCAGGTGTGCCTTTCATAAACAAACATACTTCGTTGTTTTCAATTTCATTTTTTATTAAATCATTTGTTTGTTGATCCATTTAACTCTCCTTTGTTTTAATTGCTAATGCATGCAGCTCATTACCCATTCTACCTTTTAATGAGTTATAAACCATTTTATGTTGCTCAATTTTGCTTTTTCCAGAAAATTGAGATGACGTAACTGTTGCTGAATAATGATTTCCATCACCTGCCAAATCTTGTATTTCAACAACTGCATCTGGCATTGCTTTTTTTATAAAATTCTCAATTTCTTTCAAATTCATCGCCATTATTTACTCATATAGTTTGTAAGCCAACTTTTATTCGAAGTAGATAATTCGTCAATTGTAACTTTTGTCTTATCATTAATATATAGTTCATTTTCACTAATTGTGCCAAGTTCATCAAAATGGACTGCATTTTTATTCAATATATCCGCTACTTTTTTAAAATCTTTTTTATTTATTTCCAGAATATATCTACTTTGATCTTCAGCAAAAAAGTATTCTATTTCATTAATTAAATATTTAGGTTTGTTAATATTTATTCCCTTTTTTCCTTTAATACACATTTTTGCTACCGCAGTAATTATGCCACCTAAAGAAACATCATGAGCACTTTTTATTAAATTATTATCAATCAATTTCAGCAACGTTTCTCCATTATTTTTTTCATTAAATAAATTTACTTCAGGCGGGGGTCCATTTTTTTCATCTAAAACAGTTCTTGCAAATAAACTTTGATCAATATGTCCTTCGGTTTTTCCAATTACTAAAACTAAATTATCAACCTCTTTAAACTCCATATTAATCATATTCTTATAATCTTTAATTAATCCAACTCCACCAATTGCAGGTGTAGGTTTTATACCTTCCTCTTTTGTTTGGTTATAAAAAGATACATTTCCAGAAACCACTGGAAATTTTAAATATTCGCTCGCTTCACTAATACCTTGAACACATTCAACAAACTCACCCATGTTTTCTTCATTTTCAGGACTACCAAAATTTAAACAATTAGTAATTGCAATTGGTTTTGCACCAACAGATATAAGATTTCTAAAACTTTCACAAACTACTTGCTTTCCACCAGTTAAGGGATGAGCCCAGCAATAAACCGCGGAAGAATCCACAGAAGCAGCTACTGCTTTATCTGTTCCATGAACTCTTACAACGCCCGCATCTCCACCAGGTTTTTGTATTGTATCTCCCATAACAGTATGATCATACTGTTGCCAAATCCATTCTTTGCTGCATACGTTTGGATTAGCTAAAATTTTCTTTAATACATCAATAATTTTTAAATGTTTAATGTCTTCTTTTTTAATTTTATTCTTTTTAGGAAGTTTTGTCTTTTTCCATTTGCGATCATACATAGGAGAGTTTTCAACCAAAGCATTAACTGGAATGTCAGCAACTTTTTCTTCATCAAAATAAAGTTCTATTTTTTTTGACTTAGTAGTTTTTCCAATTACTGCAAAATCTAAGTTCCATTTATCAAATATTTTTTTTGCTTGATTTTCTTTGCCGTTTTCTAAAACAATCAACATTCTTTCTTGGCTCTCAGAGAGCATAATTTCGTATGGTGTCATCTTGGTTTCTCTACATGGTACTTTATTTAAGTTGATTTCAATTCCAAGGTTTCCTTTTGAGGCCATTTCAATACTTGAAGAAGTTAATCCGGCAGCACCCATATCTTGAATGGCTATAATTGAATCTCCTGCCATAAGTTCTAAGCAAGCTTCAAGCAAAAGTTTTTCAGTAAATGGATCTCCAACCTGAACTGTAGGTTTCTTTTCTTCAATTTTTTCATCAAAACTTGCTGAAGCCATACTTGCACCATGTATTCCATCTCTTCCAGTTTTAGACCCAACATAAATAACTGGTTTATTTAAACCTGCAGCTTTAGAATAAAAAATCTTATCTTTTTTAACTAATCCTAATGTCATAGCGTTTACCAAAATATTTCCATTATAGGAGCTATCGAAACTTGTTTGGCCAGCAATTGTAGGAACACCCATACAGTTTCCATAACCACCTATGCCATGAACAACACCTCTTAATAAATTTTTTGTTTTTTTATGTTGTGGTGATCCAAAATGTATAGAGTTCAAGTTAGCTATTGGTCTTGCACCCATTGTAAATACATCGCGCATTATACCTCCGACCCCAGTAGCAGCACCTTGATATGGTTCAATAAATGAAGGGTGATTATGACTTTCTATCTTAAATACTATTGCATCATTGTCCTCGATATCTATAACACCTGCATTTTCTCCTGGACCTTGGATAACCTTCTTTCCTTTAGTAGGTAGTTTTTTTAAATGTAATCTTGAAGATTTATATGAACAATGCTCATTCCACATTGCAGAAAAAATACCTAGTTCTGTGATATTAGGAGTTCTCTTTAATAGTTCACAAATTTTAGCATATTCATCTTTTTTTAAACCGTGATCTATTGCTACTTGTTCGTTCACAATCATTTTAAGTTGTTTATTAAGTTTTTAAAAAATAATGATCCATCCTCACCAGATAATGATGTATCAATCATTCTTTCAGGGTGGGGCATCATTCCTAGAACATTTTTTTCTTTATTAAATATACCGGCAATATTTTTTATGGATCCATTAGGATTAAATTGATCTTCTATTTTTCCATTTTCATCACAATAGTTAATAGCTATTTGATTATTATCTTCAATTTCTTTTAATTGATCATTAGTGCAAAAATAATTTCCTTCATTGTGAGCTATATGAAATTCTAAAATTTCGTTATGAACGTTTTTAAAATATTTATTTTTTTTATCGTTAATTTTAACAAAAACGTTTTTACAAATAAATTCTAAATATTTGTTTCTAAGCAAAACACCCGGAACCAAACCAGTTTCTACCAATATTTGAAATCCATTACATATACCCATAACCATTCCACCCGCATTTGCAAAATTAATAACTGATTGCATAATTTTTGATTTTGATGCCATACTTCCACATCTCAAGTAATCACCATATGAAAATCCACCTGGTAATACAACCAAATCACTTTTTGGTAATTCAGCATCAGCATGCCAAACCATTTTATTTTTAAATCCAAACTTCTTTAAAGCGACATCCATGTCTCTATCACAATTTGAACCTGGAAAAGTAATAACCGATGATTTCATTAATTATTTTGGCTCAATAATTTTATAATTTTCAATTACAAGATTTGCCAAAAGTTTTTCACACATTTCTTCAACTTTTGCTTTTGCTTTGACGTTGTCAGTTTCTTTAGTGTCTATTTCAAAATATTTACCTTGTCTTACTTCATTAATACTATCGTAACCCATCCCTTCAAGGGTTTGATGAATAACCTTTCCCTGTGGATCAAGAACATCCTTCTTTAAAGTTATTATTACTGAAATTTTCATTTCTTCTTTCTTTTTACAGATGAAAGCTGGGTAACATTTACAGCAGAAACATTTGATTGTTCATGAAGTATCCCAAGCCTTTTTGCAACTTCCGTATAAGCAGGAATTAAATCTCCTAAATCTTTTCTAAATCTGTCTTTATCAAGTTTTTTATCTGTTAAAGTATCCCACAATCTACATGTATCAGGGCTTATTTCGTCAGCCAATATAATTTGAGTTTTTTCACTTTCATGGGTGAAGCCAAATTCTACTTTAAAATCTACTAATTTTATTCCTACACCTCTAAACATTCCCAGTAAAAAATCATTTAATCTAGATAGATTTTCATCAATCCAATCAAGCTGCATCACACTAAGCCAATTGAAAGTTAAAATATGTTCTCGACTAATTATTGGATCTCCGAGCTTATCATCTTTTAGACAGTATTCTATCAATGGTCGTTCAAGGACGGTTCCTTCCTCAATACCCAATCTTTTAGTTAATGATCCAGTAGCAATATTTCTTACTATAAATTCTATTGGTATTATATCAACTAACTTAACTAGTTGTTCTCTCATATTAATTCTTTTTACTAAATGATTTTTAATTCCAATTTCGGATAAATTTGAGAGAATATGCTCAGATATTCTATTGTTTAGAACGCCTTTACCCTCAATTGTAGTTTTCTTTTGATTATTGAATGCAGTTGCGTCATCTTTAAAATATTGGATAACTAAGTTTTTATCATTTGTTGCATAAATGATTTTAGCTTTCCCTTCGTATAATTTTTTACCTTTTTTCATTATTTAAAAACTCTTCTAAAGATATAATTTACATTTTTAAAGTGTTTAGAATAATTAAATATAGATTTTAATTTTTTTAGAGAAATTTTACTCATTACAAATTTATCAGATGAAATTACATCAATTAAGTTTAAATTTTCTGCAAAACATTTTTTTGAATATGATTGTACCATTTTGTAAGATTTTTCTCTGCTTAATCCTGTTTTAGTTAATTCCAACATAACCTCTTGAGAGAAAATTAAACCTTTTGTTAAATTTAAGTTTTCAAGCATTTTTTTTGGATAAACAATCATGTTATCTAAAATATTAGCAAGCCTAACCAATGCAAAATCAGTTGTTATATTAGCGTCTGGTCCGATATTTCTTTCAACACTTGAATGAGAAATGTCTCTTTCATGCCAAAGTGCTATATTTTCAAGCGCCGGCACAACTGCACTCCTAACCATTCTAGCTAAGCCTGTTAAATTTTCACTTAAAATAGGATTTTTTTTATGAGGCATCGCAGAGGATCCTTTTTGATTTTTAGAAAAATATTCTTGTAACTCATAAACTTCGGTTCTTTGTAGATGTCTTATTTCAACAGCCACTCTTTCAATAGAACCTCCAATAATTCCCAAAACAGAGAAATAGAAAGCATGTCTATCTCTTGGAATTACTTGGGTGGAAATTGGTTCAACTTTTAGACCTAATTTTTTTGCCACATATTTTTCAACATTTGGATTAATGTTAGCGAATGTTCCAACAGCTCCAGATATTGCACAGGTTGATACTTCATTGATTGCATTTTTCAATCTATTTCTGTTTCTTTTAAATTCCTCATAAAACGAAGCCAATTTTAATCCAAAAGTAATTGGTTCAGCATGGATACCGTGGCTTCTTCCCATGCACGGTGTAAATTTATATTTTTTGGCTTGTTTTTTTAAAACTTTTAAAATTTGATCTATATCTTTTAAAATAATTTTACCTGATTGAACCAGTTGAATGTTAAAACTAGTATCTAAAACATCTGATGATGTCATTCCTTGATGTAGGTAGCGTGCTTTGATACCGGCTTTTTCAGTAACTGAGGTAAGAAATGCTATTACATCATGTTTAACTTCAGACTCTATTTTGTGAATTCTGCTTACATTAATTCTTGCTTTTTTTCTAACAATTGAAGAAACACCTCTTGGAATTTGACCAAGTTTTTCCATTGCTTCTGCTGCTGCAACCTCAACATCTAACCAGATTTTATATTTATTTTCTTCTGACCAAATGTCAGTTAATTCTTTTCGCGAGTATCTTTTAATCATTAATTATAAGTATGGAGGCTTTGAATAACCTTTAGCAGATTCTGTAAAGATTTCATAACCATTTTCAGTAATTCCTAACGTATGTTCAAATTGTGCAGATAATGATTTATCTTTTGTAACAGCTGTCCAACCATCATTCAACATTTTAACATCATATTTGCCTACATTTATCATAGGCTCTATAGTAAATGTCATGCCAGGTCTTAATTCCATGCCGGTATTTTTTCTACCATAATGAAGAATATTAGGTGTCTCATGAAATGTAGTGCTTATTCCGTGGCCACAAAAATCTCTAACAACTGAAAAACCTTTTTCTTCTACATAAGACTGTATCTCATAACCAATATCTCCTAATTTAATTCCAGGTCTTAAAATTTTAATAGCTTTCATCATTGACTCGTAAGTAGCATCTATAAGATTATTTAATTTAACTGCGGTTTTTCCAATGCAAAACATTCTGCTTGTATCTCCATAATGCTCATCAACAATTGCTGTAACATCTACATTTACAGCATCACCTTCTTGTAAAGTTCTATCAGATGGTATTCCATGACATACAACATGATTCAAAGATGTACATAAAGATTTTGTAAAACCTCTATAATAGAGTGGGGCAGAGTAGCCGCCATTATCTCTTATAAATTCATATCCTAACTTATCAATATAATCAGTTGAGACGCCTTCTTTAATATTCTCAGTTAACATATCCAAAGTTCTAGCAGCTAAATTTCCTGCAATTCTCATTTTTTCAAATTTCTCTCTATAATCAATCATCTATAATTTTTAATTTTTTATCTATAAAAATTTTTTTTGAACTTATATCACATCTATAGGCTAAAAAATTTACACCAGCTTTTTTAGCTAATAAATAAGCCTTATAATATTCTTCGTCTATATCTTTAGCTATTTTAAAATATTTCATATTTTGGATTTGAACTAAAAATATTAAATATGTTTTATAACTTTTTTTTATGGCATCAATAAGGGTAAATAAATGCTTAATGCCTCTTGCTGTTGGTGCATCTGGAAATTCTGCTGTATCTTTATTTCTAAATAATGTAACATTTTTTACTTCAATAAAGGTTTTTTGACCCTTTTTTTCTAATAAAAAATCAAATCTAGTTTCCTCATTAAAAAAAACCTCTGGTTTTATAGAGCTATTATTTTTAAGTTCATTTATAAGATTGTTGCTGAGCCCATGCTCAACTATTCTATTTGCCATGTGGGTATTTACGCCAACTAAATTTTTTCTAGATTTAATTATTTCCAATCCATACTTCAGTTTCCTTTTTGGATCATTATTAGGTAGCAAATAAACCTCATTGCCTTCATCTAATAGTCCTTTCATCGATCCTGTATTAGGGCAATGAGCTGTGACAATTTCTTTACCAAGTTTAACGTCAGTAAAAAACCTTTTATAACGTTTGATTAGTTTGCCTTTTACTAAAGACTTGGTAAATTCCATTAGTAAAATATATATTTCATATGAACAAAAAAGCAAAAGTTAATGCATCAATTTTAATTATCGGTAATGAAATTTTGTCTGGCAGAACCCAAGACACAAATACATCAACTTTAGCGACGTGGCTGAACTCAATCGGGGTTAATGTAGCAGAAGTGAGAGTAATTCCAGATGTAGAGAAAACAATTGTAGATACTTTAAATCTTTTAAGAACAACATATGACTATGTTTTTACAACTGGTGGTATTGGGCCTACTCATGATGATATCACTGCTCAATCAGTTTCAAAAGCATTTGGTATAAAATATGAAGCTCATAAAGAAGCTTTTAAAATTTTAGAAGCTTACTATGAACAGGGTAAATTTAATGATGGAAGACAAAAGATGGCTTGGATGCCAGAGAATGCAAATTTAATTTTAAACCCAACAAGTGGTGCACCTGGTTTTTATGTTGAAAACGTGTTTTCTTTACCAGGAGTACCATCTATTTTAAAATCAATGTTAGGTGGTTTAACGAATAAAATTGTTGGTGGAGAACCAATTAAAAGTTTTACTATTAGTTTAAAAACAGTTGAAAGTGAAATAGCATATTCTCTAACTAAAGTTCAAAATGAAAATAAAGATGTTGAAATAGGAAGCTACCCATTTTTTCATGCAGGCAAATTAGGTGTTTCAATTGTTATAAGGTCAGAGGATCAAACTAAAATTGATAATTGTAATTCTCAAATTTTAAAATTTGTTAACGAAAAAAAAATAGAAGTAGTGGATCGTTAATGTTGTATTTTGCATATGGTAGCAATCTTCATCATTTTCAGATGAAACGTAGATGTAAAGACAGTATTTTTTTGAAAAAAATTAATTTAAGAGATTTTAGATTAACTTTTAGAAGTAAATATAGAGCTGCTGATATCGAACCTAAAAAAAAATCTATTGTACCAGGTGGATTATTTGAAATTTCTAAAAGTGACGAAAAAAAGTTAGACGTGTATGAGGATTTTCCAATTCTTTATAAAAAATATTATTTTAATTATTATGGAAAAAAAGTAATGACTTATACAATGGTAAAAAAATCACGTTTTAAGTATCCAACAGAAAGGTACCTAAACGTAGTTAAAAGAGGTTATAAAGATTGTAAACTAGATTTATCTGTCTTAACAAAAGCTTTAAAATATTAATAAATTGATAAAATTAAATCAAAAGTCAAAAAAATTATTATTATTACAACGTAATGAGTTATTAACTCAAAAGCAAAGCTGGTTAAGAAAAAAATTTGGAAGATTACTTTTTACAAACATTTTTATTCATTTTTTTCAAAAGAAAAATCTTGAATTAATTACAGAAGAGCTTTTTTTGAGAGAAGTTGAAACTTTTAAAAATTTTCTACCAGTATCATTAAAAAATATTATGGATATTGGTTGTGGTTTGGGAATTATAAATATTAACCTAAATAAGATCTATAAAAATGAGCCTCATTTCTTCTTATTGGACAAAAACAAAATAGATAAAAAAATAAAATATGGATTCAGTTCTAATTATGAAAGCTATAATGATTTAAATGAGACAAGAAATATTCTTTTTGAAAATAATATTAAATATAGTCATATTCACATATTTGACGTAGATAAAAAAATTGAGATTAATAATAAAATCGATTTAGTTATTTCACTTAAATCAATGGGTTATCACTATCCATTAGAAAATTACCTTAACTTCTTGCGGGCGTGCTCTACAAGTAGAACCAAATTTATATTTGATGTAAATTCAGATTATTTTGACAATAAATCTTTTATGAATTACTTTGAAAATATTAAAGTTATTTATGAAGAAAAAACTATTCATCCTTTAAAAAGAATTTATTGTGAAGGAATTAAATTTTAAAATGAAGAAAATACTCATAATTTTTTTAAAAAAAATACCACATAATGAAATTTTTAAAAATGAAGATTTTCTATGTGTTGGTTCAGAAGATTGGCCTCCAATTAACAGTTTTTATATAAACCATAAAAAAAATTAGTTTAATATTCATTAAACTCAAAAAAAAAGACTAGTAAATGGACAAAAATTTTAGACATCAGTTAATACCACAAATGAAAGTTTATGATAATATGGGTTTTGCATGGTTACCATTTATAATGTTTACACAACCACCAAACTTTAGGTCAAAAGTTGTTAACACTGATGATAAAGGTTTCAGATTTAATTTTAAAAGCCAAGTAGATAAAAATAGTGTTTTTAATTTAACACAAGAAATAAATAATATTCTATTCATTGGAAGTTCGAGTGCATTTGGTATAGGCGCAACTTCAGACGACAAAACAATTTCATCACATCTTAACAACAATCATTTCAATTGTATCAATCTTGCGTGTAGAGCTCATACTGGATTTCAAGAAATAATTTCTTTACTTTCAAATATTGATAAGTTGAAAAAAATAAAAAAAATTATAATATTTTCAGGTGTAAATGATTTCTATATTTCAGATATAACTCAAATAAATTATCCAGATAATTTTTTTTTTAATAAAATTTTCATTGAAAAAATGGATAGATCTCATTTAAAATTTATTCACAAGTTCACAAAATTCATTTTAAACTTATTTTACCCAAATACATTGAATGATAAAAATTCATATAAATTAAATAGAAATAATATTTTTGATTTTATTAAATCTTCAGAATTCAGAGAGCAGCTAAAAAGAACAAACAAATTTCCTCAATATAATTTAGAAGACAAGTTGAACAAAAATTTCTTATTATACAAGTCTATTCAAAGTTATTTCAATTGTGAAATAGATTTTTATTTACAACCAGTTTTACAATGGTCTAAAGACATGAATGCAGAAGAGGAAAAATTAATCGAATATTCAAATATTTTTTTTGGTGAGCATAGCAAAAGAGCTCATAGACTTTTCAACAAACAAAATTATGAATATATTTCATCATTATTAAAAAATCTTTCAAAAAAATATGATATTAATTTTTATGATACTAATATTTACTTTAGAGATATTATAAATAAAAATGATTGGAATTTTGTTGATGCTGTTCATTGCACTGATAAAGGCTATAAAGACATTGCAGATTTCATTAAATTAAATAATGGCTGATTTTTATATAGTCATTTAATAAAAAAATTTTACTTATTAGACTTGTTCAATTATAAATATTAGCATAAACACTCATGAAATTCACAAGTGCCCTCGTGGTGAAATTGGTAGACACAAAGGACTTAAAATCCTTGCCGCTTGCGGAGTGCCAGTTCGAGTCTGGCCGAGGGCACCATTAAATGAGCAAACTTCATATTATTTCAGATAAAAATAAAAAATCTTCAAAGATTAAAAATTTATTAATAAAAAAAATTAAATCTAATCATTTTAAAAAAGAAAATCTGATTATTGTTATAGGTGGTGATGGCTTCATGCTTCAGACACTTAAAAAGAATAAAAATTCTAATAAACATTTTTATGGGATCAATTCTGGAAATTATGGATTTCTTATGAATAAATTTTCATCAAAAGATATTATTAAAAATTTAACAAAAGCAAACTTGGTTACAATTTCTCCACTAGAAATGATTGTCAAAACTAGAAATAATCAAATTAGAAGATCTATAGCTATTAATGAAGTTTCTGTTCTTAGACAAAGTAGACAAGCAGCCTCGTTATCTATTAAACAAGGCTCAAGGCAAGTAATTAAGAATTTAGTTTCAGACGGAGTATTAGTATCGACACCTGCAGGAAGCACAGCCTACAATCTTTCAGTGCATGGACCTATATTAAGTCTTCACTCAAATAAATTATCAATTTCACCAATAAGTGCATTTAGACCAAGAAGATGGAAGGGTAAAATTGTTAATGATAAAACAAAAATAATTATAAATAACTTAAACCCAACTAAGAGACCTATCAGTGCTGTTGCAGATAATTTAGAAGTAAGAAATGCTAAATCAATTTCAGTTAAAACTAATAATAAAATAAAGTTTAATCTTCTTTATGATAAAAATAGAAGTCTACAAAAAAAGATTAAAATTGAGCAAATAAGAAGAGAGACTAGTTAGATAAATGAAAAGAATTAATCCAATTATGTTAGTAGTCATTATTTTAGTTGGAGGTTTTTGTGCATTTAAAATTATGTCTTTTTTAGGATGTTATGTCCGTATTGAAGATGCTAATGAGTGCTGGAAATTAACAGCCTGGTAAAATTTATATCCACTGACCTATTGATTACAAATCGAGAGTCTAAAATCAAAAAGATAAACACTATCAACGTTTATTGAAAATTATTTCAAATCTGTACACACTATAGGCACAATGGTATATTTTTTAATGAATGCATTTTTGAAAGAAATAAAAAAATTAAAAAATGAAATGATTAAATTTGATTTTACAGGCCTATAAAAAAGTATGAACGACTTCTTGACTGATGCACAATCTCTACACACTCCATACACAATCAAAGCACACTATGAGCACAGTCAGGATAGAAATTTAACTTTTTGAAAAAATTTAACGTTGATTTTATTAAGTGATGGTGCCCCCGCACGGATTCGAACCGCGGACCTATTGATTACAAATCAATTGCTCTACCAGCTGAGCTACAAGGGCATGCGCAATAATTATTAACTATTTGTTAATTAATCAACTCTTTTTTTTATATAACTTAAGTGATGAAACACTATTGCTGCACTATTTGAAATATTTAAACTTTCAATATTCTCATTAATATTAATTTTTACAAAAAAATCAGCATATTTACTTGTATGCTGTCTCATTCCAAATCCTTCTGAGCCAAAAAGAAGAATATTATTTCCTTCCCATTTTATATCTGTGAAATCTTTTTGACCTTTTGCATCAAAACCATAAACCCAGAAGTTTTTTTCTCTTAAATTTTTTAATGTCGAATTAATGTTGGATACTTGGAATATATTCATGTGTTCCATACAACCACTTGCTGATTTATACATTAACTTACTGTCACGAGGAAAATGCCTCTCTTTAATTATTAATCCATCAATATCAAATGATGCTGCGCTTCTGATTAATGAACCAATATTTCTTGGATCAGTAACCTCATCAAGACAGACAAGTGTTAAATTATTTTTATCTTTTATAAATTGTTTTAGATCTGGTTGATCCAAATGTTCAATCTCTGCAACATAACCATTATGCATTAGTTGTTCTTTAGAAGTATATTTGTCTAATTCTTTTTTAGATTTAAAGTAAACTTTAACATCTTCTAAAATGTTTTTATTTGGGTTTTTTCTATGAATATTTTTTTTTGACTCCTCCGTTAAAAATACTCTTAAAACCTTTCTTTTAGGGTTTCTTAGAGCTTCAATAACTGCGTGTTGACCAACAATGAAAAATGATGATTTATTCATAAATTTGTATCTGTTTTATACGGTTTTTTTAATATTTTCCTATTAAATCACGTGTTGCATTTGCATAAATAAAATATATAAAACGCTTGTTATTTGAAGCTTTATTGAACAAGGGGACACTTCCCCAAAGGAGGGGTTCCAGAGCGGTCAAATGGGGCGGGCTGTAAACCCGTTGACTTCGGTCTTCGAAAGTTCGAATCTTTCCCCCTCCACCATTTAATAAATTTTAGATAACATGGAGTGTTACTCTTGGGGTTGTGCGGGTGTAGTTCAATGGTAGAACGCTAGCCTTCCAAGCTGGATGTAAGGGTTCGATTCCCTTTACCCGCTCCAAGAAATTAAAATTAGATGAAACAAAAAAAACTGAGGTAAAAACGTAATGTCAAAAGAAAAATTTGTAAGAAATAAACCCCACTGTAACATTGGGACTATTGGTCATGTCGACCATGGTAAAACAACTCTTACTGCCGCGATTACAAATGTATTAGCACAAGCTGGCGGTGGAACTGCAGTTGCTTATGATCAGATTGATAAAGCACCTGAAGAAAAAGAGAGAGGTATAACAATTTCAACAGCACACGTTGAATATGAAACTGAAAAAAGACACTATGCTCACGTAGATTGTCCTGGTCACGCTGACTATGTAAAAAATATGATCACTGGTGCTGCACAAATGGATGGAGCAATTCTAGTTGTTAATGCAGCCGATGGTCCAATGCCACAAACAAGAGAGCACATTCTTTTAGGAAGACAAGTTGGTATTCCAGCAATTGTTGTTTACTTAAATAAAGTGGACCAAGTTGATGATAAAGAAATGATTGAACTTGTTGAGGAAGAAATTAGAGAACTTTTAACTTCATACAAATATCCAGGAGATAAAACACCAATCGTTAAAGGTTCAGCTTTAGCAGCAGTTGAGGGTAGAGATGATGAAATTGGAAAAAATTCAATTTTAGAATTGATGAAAGCTGTTGACGAACATATTCCACAACCAGCTAGAGAGGTTGATAAGCCATTCTTAATGCCAGTTGAGGACGTATTTTCAATTTCTGGAAGAGGAACAGTTGCAACTGGTAGAGTTGAGTCAGGTGTAATTAAAACTGGAGAAGAAGTTGAAATAGTTGGAATTAGAGAAACTAAAAAATCAGTTTGTACTGGAGTTGAGATGTTTAGAAAACTTTTAGATTCTGGTGAAGCTGGAGATAACGTTGGAATTTTATTGAGAGGTATTGAAAGAACTGATATCGAAAGAGGTCAAGTTCTTTGTAAACCTGGCTCAATTACTCCACACACTAAATTTGAGGCTCAAGCATATGTACTTAAAAAAGATGAAGGTGGAAGACATACTCCTTTCTTTACCAAATACAGACCGCAGTTTTATTTTAGAACAACAGACGTTACAGGTGAAGTAGAATTACCAGCTGGTACTGAAATGGTTATGCCAGGTGATGATGCTAAATTTACTGTTAAACTAATTACACCAATCGCAATGGCAGAAAAATTAAATTTTGCTATCAGAGAAGGTGGAAGAACTGTTGGAGCAGGAGTAGTAACTAAAATTATAGAGTAACTCTATAAATAGGAGTGTAGCTCAATTGGTAGAGCGCCGGTCTCCAAAACCGGAGGCTGAGGGTTCGAGTCCCTCCGCTCCTGCCAATTAGAGCTTATAAATTATGAAAAACCCGATTAAATTTATACAGGAAGTTAAACAAGAGGCTTTTAAAGTTACTTGGCCTACTTGGAAAGAGACATTACAAGGTGCTTTAATGGTTTTTGTTATGGCTGTTGTTATGTCTTTATTTTTTCTTCTTTTAGATCAGGTTTTAAAATTTTTCTTAGAACTTTTACTTAAAGTGAGTATTTAATGAAAAATTGGTACATTGTTCAGTCCCATTCTAGTTTTGAAAATAAAGTTGCTTCATTAATTAAAGAGGAGGCAGATAAAGCTAAAATTGCTGATAAGTTTGAGGAGATTATTGTACCGACTCATGATGTTACTGAGGTTAAGAGAGGTAAAAGAATACAAAGAAAAAAGAAATACTTTCCAGGATATGTATTAATAAAGAGTGAGATGGATAATAATATTTATCATATGATTAAGAATATAAAGAGGGTCAGTGGTTTCTTGGGTACAAAAGGCATTCCAGTTCCAGTTTCAGATAAAGAAGTAGAGAAGATTTTAGGTCAGATCAAAGATGGTGTTGCTCAGCCAAAATCTGGCGTAGATTACAGTGTAGGTGAAAAAGTTCAGGTTGTAGATGGTCCATTTGCATCATTTACTGGAATGATTGAAGAAATTGATGAAGAAAAAGCTAGACTTAAGGTGTCAGTTTCTATATTTGGTCGTCCTACTCCTGTAGATTTAGAATATAATCAGGTTGAGAAGGTAAGTTAATGGCAAAAGAAATTAGTGGATTTATAAAATTACAAATTAAAGGTGGTCAAGCCAATCCAGCTCCACCAGTTGGTCCTGCATTAGGTCAACGTGGTGTCAATATTATGGAGTTTTGTAAAGCTTTCAATGACAAAACTAAGTCAATGGCAGGTAAACCTGTGCCAGTAGAAATTACAGTTTATAAAGATAAAAAATTTGATTTTAAAATTAAATCACCTCCAGCATCTTTTTATATTAAAGAAGCTGTAAAACTTAAAGGTGGATCAAAAGAACCTGGACGAAATATTGTTGCTTCAATTTCTAAAAAACAATTAGAGAGTATAGCAAAAGAAAAAATGAATGATTTAAATGCTCACGATATTGAGGAAGCTATAAAAATTATTGCAGGATCAGCTAGATCAATGGGTATAGAGGTAAAAGAGTAATGGCTTCTAAAAGATATAAAAAATTACCTGAAAAAACTAAAGACTTGAGCGCTGAGTCTATAGAAAAACTATTACCTGAACTTAAGAAAAACTGCACAACTAAATTTGATGAGTCTTTAGATTTAAGTTTTCAAATAAATAACAAACAAAAGAAAAGTGAAGTTAATATCAGAACAGTTGTTAATTTGCCTGGTGGAACAGGTAAAAAAGTTAAAGTTGCTGTAGTTTGTGAGGATAATAAAGCTCAAGATGCAAAAGACGCTGGTGCAGACATAGTGGGTGGCGATGAGTTTGTTGAAAGAATCAAAGGTGGGGAATTAAACTTTGAAAAATTAATTTGTACACCAGGAATGATGATTAAACTTTCTAAATTAGGAAAAGTTTTGGGTCCAAAAGGATTGATGCCTAATCCAAAGCTTGGTTCAGTTTCTGAAAATATTAAAGAAGCTGTAACTAATGCTAAATCTGGCCAAGTAGAAATTAGAAATGATAAAGATGGAAACATTGGAGTTAGTATTGGTAAAAAATCTTTTAGTGATGATCAATTATTAAAAAATTACAATGCAATTTTAGATGCCTTAGAAAAAGAAAAATCAAATAATACTTTAAAAGGTGACTTAATTAGGAGTGTATTTGCTACATCAACAATGGGCGTTTCATACAAAGTTAAATTAGGAAAATCGATATAGTTATGATGAACAAAGAACAAAAGAAAAATTATATTGAAGAAATGACTAGTAAGTTCGAAAACAGCAAAGCTGTTATGGTTACTCATTACCAAGGTTTAACTATGACTCAGTTAGATGAATTAAGAGCCAAAATGAGAGAACATGGAATCATATTTAAAATAACAAAAAACAGAATTACAAAATTAGCTTTAGAAAAAACTAAGTGTAAAGATTTATCAAATTTATTTACTGGTCCTACAGCAGTAGCATTTGGAGAGGATGCTATAATGTCTGCAAGGATTCTTTCAAAATTTGCAAAAGATAACGAAAACTTAAAATTAATTGGTGGAATCATGGATAATGAGGTCTTAGATCAGGCCGGTGTCCAAAATGTAGCTAGTTTACCTACACTAGATGAAGCAAGAGCCAATATTGTGGGTATTTTGAACGCTTCTGCATCTAAATTAATCAGTATTTTGCTTGCACATTCAGAAAAAATGAGTAGTTTGTCGGCAGAAAATTCTGAAACACAACCCAAAGAGTAATATATATGCCTGACCTAAACAAAATTATTGAAGACTTATCAAGTTTGACTGTTGCAGAGGCAGCTGAACTTTCAAAACAATTAGAAGAAAAATGGGGTGTAACTCCTATGGCAGCAGCAGCTCCAGCAGCAGCAGGTGGTGCGGCTCCAGCAGAAGATAAAGATGATTTTACAATCATGTTAGTTTCTGCAGGCGATAAAAAAATTAATGTTATCAAAGAAGTAAGAGCAGCTACTTCATTAGGTTTAAAAGAAGCTAAAGATCTTGTAGAGGGAGCACCAAAAGAAGTTAAATCTGGTGTAAACAAAAAAGATGCCGAAGAGATCAAAGCTAAGTTAGAAGCTGCTGGCGCTAAAGTAGAACTTAAATAAATTAAAGAGAAAGAATTCGAATACTGATTATTTTTAATCAGTATTTATAAACATAGATGCAATTATCTTTTACTGAAAAGAAAAACATTAGAAAAAGTTTTGGTAAACTAAAAGAGAGTTTATCTATACCCAACTTAATTGAAGTACAAAAAAATTCATACAAAGAATTAACAGAATTTAATACTGAAGCAGCAGAACTTACCAAAGGTTTTGATAGAGTTTTTAAAAGTATTTTTCCTATTGAAGATTTAAATGACAAAGCAACTTTAGAGTATGTTTCTTATAGATTAGAGAAACCAAAATTTGATGTTGAAGAATGTATAGCAAGAGGTCTTACATATTCATCAGCTCTAAAGTGTACTTTAAGATTAGTAGTTTACGAAATAGATCAAGAAAATAATACAAAAGATATTTTATCAGCTAAAGAGCAAGAAGTATATATGGGTGAAGTTCCTATGATGACTAATAGTGGAACTTTTATAACTAACGGTGTTCAAAGAGTTGTGGTAAATCAAATGCATAGAAGTCCAGGTGTATTTTTTGATCATGATAAAGGAAAAACTCATGCAAGTGGTAAACTTTTATTTAATTGTAGAGTAATACCTAATAGAGGTTCATGGTTAGACTTTGAATATGATGTTAAAGACTTTCTATATTTTAAAATTGACAGAAAAAAGAAAATTTTTTCATCTACTTTATTATTAGCTTTAGGTTATACAAAATCAGAAATTGTGGATGAGTTCTATGAAAGTGAACAGTATACTTTTGACCCAAAAACAGAAAAATGGAAAACCAAATTTAATCCTGAAAACTACAAAGCTAAAAATTTCTCAGAAGAAGTAATTGATGCAAAAACTGGTGAAGTGGTGATTAAATTAGGTGATAAGATTAATTTTTTAAGTGCTAAAAAATTAGCTAATGATGGTTTGAAAGACATACTAGTTTCTAGAGAGTCCTTGTTTGGTAAATTTTTACACAGGGATGTCAAAGTCAGCGAAGAAGAGGATGGTGTATTTAAAATTGGAACTGAATTAAATGATACAACTATTCAACAAATTTTAGATGCAAATATACATACACTTCAAATTTCTGTTACAAATTCAATAAACAAAGGACCTTATCTACTTACAACTATTTTAGCTGATAAAAATAATACGAAAGACGAAGCTATCACAGAAATTTATAAAATGTTAAGACCCGGAGAACCACCGACAGTAGAGATAGCTACTCAAATATTTAATAATCTTTTCTTTAGCTCAGACAGATATGATTTGTCTGACGTTGGAAGAGTTAAAATGAACTCAAGATTAAATCAAGAATGCTCTGACAAAATCACTATATTAAGAAATGACGATATCATTGCAATTATTCATAAAATGTTAGATTTACGTGATGGTAAAGATGATGTTGATGACATAGATCACCTAGGAAATAGAAGAGTTCGTTCTGTTGGAGAGTTAGTTGAGAACCAAGCTAGAATTGGTGTTTATAGAATGGAAAGAGCTATTAAAGAAAAAATGACAACTCTAGATATTGAATCAGCTATGCCACAAGATCTAATCAATGCAAAACCATTAACAGTTTCATTGAAAGATTTCTTTGCAAGTTCGCAACTATCTCAGTTTATGGACCAAACAAATCCATTATCTGAAATTACTCATAAAAGAAGAGTTTCAGCTTTAGGTCCAGGTGGATTAACAAGAGAAAGAGCAGGCTTTGAAGTTAGAGACGTGCATCCAACCCATTATGGAAGAATTTGTCCAATAGAAACACCAGAAGGTCCAAATATTGGTTTAATTAATAGTTTATCTACATATGCGAAAATTAATAAATATGGCTTTATAGAAAGTCCATACAAAAAAGTTAAAGACGGTGTTGTTCAAGATAAAGTCGAATATTTATCAGCAATGGAAGAAACAAAATTCACTATTGCTCAAGCAAATACAAAACTTGATAAAAATGGAAAAATTACTGAAGAACTAGTCTCATGTAGACAAAACCTAAACTTTCTTTTAGCAAAACCTGACTCTATTGATTACATTGACGTATCACCAAAACAATTAGTTTCAGTTGCAGCATCTTTAATTCCATTCTTAGAAAATGATGATGCAAACAGAGCCTTAATGGGATCAAACATGATGAGGCAAGCAGTTCCATTATTAAAACCTGAGTCGCCGCTTGTTGGTACAGGAATTGAAAGCGATGTTGCTTTAGACTCTGGGGTAACTATTGTTGCTAAGCGTGATGGTATTGTTGATAAAATAGATGGTAAAAGAATTGTTATAAAAGTGACAGAGGAAACAGACTTCAGTAAATCTGGTGTTGATATCTATAACCTTCAAAAATTTAAAAGATCAAACCAAAATACTTGTATAAATCAAAGACCACTAGTTAGAGTTGGTGATAAAGTTAAATCTGGAGATATTATCGCAGATGGCCCTTCAACAAAATTAGGTGAACTTGCTTTAGGTAAGAACGTTACAGTAGCATTCATGCCGTGGCAAGGTTACAACTTTGAAGACTCAATCTTAATTTCAGAAAGATGTGTTACTGATGACGTATTCACATCTGTTCACATTGTCGAATACGAAATAATGGCAAGAGATACAAAGCTTGGTGAAGAAGAAATTACAAGAGATATACCTAATGTAAATGAAGAGGCTTTAAAAAACCTTGATGAGTCAGGAATAGTTTATATTGGTGCGGAGGTAAATGCTGGAGATATTTTAGTTGGTAAAGTTACTCCAAAAGGAGACTCAGCATCTGGTCCTGAAGAAAAATTATTAAGATCAATTTTTGGTGAAAAAGCTATCGATGTAACGGATACATCTCTAAGAATGTCGAGAGGATCAAGTGGAACGGTAGTTGATGTAAGAGTATTCAATAGACATGGAATTGAGAAAGACGAAAGATCAATTACTATTGAAAGAGCTGAGATTGAGCAAGTTCAACAAGATAAAATTGTTGAAGAAGAAATATTAGAAAGAAGTATTAAACAAAGAGCTTCACAATTCTTGTCAGGATCATCTTTAACTAAAAAAGTAAAAGATTTATCTGAAGGAACGAAGTTAGATTTTGATACAATTAATAAAATATCTATTAATGATGTGTTCAAAATCACTGTAGGAAATGTAAATGACGAAGCAACATTAGCTCAGTTGAAAGATCAATATAATAAAGCAAAACAAGACATAACAGAAAGATTTGAAGATAAAGTTTTAAAAATTAGAAGTGGTGATGATTTATTACCTAGCGTTATGAAAATGGTAAAAGTATTCGTTGCTATAAAAAGAAGATTAAGACCTGGTGATAAAATGTCAGGAAGACATGGAAACAAAGGAGTTGTCAGTAAAATTGTACCTGTTGAAGATATGCCATATAGAGAAGATGGTAGACCAGTAGATATTGTATTAAATCCTCTGGGAGTTCCAAGCAGGATGAACGTTGGACAAATTTTAGAGACACACCTAGGTTGGGCATGTAAAGAATTTGGTGAACAAGTTAAAAATTTAGTTAACGAAAACAACAAAAAAATTGAAAGAACAGAAAAAATCGAAAAATTCTTAAAATCTGTTTATGGAGAAGAAATTTTCAACGAAAAAGTAGATAAATTAAGCAAGAGTGAATTTAAAGATCTTTGTGAAAATTTACAAAATGGTATCGCAATTTCAACACCTGTTTTTGATGGTGCTAAAGAAAAAAATGTTACTGAGATGCTTGAACTAGCAAATCTACCAGGATCAGGACAAACTTATTTATGGGATGGAAGAACAGGAGAGAAATTTGATAGACCGGTTACCGTTGGAATAATCTATATGCTAAAACTTCATCACTTAGTTGAAGATAAAATTCATGCAAGATCTACAGGACCTTACAGTTTAGTTACACAACAACCACTTGGTGGTAAAGCACAGTTAGGTGGTCAAAGATTTGGTGAAATGGAAGTATGGGCACTTGAGGCATATGGTGCATCATATACATTACAAGAAATTTTAACTGTTAAATCTGATGACGTTGCAGGAAGAGTTAAAGTTTACGAGACTATAGTTAAAGGTGAAGAAAACTTTGAGTCTGGAATACCAGAGTCATTTAACGTTTTAGTTAAAGAGATTAAATCATTAGCATTAAATGTGGAGCTTAATTAATGAAAAAAGAATTAACAGATCTATTTAAGGGTAGCGAAATTTCAGAAGCTCAAAATTTTAATAGTATTAAAATTTCACTTGCTAGCCCAGAGAAAATTAAATCTTGGACATTTGGTGAAATTAAAAAGCCTGAAACAATTAATTATAGAACGTTTAGACCTGAAAAAGATGGTTTATTCTGCGCAAGGATTTTTGGACCAATAAAAGATTATGAGTGTTTATGCGGTAAGTATAAACGAATGAAATTTAGAGGAATTATCTGTGAGAAATGTGGTGTTGAGGTAACAAAATCAAATGTAAGAAGAGAAAGAATGGGCCACATTAATCTTGCTACACCAGTAGCACATATTTGGTTCTTAAAGTCTCTTCCAAGCAGAATTGCTTTGGCAGTAGACATGAAATTAAAAGAAATAGAGAGAGTTCTTTATTTTGAAAACTTTATAGTAATAGAACCTGGTTTAACTGGTTTACAAAAAAATCAACTCTTAAATGAGGAAGAATTAGCAAAATACCAGGATGAGTTTGGTGAAGAAAGTTTTACAGCGGGAATAGGAGCAGAAGCTGTTCTTGAGATGCTGAAAAATTTGGATTTAGAATTAGAAAGAAAAAATCTTGTTAGCTTTATTAAAGAAACCAAATCAAAAGTTAACGAAGAAAGAGCAATTAAAAGATTAAAATTAATAGAGTCATTTATTGAAACAGGTCAGAAACCTGAATGGATGATTATGACTGTTGTACCAGTTATACCACCAGAATTAAGACCATTAGTTCCTCTTGACGGTGGGAGATTTGCTACTTCAGATCTTAACGATTTATACAGAAGAGTAATTAACAGAAATAATAGATTAAAAAGATTAATGGATCTTAAAGCTCCAGATATCATTGTAAGAAATGAAAAAAGAATGCTTCAGGAGTCTGTAGATGCACTATTTGATAACGGTAGAAGAGGCAGGGTAATAACAGGAACTGGTAAGCGACCACTTAAATCTCTTGCTGAAATGTTAAAAGGAAAACAAGGAAGATTTAGACAAAATTTATTAGGTAAACGAGTTGATTATTCTGGAAGATCAGTAATCGTTGTCGGTCCAGATTTAAAATTACATGAGTGTGGTTTACCGAAAAAAATGGCTCTTGAGTTATTTAAACCATTTTTATATGCAAGATTAAATAAATTAGGCTTAGCTTCAACAATTAAACAAGCTAAAAAATTAGTTGAAAAAGAAACAAATGCAGTTTGGGACGCTTTAGAATTAATAGTTAGAGAGCATCCGGTACTTTTAAATAGAGCACCAACACTTCATAGGCTAGGAGTTCAAGCTTTTGAGCCAAAATTAATTGAAGGAGATGCAATTGAATTACATCCTTTAACTTGTGCTGCATTTAATGCTGACTTCGATGGTGACCAAATGGCAGTGCACGTGCCGTTAAGTTTAGAAGCACAATTAGAGGCAAGAATTTTAATGTTATCTACTAATAATATTCTTTCTCCATCAAACGGTAAACCAATTATTGTTCCGAGTCAGGATATGATTTTAGGAATTTACTATCTTTCACAAGAACCTATATCTGACAAACCAGCTGGATACTTTACAAATTCAGATCAAATTGAATTTGCATTATCATCTGGTCAAATAAATGTACATAGTACTATCATTTCAAGATACGAGACTGTAGATGAGCAAGGTAATAAGAAAATAGAAAAATACACTTCTACAGCTGGAAGATTTTTATTAGCAAATTTATTACCTAAAAATAGCAATATTAAGTTCTCTTTGGTAGATAGATTATTACCTAAGAAAGTAGTTTCAGAAATAATTGATATTGTATTTAGATTTTGTGGTCAAAAGACAACTGTAATTTTCTGTGACAAGCTTAAAGACTTAGGATTTAAACACGCATTTAAAGCAGGAATTTCGTTTGGAAAAGACGATCTTGTAATCCCTGAAAATAAAACTCAATTAATTGATGATACTAAGAAATTAATTGCAGATTATGAAACTCAATATGCCGAAGGTTTAATTACAAGAGGTGAAAAATACAACAAAGTTGTTGATGCTTGGTCTAAATGTACAGATAAAGTTGCCGGAGAAATGATGAAAGGAATTTCAGCTACAGAAAAAACTGATGAAGGATTGAAAATAAATTCTGTATTTATGATGGCTGACAGTGGAGCTAGAGGATCTGCCGCTCAAATGAAACAATTAGCCGGTATGAGAGGATTGATTGCTAAACCATCAGGAGAAATTATCGAAAGTCCAATTATTTCAAACTTTAAAGAGGGATTAACTGCTTTAGAATACTTTAATTCAACTCACGGAGCTAGAAAAGGGTTAGCAGATACTGCACTTAAAACAGCTAGTTCTGGATATTTAACAAGAAGACTATGTGATGTTGCGCAAGACTTAACAATAACTAAAGTTAATTGCGATGATCCTGGTTTTATTGAGCTTTCTGAAATTTTAGAGGGTGGTAATGTGGTTGTTAGTTTATCTGAAAGAGCATTAGGAAGAGTAACAGCTGCTGATATTAAAAATCCTTTATCAGGTGAAGTAATTATTAAAAAATCTGAAATGATTGATGAGGCTGGCTGTGATAAAATTGATGCTGCAGGAGTTAAATCAATTAAAGTTTATTCAGTAATGACATGTAGTTCAAAAGAGGGTGTTTGTGCTACTTGCTACGGACGAGATTTATCAAGAGGTAAGATGGTTCATGTTGGTGAAGCTATTGGAATGATATCTGCTCAATCAATTGGAGAACCAGGAACACAGCTGACAATGAGAACATTTCACGTTGGAGGAACAGCTTCAGTTAAACAAGATTCTCAAATAATTAGTAAAAGTGAAGGGACTTTAAAAATAATCAACTCAAATATTTTAGAGGACTCTAAAAAGAATTTAATTGTTATGGGAAGAAACACACAACTTTCTATAGAGGATGACAAAGGAGTTCAGATAGCAGTTTATAAAGTTGCTTATGGTTCAAGATTATTTTTCAACAACGGTGACAAAGTCAAAGCAAATACTAAAATATGTGAATGGGATCCTTACACAACACCAGTTATAGCGGAGAAAAGTGGTATAGCTAGTTATGTAGATCTAATTGATGGTGTTTCAATTCAAGAAACTACTGATGATGCAACAGGAATTTCATCTAAATCAGTAATTGATTGGAGAGGTCAATCAAAAAGTACTGATTTAAAACCTAGAATTACTCTGAGAGATGAAAAAGGGAATGTAATTAAAAAAGCTGATGATAATGAAGCTAGATATTATTTAGTGCCGGATTCGATTTTATCAATTAAAGATGGTCAAAAAGTTTATGCAGGTGACGTAATTGCAAGATTACCTAAGGAAACTACAAAAACAAAAGATATTACCGGAGGTCTCCCAAGAGTTGCTGAGTTATTTGAAGCTAGAAAAGCTAAGGACAGTGCAATCATTGCTGAAAATGATGGTAGTGTTGTTTTTGGTAAAGAGGTAAGAGGCAAACAAAGGGTATCTATTATTCCTGAAGATGGATCAGAACCTTCAAATTATTTAATTCCAAAAGGTAAACATATCAATTTCAACCCTGGTGAAAAAATTCAAAAAGGAGAATATCTTTTAGATGGTCAACCATTGCCACATGATATTTTAAGAATTTTAGGTATTAAAGAATTAACGGAATACTTTGTTAACCAAGTTCAAGAAGTTTATAGATTACAAGGTGTAATCATAAATGATAAGCATATTGAAACTATTTTAAGACAAATGCTTAAAAAAGTTGAAGTAAAAATGTCAGGTGACTCAAGTTATTTACCTGGTGAAGTGATTGATAGAATTAAGTTTGATAATACAAATGAAAAATTAGTTGCTGAAGGCAAAACCCCTGCTGTCGGTGAGAGAGTCTTGATGGGTATCACTAAAGCCTCACTTCAAACTGAATCGTTTATTTCGGCTGCTTCGTTCCAAGAAACAACAAGAGTATTAACCGATGCTGCAATTAAAGGAAAAGTTGACCCATTAAATGGGCTAAAAGAGAACGTAATTGTTGGAAGATTAGTTCCCGCAGGTACTGGTAATATTAAAAATAGATGGAACAATAAAGCTCTAGAAGATGATAATAATTTCTTAGCTGAGCAGGATAAAATAGAAGCATCAGAACCTGAAGAAACACAGACAAATCAGTAAAAAAATCGCCTAAAAATTGCAGTTTTAGTTTGACAAAGGGCTATTAATAAGTAATTTGGCGATATTTTTGGTTGGAATGTAGTGCTTCTAACAGTACTAAACGCTGCCACAAAATAACCTGTCAGTTATTTTCATCTAAAAATAAATTAATTAATTTAAAAAATTATGCCAACTATTAATCAGTTGTTAAGAAAAAAAAGAGCGAAACCAGCAGCAAGGAACAAAGTTCCTGCTCTTCAAAAACAACCTTTAAAGAGAGGTGTTTGTGTAAAAGTTTATACAACAACTCCTAAGAAACCGAACTCTGCATTAAGAAAAGTTGCTAGAGTGAGATTATCAAATGGATTTGAGGTTACAGCTTATATTCCTGGTGAAGGTCATAACCTTCAAGAACACTCGGTAGTTCTGATTAGAGGCGGCAGGGTAAAAGATTTACCAGGTGTTCGTTATCATATTCTTAGAGGTAATCTAGATACTCAGGGTGTTGCAAATAGAAAAAAAAGAAGATCGTTATACGGAACAAAAAAAGGTAAATAATGTCTAGAAAAAAAACTCAACCGAAAAAAAATGTAGTTCCAGATCCAAAATTCAAATCAACTATTATTCCTAAATTAATCAACAACATAATGTATGACGGCAAAAGAGGTATTGCTGCCAAAATAGTTTATGACGCTATCGATAAAATTAAAACAAAAACTAAAGATGAACCAATTAATATTTTCAATGAAGCAATTAACAACATCAAACCAACTGTAGAAGTTAGATCTAGAAGAGTTGGTGGTGCAACTTACCAAGTTCCTGTTGAGGTAAAAAGTAAAAGAGCACAAGCTTTAGCTATTAGATGGCTAGTTGAGTCAGCAAGAAAAAGAAAAGATAAACACATGGCAGATAAAATTTTTAATGAGCTTTATGATGCTTATGAAAAAAAAGGTGCTGCCGTTAAAAAAAGAGAGGATGTACACAAAATGGCAGAGTCAAATAAGGCCTTTGCTCATTTTAGGTGGTAATAAGATATGGCTAGAACTCATTCATTAGATAAATACAGAAACATTGGGATCATGGCCCATATTGATGCTGGTAAAACAACTACTACAGAAAGAATTTTATATTACACAGGTAAAAGTCATAAAATAGGTGAGGTACACGATGGTGCAGCAACCATGGATTGGATGGAGCAAGAACAAGAAAGAGGTATTACAATTACTTCTGCAGCAACCACATGTTTTTGGAATGATCATAGAGTAAACATTATTGATACCCCAGGTCACGTAGACTTTACTATTGAAGTAGAAAGATCTTTGAAAGTTTTAGATGGTGCCGTAGCTGTATTTGATGGGGTAGCAGGTGTAGAACCACAATCTGAAACAGTATGGAGACAAGCAGACAAATATAAAGTTCCAAGAATTTGTTTTGTAAATAAACTAGATAGAACAGGTGCTGATTTTTTTAGATGTGTTGACATGATTAAAGATAGATTAGGCGCAAAGCCATTAGTACTTCAAGTTCCTATTGGAATTGAGGCTTCTTTAACTGGAGTTGTTGATTTAGTCAAAATGAAAGCTCAAGTTTGGAAAAATGAGGCATTAGGTGCTGAATGGGAATACAAAGATATTCCCGATGATCTTAAAGAAATTACTGAAAAATATAGAACAGAATTAATCGAAACTGCAGTAGAGCAAGATGAAAAATTAATGGAGTCTTATTTAAATGGTGAGGAAATTAAAGAGGAAGATTTAGTTAAGTGTATAAGAAAAGGAACATTGAATTTTAGTTTTGTTCCAGTTTTAACTGGTTCTGCCTTTAAAAATAAAGGTGTTCAGCCTTTACTAGATGCAGTTGTGAACTACTTGCCAAGTCCAGTTGATATTGGTTCAATTAAAGGAACAAAAGTTGGATCAGAAGATGAAATAGAAATGAAATTTGATGACGGTTCTTCTTTTTCCGGTTTAGCATTTAAAGTTGCAAACGATCCTTTTGTAGGTTCTTTAACATTCGTTAGGATTTATTCTGGCACGATTAAGTCTGGAACTGCTGTATACAACTCTTCATCTGATAAGGAAGAAAGAGTTGGTCGTATGCTTTTAATGCATGCTAATTCAAGAGAAGATATTAAAGAGGCTAATGCAGGTGATATTGTTTCACTAGCAGGATTAAAAAATACTATGACCGGTCACACTTTATGTGACAAAGAAAATCCAGTTTTATTAGAGCCAATGGAATTTCCAGAGCCAGTAATTGAAATTGCCGTAGAGCCAAAAACAAAAGGTGACCAAGAAAAAATGGGAGAAGCATTAGCAAGATTAGCTAAAGAGGATCCATCATTTAGAGTTTCTTCAGATGAAGAATCAGGTCAAACAATCATTAAAGGCATGGGTGAACTTCACTTAGATATTATTGTTGATCGAATGAAAAGGGAATTTAAAGTTGAAGCAAACGTAGGAGCCCCACAAGTTGCTTACAGAGAAACTATAGAAAAATCTGCTGAGTATGAATACATACATAAAAAACAAAGTGGTGGTGCTGGTCAGTTTGCTAAGGTTAAATTATTTGTTGAACCTCAAGAACCAGGAAAAGGAAGAGAAGTTGAAAGTGCTATTAAAGGCGGAGCTATTCCAAAAGAATTCATTCCTGGTGTTGAAAAAGGTATTGAAACTGTCTCTGATAGTGGAATTTTGGCAGGTTTCCCAATGATTGATTACAAAGTAACTATTGTTGATGGTTTACATCACGATGTTGACTCAAGCGTTTTAGCTTTTGAACTTGCAAGTAGGGCATGTTTTAAAGAAGCTTGTACTCAAGGAGGATTAAAACTTCTAGAGCCGATTATGAGAGTAGAAGTTGTTACTCCTGAGGATTATATGGGAGATGTTATTGGTGATTTAAACAGTAGAAGAGGACAAATTAGTACTCAAGAACAAAGAGGAAATGCAACTGTAATTACAGCTATGGTTCCTCTAGCCAATATGTTTGGTTACATTAATAATCTTAGATCAATGTCACAAGGAAGAGCACAATATTCTATGTTCTTTGACCATTATTCTAAAGTTCCTCAAAATGTTCAAGACGAAGTAACTAAAAAGGTAGCTGGATAATGGAAAAGCAAAACATAAGGATAAAACTAAGAGCGTACGATAATAAGGTTCTAGATGCTTCTACAGAAGAAATTGTAAATACAGTTAAAAGAACTGGAGCTACAATAAAAGGCCCTATTCCATTACCTACAAGAATTGAAAGATACACTGTGTTGAGATCACCTCATATAGATAAGAAAAGTAGAGAACAGTTTGAATCAAGAACACACAAAAGATTAATAGATATCATTGAACCAACACCACAAACTGTAGAAGCATTGATGAAACTTGATTTAGCTTCTGGTGTAGATGTGGAGATAAAAATTTAATTATGAGCGAGATAGCTTTATTAGGAAAAAAAATAGGAATGACTAGAGAATTCTATAAATCTGGTCAATTAGTTCCTGTGACTGTGCTTAAGGTTGAAAAAGCTAGAGTCATTCAGGTTATTGAAAAAGAAAAAAGAGGGTACAAGGCTGTTCAGCTCGGATATGGAAAAATTAAAAATTCAAAATTAACAAAAGCTATGAAAGGTGTTTTTGCTAAAAAAAATACTGAAGCTAAGAAAAAATTACAAGAATTTAGAGTAAACGACACATCTGTTTACAAAGAAGGAAACGAGTTTGGTTTAGAAATATTCAAAGATATTAAATTTGTAGACACAAGATCAAAAACAATTGGTAAAGGTTTTGCAGGTGCTATGAAAAGACATAATTTTGGTGGTTTAAGAGCCAGTCATGGTGTTTCTATATCTCACAGAGCACATGGTTCAACAGGACATAGTCAAGATCCAGGTAAAGTTTTTAAAGGAAAAAAAATGGCTGGTCATATGGGTGACAAGCTAAGAACGATGCAAAATATTGAAATAATAAAAACTGACTTAGAAAACGAACTTCTTTACTTAAAAGGATCAATACCTGGTTCAAAAAATTCTGAAGTAATGGTTAAAAAATCAGTGAAAAATATAAGCAAAATGACAATTGGTGAGAAACAAGCAGCTGCTGAAGAGGCTAAAAAAACACCTGAGAAAAAGAAAAAATAATGAAATTAGATAAAATTAGCATAGACGGAAAAAAAGATAGTATTGAAGTTTTGGATAAGATTTTTTCCGCTAAAATTAACCATAAATTAGTTAGCGCTGTTCTATATAAAACAAATGCTAATTACAAAGGAAGACATGCCAAAACTAAACAACAAAATGAGGTAAAAGGACCAACTTCAAAAATATATGCTCAAAAAGGAACTGGTGGTGCAAGGCATGCTAGTAAAAAAGCTCCTATATTTGTTGGTGGTGGTATTGCTCATGGACCAAAAGGTGAATTGGCTTATAAAAAAAGAAAACTAAACAAAACTGAGAAAAAACAAAGCGTAGCTTCACTAATTACAGAAAAAAATAATAATAAAAACTTATTAATCTTAAATGACTTTAGTTCTGAAATTAAAAAAACTAAAGAGATGAACTCAATTATTAATAAACTTGAAATTACAAATTCACTAATAATTCTAGACAAAAATTCAAAAGAAAAAATCGAAAAATCAGTAAGAAATATTCCAAATGTTAAAGTTACAGATGTAAATCATTTCAGTGCATACGATATTATTAAATTTAAAAAAGTAGTTTTCACAGAAAGCTCCGTCAAAGAATTAGAAAAGAGATATTCATAAAATGGAAAAAATTCACTTATACGATAAAATTCTTTCTCCAGTGGTTACTGAAAAATCTACTAATTTATCTGAACTTAATAAAATTGTTTTTAAAGTTCCGGATGGAGCAAATAAGAAAAATTTAAAAAAGAATATAGAAAAAATATTTAAAGTTAATGTGACTAAGATTAATATTATAAACAAACAAAATAGAACAAAAGTTACCAGAGGTAGAAAAGTAAAAGTATCTGGTTATAAAAAAGCAATAATAACTTTAAAAAAAGGTCAAAGTATTGATCTAACAACAGGAATTTAATAAATGGCATTAAAAACTTTTAAACCATACACAAAATCTACAAGAGGTACCATTTTAGTTGATAGAACTGGTTTATGGAAAGGTAAACCATTTAAGTCATTAGTCTCTCCAAAAAATGCCATGAAAGGTAGAAATAATAATGGTCATATTACCTCTATTAATAGAGCAGGTGGGCATAAAAAAATGTACAGACATGTTGATTTTTATAGAAAAAAATTTGATATGGAGGCTACAGTAGAAAGAATAGAGTATGATCCAAATAGATCATGTTACATAATGTTAGTAAAATTTGAGGATAACACGCATGCATACTTCTTAGCACCACAGAAAATTAAAGTTGGAGATAAAGTTGAAAGTGGTTCTAAAAAAGAAATTAAAGTAGGTAATTGTATGCCATTGCAAGACATTCCAGTGGGTATCAATATACATAATGTTGAAATACAACCAGGTGGTGGTGGAAAAATCGCTAGAGCTGCTGGTTCATCAGTTACTATTAGTGGTCTAGATGGAAACTATAGTTTAATAAAATTAGCCTCAGGTGAAGTGAGAAAAATAGATTCAAGAGCTTTGGCTACTATTGGAATTTTAAGTAATCCAGATCAAAAAAATATTAAAATTGGAAAAGCAGGTAGATCAAGATGGTTGGGTAGAAGACCTCATACAAGAGGTGTCGTTAAAAACCCAGTTGATCACCCACATGGTGGTGGTGAAGGTAAATCAGCTGGAGGAAGACATCCAGTATCACCTACAGGACAATCAGCTAAAGGTTTAAAAACCCGAGATAATAAGAGAACAGATAAATTTATAGTTAAGAGAAGAAATAAGAGGAAGGATACTAAGTAATGGCTAGAGCAGTTTGGAAAGGACCGTTTGTAGAAGAAAGCTTGATGAAGAAAGTAGACAAGTATAAAGACGATCCGAAGAAAATCCCTATTAAGACTTGGTCAAGAAAATCTACAATTTTACCTGATTTTGTTGGAGTAAGTTTCCAAATTTATAATGGAAAAAAATTTATACCAATAACAGTTTCAGAAGATATGGTTGGACATAAATTAGGTGAATTTGCACCAACAAGAACATTTTTTGGTCATACACCAGCTGACAAGAAAGCTAAACCTGCAACAGCAGAGAAGAAATAATTATGGGTAAAAAAAAGAAAATTGATAAAACTAACGATAAAACAGTAAAGTCTGTTAACAACGGTATTAGATCAAGTGTTAGAAAGCTAAATCCAATACTAAAAAGCATTGTTGGCAAAAAAGTTGATGTTGCAATTAGAGATTTACAGTTTTCAGAAAAAAGAGTTACTAGAGATGTTAGAAAAACTATCAGTTCAGCTGTAGCCAATGCTGAAAATAATTTTCAATACGATATTGATAAGTTAATAGTTAAAGAGGCATATTGCGGAAAAAAAATAGTTATGAAAAGATTTAGACCTAGAGCAAAAGGAAGAGCTGCACCAATATTAAAACCTTGGTCAACAGTTACAATAATTTTATCAGAAGCAAAAAAAATGGAGAAGCATGGGGCAAAAAGTTAATCCTGTAGGTTTTAGATTAGGTGTGAACAGAGGATGGGACTCTGTCTGGTATGCTAAGAAAAAAGATTTTGGAAATTACCTAATAGAAGATTTTAAAATTAGGGAATATATCAAGAAAAATGTAATTAACTCTGGTGTATCAAAGGTAATGATCGAAAGAACATCTAATAAATGTTATGTTACAATATATACTTCTAGACCTGGATTTGTTATTGGGAAAAAAGGAAGTGATATAGACAAAATTAAAAATAATCTTTCAAAATTTACTACAAATGAAGTTAATCTAAATATAAAAGAAGTTAAAAAACCTGAAACCAATGCTTATTTAGTAGCTGAAAACATAGCTCAGCAGCTTGTTAAAAGAATTTCTTATAGAAGAGCTATGAAAAGAGCAATGCAATCATGTATTAGACTTGGAGCAAAAGGAATTAAAGTTTCTGTCAGTGGAAGACTTGGCGGAAATGAAATAGCTAGAACAGAGTGGTTAAGAGATGGCAGTATTCCATCTCATACTCTAAGAGCTGATATAGATTATGCTGAGGCAGAGGCTCTTACAACTTATGGAATTATTGGTATTAAAGTTTGGATTTATAAAGGTGAAGTTTTTGCAAGAGAATTTAGCCAAGAGACTAATAAAGTAACACCAAAGGAAGGTAAATAATAATGCTCCAACCAGTAAGAACAAAGTGGAGAAAAGCACATAAAGGCAGAATTCACGGTACTGCTACTAGAGCAAGCACTATTAATTATGGTGCTTACGCATTAAAAGCTTTACAGCCAGAAAGAGTTACTGGAAAACAGATTGAAGCTGCAAGGGTTGCATTAACAAGACATATGAAAAGACAAGGAAGAGTTTGGACAAGAATATTTCCAAACATACCAGTTTCTAAAAAACCGATTGAGGTCAGAATGGGTAAAGGAAAAGGATCGCCTGAATATTTTGCATGCAGAGTAAAACCAGGAAGAATATTGTTTGAAGTTGATGGTGTTTCTGAACAAATTGCTAAAGAAGCTTTATATAAAGCATCAGCTAAATTACCAATTAAGACTAAAACTATTAAGAGATTTGCATAATGAAAAAACAAGAAATTAAAAAACTATCAAAGGACGAAATTGTGAAGAATATTGATAAACTTAAAAAAGATCTTTTTAATTTCAGATTTCAAAAAATGAATTCACAAGTAACAAACCCAGCTAAAATTGGGGAAACTAGAAAAACAATAGCAAGATTAAAAACAATTTTAAAAGGAAAAGCAAATGCCTAAAAAAATACTTACAGGTGTCGTTATAAGCGATAAACCAAATAAAACAGTTACTGTTATGGTAGAACGTAAATATTCTCACCCAGTTCTAAAAAAAGTAATCAGAGTTAGAAAAAACTACAACGCTCACGATGAAAATAATAAGTTCAAAACTGGTGACAAAGTTTCAATTATTGAGAGCAAACCCTTTTCTAAAAATAAAAAATTTCAAGTAATGGAGAGTACGAAGTAATGATTGGTGTTCAAACAGAATTACAAGTAGCTGACAATACTGGTGCAAAAAGAATTGAGTGCATTAAAGTTCTAGGTGGATCAAAAAGAAGATACGCTAGCATTGGTGATACTATTGTAATTGCAGTTAAAGAGGCGATACCCAAAGGAAAAGTTAAAAAAGGATCTGTCCATAAAGCTGTTGTTGTAAGGGTTAAAAAGGGAATTCACAGAAATGATGGTTCAAAAGTGAGATTTGACAATAATGCAGCTGTTTTAGTTGATGACAAAGGAGAGCCAGTTGGAACAAGGATTTTTGGTCCAGTTACAAGAGAATTAAGAAGTAGAGGTCAAATGAAAATTATTTCATTGGCACCGGAGGTATTATAATGATTAAAAAAGGTCTGAAGGTAAGAGTTTTAACTGGAAAAGATAAAAAAAAAGAGGGTGAAGTTATTGAAATTGATAGAGCTAATAACAGAGCAAAGGTTAAAGAAATAAACATGGTTAAAAAACACGTAAAAACAACAAAAGAGAAAAAAGGTGGAATTTTTCCTAAAGAAAGTTTTATACATATTTCAAACTTAAAACTAATAGATGAAAAAGTGGCAAAGAAAAAAGAGGCTAAAAAATAATGACACCAAGATTAAAAGAAATGTTTAATAAAGAAATTCAACCTGCCTTAAAAGACCAGTTTGGATTTAAGAATATTTATATGGCTCCAAGAGTTGAGAAAGTTGTTTTAAATATGGGTCTTGGTTTAGATGCTACAGATTCTAAAATTTTAAAATCATGCGAAGAAGATATGGCTAAAATAACTGGACAAAAACCAATTACAACAAAATTTAAAAAATCAGTAGCTAATTTTAAAACAAGAAAAGGATCAAATGCTGGTTTAAAGGTAACATTAAGAAAAAATAGGATGTATGAATTCTTAGACAGATTAGTGAATATTGCATTACCAAGAATTAAAGATTTCAGAGGTTTGTCACCAAAAGGCTTTGATAAATTTGGTAATTATACATTTGGAATTAAAGAACATATAATTTTTCCAGAAGTAAGCTTTGATAGAGCAGACAAAGTTAGAGGTTTAGATATAGTAATAGTTATTAAAGCAATAAATAAAGAGCATAGTTTTGCATTACTAGAAAAAATGAATTTTCCATTTATTAAAAAAGGAGATAATTAAATATGGCAAAGTTAAGCGCTATTAATAAAAATAAAAAAAGAATTAAGCTTTCAGATAGACTTTATAAAAAAAGGAAAGCATTAAAGAAGGTTGTAATGGATAAAAAGATTCCATTAGAGGAAAGATTTAAAGCGCAACAAAAATTATCTAAACTGCCAAGAAACTCGGCTAAAACAAGAGTCATGAATAGATGCGAGATTACTGGTAGACCTCATGGCGTTTATAGAAAATTAAAGATTTCAAGAATTGCATTAAGACAATTAGGATTACAAGGAAAGATACCTGGCTTAGTTAAATCTAGCTGGTAGAAAGGAAAATTATGAGTTTAAGTGACCCAATAGGAGATATGATTGCAAGAGTGAAGAACGCTCAAGCTAGAAATCATAAAAAAGTAGAATTACCTTCATCTAATTTTAAAACAAAAATTGCAGATATACTTAAAAATGAAGGTTTTATTAAAAATTTTAAAGTAAGTTCTGAAGAAAAGAAACCAATGCTATCATTAGAACTTAAGTACCATTCAGGTAATCCAGTAATTAGTGCTTTTGAAAGAGTATCAAAACCTGGGAGAAGAATTTTTTCATCTGCCGATAGCTTACCTAAAATAAACAATGGTTTAGGAATTGCTATTGTTTCAACTCCAAAAGGAGTAATGACTGATATAGATGCAAGAAAACAGAAAGTTGGTGGCGAAATAATTTGTAAGGTATTTTAATGTCTAAAATAGGTAAAATAAACATATCGATCCCAGAAAAAGTAAAAGTTGCTTTAGCTGGAAATATTATAAATATAGAAGGACCTTTAGGTAAAAAATCAATCAATGTTGATTTAGATATGTTTAATTTAGACATAATTGAAGGGAAAGAAATTTCTATCAAACCAAAAAAAGTAGATCAAAATTCAAAAAGACTTTGGGGAATGAATAGAAGTTTAATCAATAATGCTGTAATTGGATCAAGCACAGGTTATGAAAAAACTTTAGAATTAGTTGGTGTTGGTTATAGAGCGGCATTAAAAGGAAATCAGTTAAATTTACAATTAGGTTACAGTCATGATATAAATTTTGACATACCAGAGGGCATTAAAATTGCTGTTGAAAAACAAACAACATTAAAAATTACAGGATCTGACAAACAACTAGTTGGTGAAGTTGCATCTAAAATTAAAACATTAAGAAAAATCGAACCATATAAAGGAAAAGGTGTTCGAGAAAAAGGACAATATGTTCTTAAAAAAGAGGGAAAGAAAAAGTAATGAAACTAAATACTAGTATCAGAAAAAGATTTAGAGTTAGCAATAAAATTAAAAGAGTTGCTTCAAAAGATAGATTTAGATTAAGTATTTCTAGATCAGCAAAAAATATTTCAGCTCAAATAATTGATGATACAAAAAATGTAACTTTGTTATCAGCTTCATCTTTAGAAAAAGATCTTAGATCAGGAGACAAAGTTAATAAAACTGAGCTATCTAAATTAGTCGCTCAAATATTAGCTAAAAAAGCACAAGAGAAAAAAATCACTAAAATTTACTTTGATAGAGGTTCTTACAAATATCACGGTAGAATTAAAGTTTTTGCAGAAACTCTAAGAGAAAATGGGATGGAATTTTAATTATGGAAAATTTTAAAGATAAAAAAACTGACGATATATTAGAAAAATTAGTTCACATAAATCGTATTACTAAAGTTGTTAAGGGTGGAAGAAGATTTGGATTTTCAGCGCTTGTAGTAGTTGGAAATCAAGCGGGTAAAATCGGTATAGCTCACGCAAAAGCTAAACAAGTACCTGATGCTATAAAAAAAGCAAACGAGATGGCAAGAAGAAAACTTACTCATATACCATTAAGAGAAGGCAGAACGATACATCATGACGTTAAGGCAAAAGATGGCTCGGGTAGAATAGTGCTAAGAGCTGCTTCTAAAGGAACAGGTATTATTGCAGGTGGTCCTGTTAGAGCAGTATGTGAAGTTTTAGGAGTAAAAGATATTGTTGCAAAATCTATGGGAACTTCTAATGCGCACAATGTTATTAGAGCTACAATGAAAGCATTAATGAAACAAAATTCACCAAAACAAATATCAGCAATTAGAAATAAAAAAATTTCTGAAATAGTTGAAAAAAGAGGATAATGATTACTTTAAATAACAGAGAAAAAATCAATAAATCTAAAATAAGAGTTGGAAGAGGAATTGGTTCGGGCAAAGGAAAAACATCAGGTAGAGGTGTTAAAGGTCAAAAATCAAGATCTGGGGTAGCTATAAAAAGTTTTGAAGGTGGTCAAATGCCATTATACAGAAGACTTCCAAAAAGAGGTTTTAACTCCATATCAAAAGAGAGTGTTGCAATTTTAAATCTAGATAAAATTCAATCTTACATAGACAAAAAAAATATTAGTACTAAAGAAGTATTAAACGCAGAATTATTAAAAAAACTTAAATTAATAAATAAAAACTCAAAAAAATTAAAAATTTTAGGTTCTGGGGAAGTAAAAGATAAAATTAATATTGAAGCTGACCTAGCCTCTAAATCAGCAATAGAAAAACTAGAAAAAATTGGTGGATCTATTCAATTAAAAAAATAATTTGTTTATATGAGCGCATCATCATCAACAAATGATTTAAGAAATAGAATTATATTTACTATTTTAATTTTAGCCGTTTATAGATTTGGAACTTTTGTGCCTTTACCTGGCATAGATCCTGAGCAATTAAAAATAATGATGGAAGGTAACCAAAAAGGGTTGCTAGGCATGTTTAATGTTTTTGCAGGAGGTGCAGTTAGCAGAATGGCTATATTTGCATTAGGGATAATGCCTTACATTTCATCTGCTATAATTGTTCAACTTTTAACAGGTGTTACTGAATATTTTAAAAATTTAAAAGCACAAGGTGAGACTGGTAGAGCCAAAATTACACAAATCACTAGATATGGAACAGTTTTACTTGCAACAGTGCAAGGATATGGCTTATCAGTTGGTTTAGAGTCATCGGCAGACTTAGTGATTAATCCAGGAGCTTTTTTTAAAATAACCACTGTTACAACGATTGTTGCAGGAACGATATTTTTAATGTGGTTAGGTGAACAGATTACTCAAAGAGGTATTGGTAACGGTATATCTTTAATAATTTTTGCTGGTATTGTAGCTGAAATTCCAAGAGCTTTGGTAACGACTTTTGAATTAGGTAGAACGGGTGCAGTTTCAACTTTTATGATCTTAGCAATATTTGTTCTATTAATAGTTACAATTCTTTTTGTAGTTTTTATGGAAAGAGCATTAAGAAAAATTCTAATTAATTATCCGAAAAGACAAATGGGTAACAAAATGTATGGTGGAGAGTCTTCACATTTACCTTTAAAAATAAATCAGGCTGGAGTAATTCCTGCAATTTTTGCTTCTGCACTTCTATTACTACCAGTAACATTCTCAAATTTTTCATTTTCTAACAATGAAACATTTTTAAACTTGAGCTCTTATTTTACTCAAGGACAACCTCTTTATATGTTGCTTTATGCATCAGGAATAATATTTTTCACTTTTTTTTATACTTCTATTACATTCAATCCAACTGAAACTGCTGAGAATCTTAGAAAGTATGGAGGATTTGTACCAGGAATTAGACCAGGCGAAAGTACTGCGTTGTATATTGAAAATATTTCAACAAAATTAACTACGATTGGTGCTCTATATTTAACTCTAGTTTGTTTAATGCCAGAATTTTTAATTGCAAACTATCCAATACCTTTTTATTTAGGTGGAGCATCTATATTAATTGTTGTTGTAGTAGCTATCGATACTGTAACACAAATACAAACAAGATTAATGAGTTCTCAATACGAACAACTGATTAAAAAAACAAAATTTGGTAAGTAAGTGAATATAATTTTATTTGGACCTCCTGGTGCTGGAAAAGGTACTCAGTCTAAATATCTTGTAAAAAAATTAAATGCTTTTCAAATTTCAACAGGCGATCTTTTAAGAGAAGAAATCAAAAAAAATTCAGATATTGGTAAAGCAATAACCGATGATATGAAGAATGGAAAATTTATCAGTGATGATATTGTTAATAAACTCATAGAAAATTTAATATCTGATCCTCAAAAAAAAAATAAATTAATCTTTGATGGATATCCTCGATCGTTAAGTCAGGCTAAAAATTTAGAAGTGTTACTAAAAAATTCAAATCAGAGTATAGATTTAATTTTATTTCTAAACGTAGATAAAAAAACAATTCTTAACAGGCTTGAGAAGAGAAAAATTTTAGAAAGTAGGTCTGATGATGATACTCATACGGTACTTACAAGGTATGAAAAATACATGGAAACAACCCAACCAGTTCTAAATTTCTACTCCGAGAATCCAAATTTTAAAGAGATTGATGGAGGCTTAGAAATTGATGAAATAACAAGGAAAATAAACGCTTTTATCAATGTTTAAGACATTGACTTTGATTAATCTTCTTATATAAAAGGCACAATTTATCACAAAAATTATGGCTCGTATCGCAGGTATAAATATTCCACAGAATAAGCTTGTTCATATAGGTTTAACTTATATTTATGGAATTGGTGATAAATTCTCTCAGCAAATTTGTTCATCTTTAGAAATTCCAAGAGCAAAAAGAGTAAATGAATTGACAGATGAAGAGATTTTAAAAATTAGAGAGTACATCGATCAAAACTTTAAAGTAGAAGGTGATTTAAGAAGAGATTATTCGTTAAGTATAAAAAGATTAATTGATCTAGCATGTTACAGAGGAACGAGACATAGAAAAAAATTACCTGTTAGAGGACAAAGGACTAGATGTAATGCAAGGACAAGAAAAGGAAAAGCAATCGCTATTGCTGGAAAAAAATTAACACCAACTAAAAAATAGTTATGGCTAAAACTGATAACGTTGAGAATAAAGATCAGAAAGTAGAAAAGTCTACTAAAAAAAGTGTAAAAAGTTCTTATTCAAAAAAAAAGAAAGTTAAGAAAAATATATTAAATGGAATTGCTTATGTACAATCAACATTTAATAATACTATCATCTCTATTGCTGACACAAATGGAAACGTAATTTCATGGGCATCTGCTGGACAAAAAGGTTTTAAGGGATCAAGAAAATCAACTCCTTACGCTGCACAGATAGCAGCAGATTCTGCAGCTTCGAAAGCTCTTGAGTACGGTATGAAAACTTTATCCGTTGAAGTCAAAGGACCTGGATCAGGAAGAGAAACAGCTTTAAGGGCATTGCAAGCAAGAGGATTTAAAATTTTGTCTATCAAAGATACTACGCCTATGCCTCATAATGGAACTAGACCACCAAAGAAAAGGAGAGTTTAATGGAAGTCGAAAATGTTAATGTAAAAAATTGGAAGTCACTAATTAAGCCATCTAAATTAGATGTTCAAATAAGTGATGACTTAACCCATGCAAAAATTGTAGCTGAGCCTTTAGAAAAAGGTTATGGATTAACTTTAGGAAATTCTCTAAGAAGAATTTTATTATCATCTATAAGAGGAGCCGCTGTAACATCAATTCAAATAGATGGAGTTTTACATGAATTCACTTCAATAAAGGGTGTTAGAGAAGATGTGACCGATATCGTTTTAAACGTAAAATCTTTAGCATTAAAAAGTAATTCTGAGGGTACAAAAAAATTAGTTTTAGACGCAAAAGGACCTGGAGAAATTAAAGCTTCAGATATAGCTCCGGTTGCAGATGTTGAGATTTTAAATCCTGATTTAGTTATTTGTAATCTAGATGAAAAAACTACCTTTCATATGGAGATGAATGTCAATACAGGTAAAGGATATGTTCCTGCAGAATTAAATAAACCTGAAGAGCCACCATTAGGCCTTATTGCTATAGACTCACTATATAGCCCAGTTAAAAAAGTTTCATATTCAGTAAGTACTGCTAGAGAAGGTAAAGCATTAGATTATGATAAGTTAATTATGGAAGTTGAAACTAATGGATCAATCTCTGCAGAGGATGCTGTAGCTTATTCAGCCAGAATTTTCCAAGATCAGCTTAAAATGTTTGTAAACTTTGATGAACCAGTTGAAGCTCCTGTAAAAGAAGTTTCTACTGAACCTGAATTTAATAAAAATTTACTAAGAAAAGTAGATGAGTTAGAGTTATCAGTTAGATCAATGAACTGTTTAAAAAATGACAATATCATTTATATCGGTGACTTAGTTCAAAAATCTGAAGGTGAAATGTTGAGAACACCCAATTTTGGAAGAAAATCATTAAATGAAATTAAAGAAGTTTTAACTGGTATGTCTTTATATTTAGGAATGGAAATTCCTAATTGGCCACCAGACAATATTGCGGAAATGTCTAAGAAATTGGAGGAAGCAATTTAATGAGACATGGCTTGGCAAATAAGAAATTAAACAGAACATCAGAGCACAGAAAAGCTCTACTGAAGAATATGCTTAATTCTTTGATTAAGTATGAGCAGATTAAAACTACTTTGCCAAAAGCTAAATTTTTAAAACCCCAAGCGGATAAAATAATAACATTAGGTAAAAAAGAAACTTTACAGACCACTAAAATGTTAGTTTCTAAACTACAAGATATTAAATCAGCTAATAAAGTTAAAAAAACACTTTCTAAAAGATATCAAGATAGAAAAGGTGGTTACACAAGAATAATTAAAGCTGGATTTAGATATGGAGATAATGCCCCAATGGCAATAATTGAATTTGTGGATAGAGACGTTGAAGCAAAGAGAGTTGATAAACCAAAAAAAGACAAAACTAAAGAGTCTCCTAAAACGGAAGAGAAAAAACAAGCTACAGCTTAAATCTTAAATCATGAAAAAATCTTACATCGTTGATTCAACGTGTAATGATATGCGTTTGGATAGATGGTTACGATTAAAAATTGGTAAAATTCCACAAGGCCTTATTGAAAAATTTTTAAGAACAGGAAAAATAAAAATTAATGGAAAGAAAGTTAAAAGCTCTTTTAAAGTAAAAACGAAAGATGAAATAAATATATTTAACATTGAATTTAAAGAAACAATTCAACAAAAAAAAATTAAGTTTTTACCATCAAAAGAAATTGTAAAATCAAATGAAGATCAAATTATTGACAATAATGAAAATTTTGTTGTTATAAACAAAGCATCAGGCATATCAGTGCAAGGTGGAACTAAATCAAAAAAAAATCTAGTTGATATTTTTGCTAAAAGTGAAATCTTTCATGGAACAAAACCATATTCTGTTCATAGATTGGATAAAGATACTTCTGGAGTTTTTATTATGGCCAAAAACAGAGAGAGCGCTCAATTGCTTACTTCTTTATTTAGATTACGAAAAGTACACAAAACCTATTTAGCTATCTGCCAAGGCGAAATTAATAAAAAATCTGGTGTATGGGATGATGATTTAATTAGGTATGAAGGTGAAAAAAAAATAATTGAAAAAGCAAAAACAATTTTCACAGTTATTGATAAAAATTCTGAAGCAAGTTTATTAGAATTAAAACCTATTACTGGACGAAAACATCAGTTAAGAAAACAATTATATACAGTTGGAAATCCTATATTTGGAGATACTAAATATAAATTATCAAATTCGAATAAAGGAATTAATAAAAATTTAATGCTACATTCATATCAAATTAAATTTAAAATTAACGACATAAAACATACTTATTCAGCATTGTTACCTGATTATTTTAAAAAACTTTTAAAATCTAAAAGACTTAGATTTTCAAATTTGAAATAAAATTTTTAATTAATAAATCACTTAGATTTGAGTAATCCTGATCAAAAATATTTTTTAAATTAGTTACTCCTCTATCTGAAATACCACATGGTATAATTTTTTTATAATTTTCTAGATCATTATTTATATTTATTGCAAAACCATGATAGGCAATCCATTTACTAACCCTGATGCCTATGGCAGCAATTTTTTTAACCTCATTATTATTTTTATACCATATGCCGATATTATCTTTATCTGGAAATGCTTCTATTTTATAAAATTTTAAAGTTTGAATTATTGTTTTTTCGATAATCGTTATAAATTTTCTGATATCTTTTTTTTTCCTTAAATCTAAAACAAAATAACAAATTAATTGACCAGGACCATGGTAAGTAATTTTACCACCTCTATTTGTTTCTAATATTTTAATGGATTTATCAATAATCTCATTTTCTTTATAAGAAGTTCCTGCTGTAAAAATTTCATTATGCTCCAAAGTCCAAATTAATTGTTGTTCATTATTTTCATATAAATCCTTTAATCTTGACTCTAGTATATTAATAGCATCAAAATAATTTACTGGTTTTATTGACTTTTTGATCTCTATGTTCATTTATAATTTGTATTATCTTTATTATGTATTAATAGTGCAAATCTAAATTATAGGTAGATTTATGTCTTTAACTAAAAAAACTAAAGATAAAAAAGTAAATTTTGAGTTTAATAAAGAATATATAAGAGTTGTTACTAGCAAAATAGCTAACAATGATGCTCAATTTATTACCAATTCATTTAATGAAATGCACCCTGCTGATGCTGCAGATATTATCGAACACCTTAGCGAAGGGGATAGAGAAAGTTTAATTAAACTAAATAATTTCAATATTGATCCAGAGGTTTTTGTTGAACTAAATGAGTCCATACAATCAGAAATTATTACTTATCTATCTTCAGAGTCTATAGTTAGTATTCTAAAGGGTCTAGAGTCAGATGATGCAATATCAATATTAGAAAACGTTCCTGAAGAGGACAAAAATGCAATTCTTAGTTCTTTACCGCCAAAGGATAGATTTGCTTTATTAGAAAGCTTAAGCTATCCAGAAGACACCGCTGCCAGACTTATGCAGCGTGAATTTACAGCTATACCAAGTAATTGGTCTGTAGGTCAAACAATTGACTATTTAAGAGAAAATAAAGATTTACCAGAAGAGTTTTTAGAAATTTTTATTGTCAATGAGGATTTTAAACCAATAGGTACTGTTCCTTCATCTAGAGTTTTGACAACACCTCGAGACACTAAAATGGCAACAATTATGTCAGAATCTCAATTATTAATTCCTGTTGAAATGGATAAAGAGGAAGTTGCTAACTTGTTTGAAAATTATAATTTAAATTCAGCCGCTGTTGTAGACAAAAACAACAAATTAGTTGGTATGATAATGAATGATGACGTTTTAACTGTCTTGAAAGAGGAAGCTGAGGAAGATGCTTTAAGATTAGCAGGGGTAGGAGATGAAGAAATCACTGATGGGGTTGTAAAAAAAACAAAGAGAAGATTCAATTGGCTTTTACTTAATTTATTTACTGCCTTTCTAGCAACATGGTGTATTAGTTTATTTGGAGCTACCATTGAACAAATGGTAGTATTAGCTTTCTTAATGCCGATTGTAGCTTCGATGGGTGGAAATGCTGGAATGCAAACTCTTGCAGTTACAGTAAGAACTATAGCTACAAATGATTTAACTCAAAATAATTTTTCATCAAATGTATTTAAAGAATTTTCTATTGGTATTTTAAATGGAATTATATTTGCAGCAATAAGTGCTTTAATTGTTCAGTTATGGTTTCAAGACAGTATTCTTTCGTTGATCATAGCAATCTCAATGGTACTAACAATGATCATAGCTGGTTTATTCGGTATACTTGTTCCTTTTACTCTTAAAAAAATGAATATTGACCCAGCTATTGCATCAAGTGTTTTTGTGACGACGATTACAGATGTAATTGGTTTCGTTTCTTTTTTAGGGGTTGGGGCATATTTTTTATAAAATTATAGGTTATCAATCAATCTGACAGTATTTAAATAATAAGCAATAAATAATCTTGAATTTTTATTTGTATTAGAAATTTTTAAATTTTTTATATTTCTTAGTTCTAAATAATCAATTTTAATTTTATAATTATTTTTTAATTCTTTTTTTTGAAGATTTAAAAAGGTTCTAATATTTTTCTTATTTTTAATATATTTTTTTATACTTACTAGTTTTTCATAAATTTTTGCTGCTATTATTAAATTAGATTTATTTAAAAGAAGGTTTCTTGATGAAAGTGCTACATTATTTCTATCTCGAACTGTTTTGCAAGGAATAACCTTAGTTTTATAATTTTTTCCTAATTCTTTTTTTACTAAATATAGCTGTTGAAAATCTTTTTCTCCCATAAATATCTTTTTAGGTTTCACAATTTTAGTTAATTTATTCATTACATCTAAAACACCTTCAAAATGACCTTTTCTAAATTTAGCACACAAAATTTTATCTTTTTTACTCAATGTAATTTTTGATTTTTTTTTATCTTCGTATATGTCTTTAAATTTAGGAATATAAACAAAATCAACTTTTTTGCTTTTTTTAAGAATTTTTAAATCTTTTTTGATATTTCGTGGATAGGATTTTAAATCTTTTTTGTTATTAAATTGTTTTGGATTAACAAAAATACTTACAACTGTTTTTTTACAAAGTTTGTTTGATTTATTTATCAGCGCTAAATGACCTTTATGTATTCCACCCATTGTAGGAACAAAGCCCAGGTCATTAAATGGCCTCAATGATTCAAATAATGATGTATTGTTTATTAAAATTTTCATTTGTATAAAAATATTTAATAAGTAAAACATTTAAATGATTAAACAAGCAATTATTCCTTTAGCTGGACTCGGAACTCGGTTACTACCTTTAACAAGTGTTTTTGCTAAAGAGCTTCTACCTATAAATGGAAGGCCAGGAATTGAATATATTCTTGATGAATGTATTGAAGCAGGTGTTAAAGAGATTATATTTATCATCTCCACAAAAAAATTAATGATAAAAAAATATTTTTATAGTGATCAGTTTTATAAAAATATTATAAAAAAAAAGAAAGACCCTAGAATAATTAATGAATATAAAAAGATACTAAAATATAAAAATAAAATTAAATTTGTATTTCAAAACATTCCTAAGGGCACAGGTGATGCCGTCCTTAAAACTCAAAAATATATTAAAAACAAATATTTTTTAATGTTGTTACCCGACGATTTAATAATTAAAAAAAATTGTTCGAAGTCTATGATCAATGTTCATAAAAAATATAAAGCATCGGTGATGGCATCAATGAAAGTAAAAAAAAATAATGTTTCAAGATGGGGGATATATAAAATTAATAAAAAATTAAATAAAAGAAATTATATTATTGACGGTGTAGTTGAAAAACCATTAGCAAATAAAGCTCCATCTAACAATGCTGTTATTGGAAGATATATTTTACCACGAACTATTTTTAAAAAAATTAAATCTCTTAAACCCTCCAATGGTAAAGAGATACATATTACCGACGCAATACAGCTGTTAATAAACGATAAAGAAAAATTTATAGCTCATAATTTTGAAGGTAAGTATCTTGATTGTGGAACAATGAGAGGCTATGTCAACTCTTCAAATGAAATAGGAAAAATATGAAATTATGCATGATTGGTACAGGTTATGTTGGTTTAGTAAGCGGAGTCTGTTTTTCTGATTTAGGTAACGATGTAATATGTGTTGATAAGGACATAAAAAAAATTAATAATTTAAAAAAAGGTATAATTCCTATTTACGAACCTGGTTTAGATGAATTAGTTTTAAAAAACTATAAAAATAAAAGACTGAATTTTTCAATTAATCTAAAAGAGTCGGTGAAAAAATCAGATATTATTTTTATATGCGTAGGTACACCAACCAAAAAAAATAATAATAGCGCTGATTTAAGTCAAGTATATGCTGCTGCAAAAGAAATATCTAAATCTATTAATAAATTTAAAATTATAATCAATAAATCGACTGTTCCAGTAACAACAGGTGATGAGATTGAAAAAATTATATCAAAAAAAGTAAATAAAAAATTTTTTTCTGTAGTATCAAATCCTGAATTTTTAAGAGAAGGTGAGGCTATAAGAGATTTTATTTATCCTGATAGAGTGGTAGTAGGATCAAATGATAGCAAAACCCAGAGAATTTTAAAAAGTTTATATTCGCCATTAATTTCAAAAGGTGCCAAATTTGTATCCACAAAAAGAAGAGCAGCAGAATTAATTAAATATGCTTCGAATGCTTTTTTAGCAACAAAGATTACCTTTATAAATGAAATATCAAATTTATGTGAAAAAACTGGTATAGACATTGAGGATATCTCAATAGGAATTGGACTGGATAAAAGAATTGGTAGCAGATTTTTAAGAGCTGGACCTGCATACGGTGGCTCATGTTTTCCAAAAGATACTAAAGCTTTAGTTTCAACTGCTGATAAATTCAAAACTAATTTGTCAGTTGTAAAAACTGTTATAAGATCTAATGATTTAAGATCTGATTTATTATCAAAAAGAGTTAGTTTTATTTTGAATAATAAAATTAAAAATAAAGTTGTATCTTTTTTAGGTGTAACTTTTAAAGCAAATACTGATGATATGAGAGACTCGTCTAGCCTTAAATTAATTCCATTCTTATCAAAAAAAGGTGCTAAAATTAAATATTATGATCCCACTGGATCAAAAAAAGAATTTAAAAAATTAAAAAATGTTGAATGTTCTAATTCAATAGAGGAATCAATCACAGGATCAGATATTGTAATTATACACACAGAATGGAATGATTTTAAATCAATAAATTTCAAAAAATATTCAAAAAATAAAAAACTTATTATTTACGATATGAGAAATATTTATTCACCAGATAAAGTAAAGAAACTTGGTTTTAAATATTTTGGTATTGGAAGATAATTTAATTTAACTCAAAAATTGCATCAACTTCAACTGATACACCAAGAGGTAAGCTGTTTGTACTTACCGCTGCTCTTGTATGCATGCCTGCTTCACCAAAAACAGAAGAGATTAAATCAGACGCACCATTAATTACTTTTGGTTGGTCTGTAAAGTTATCAGTCGAATTAACAAAACCAGTTAATTTTACGCATGATTTAATTTTAGAAAGATTTCCACCACAAGCTACTTTTGCTTGAGATATAATGCTTAAGCCACATCTTAGAGCTGCTTTGTAGCCATCATCTACAGATAAATCTTTTCCAACTTTTCCTTTTATTAATTCGCCATTTTCTGAAATAGAAATCTGTCCAGAAATATAAAGTAAATTACCAACAATTTTTGTTGCAACATAAGATCCAACAGGTGGTTTTGCTTCTGGAAGTTTAATTTTTAATTCTTTAATTTTATTTTCAAAATCCATTTTATTTTTCAGTAAACTCCTTATGTGTTTTGCTATTTTTAAATTTATTAAGCTTTTCTTTTAAATTAAAGTTCTTTAATTTTTTTTTACCTAGTTCTATCTTTTTTGCAGTTTTAGATTTTATTTCCTCTGCTTTTTTTGAGGTTTCATTTTTTAATTTATCAGATGTACATTTTGCATATTCTTTACTTAGCTTATCATATTTTGAACAATCCTCAGCATATGAAAATGTTAAACTAAATAAAGAAATGAATAAAACTGAAATTATTGTTTTAAGTATATTCATTTTTTCTTTTTTTTAGATTTTTTATTTTTATCGTATTCTCTTCTTTTCTCAATTAGTATAAGAGCCTCTTCCATTGTTAGCTCTACTGGGTCTTTTTCCTCTGGTATTGTTGCATTCAGAGATTTATATTTAATGTAGGGTCCATACTGACCTTTCATGATTCGGACTGGCTTTTTATCTTCTGGATGTTCTCCCAAATCTTTTATTATTGATGAGGACATTCTTCCAGGTTTTGCTTCAGCTATTAATGTAATAGCTCTATTTAAACCTATAGAAAAAATTTCTTCTACATTTTCTAATCTTGCTGATTTATTTTCACATTTTAAATATGGTCCAAATCTACCTGTATTTAAGGTAATTTCTTTTTGATTTTCTGGATTTACGCCCAATGATTTAGGTAACGAACATAGAAATTTTGCTTTATTTATGTCAATACTTTCTAATTCAATTCCTTTTGGTATAGATACATTTTTCAATAGTTCATTTACCTCAAGTTTCTTTTTATTGGTTTTTTTTCTTTTTTTAGGTTGTTCTTCCTCAATATTTTCCTCGAGAACTTTCTCATACTGAAGATAAGGACCAAATCTTCCATTTTTTAGAAAAATATCATTTCCATTTTCGTGTTTTCCAAGAAACTTTGGTTCCGCTAGTTGTGACTGAGCAGCCGCTTTAGCTTTTGATAGTGGTCTTGTAAATTTACATTCTGGATAGTTTGAACATCCAATAAAAGCACCTCCTCTAAAACTATTTTTTAAACTCAGTGAACCAGTATCGCACACCTGACATTTTCTAACTATCTTTCCTTCTTTATCAGTGTCAAATATTAATGCTCCCAAACTTTCATTTAAAAGATCTAAAACTTCTCTGGTCCTTTTTTCTTTTACTTCTGAAACATTGCTATTAAAGTCTTTCCAAAACATCTCTAGAACTTTTAACCAACTTTCTTTTCCAGAAGTTATTTCATCTAGCTGATCCTCTAGACCAGCTGTGAAGTTATAATCTACATACTTTGAAAATAGTTTTTCTAAAAATGCAGAAATTAATTTACCTCTGTCAGTTGGGAAAAATCTTTTATTAACTATTTCTGCATAACCTCTATTTGCTATTGTTGAAATTATACTTGCATAAGTTGAAGGTCTACCAATTCCTAACTCTTCTAATTTTTTAACCAAACTTGCCTCAGAGTAACGTGGGGGAGGTTGGGTAAAATGTTGTTCATCAATTAGAGCCTCTATATTAATCGGTCCCTTTGACATCTCAGGTAAAATTTGCTCATCATCATCTTTGCTTTGATTTGAATAAACTTTTAAAAATCCATCAAATTTCAAAACTGATCCGCTTGATTTACATATAGTTTTACCGTCTTCAGACTCAATCGTTATAGTATTTCTATCAAATTTTGCTGTTTCCATTTGAGACGATAAAGCTCTAGACCAAATTAAAGAGTATAATTTTTGCTGGTCAGAACTTAAATATTTTTTAACAGAATCTGGATTCCTATTAATATCAGTTGGTCTTATTGCCTCATGCGCTTCCTGAGCATTTTTTGCTTTTTTTCCTGAGTAATTATTTGGATTTTCTGGTAAGTATTCGTTACCATATTTTTTTTTAATAAAATTTCTAAAATCAGAGACAGCATCAGCTGATAAATTAGTTCCATCTGTTCTCATATAAGTAATTAATCCAACTGTATCTCCCTCAATTTCTATTCCTTGATAAAGTTTTTGTGCTATTTGCATTGTTCTTGATGCACCAAAACCCAGTCTACTAGAAGCAACTTGCTGAAGTGTTGAAGTAGTAAAGGGTCCTGAAGGATTTCTGCTAACAACTTTTGAAGAAATATCAGTTATGTTAAATTTTTTGGTCTTAATATTTGAAATTGCCTTTTCAATTTGATCTTTATTTTTAAATGAGAATTTTTCAATTTTTTCTCCATCAAGTTGAGAAATACTTGCTGTAATTTTGCTTTTGTTTTTATCCTGAAAATTAATACTTAAAGTCCAAAACTCTTCAGGTTTGAATAATTCAATTTCATGTTCTCTTTCAGTGATCAATTTTAGTGCAACAGATTGAACTCTGCCAGCAGATTTAGAACCAGGTAATTTTGTCCATAGTATTGGAGAAATATTAAATCCAACTAAATAATCTAATGCTCTTCTAGCCATGTAGGCATCGACTAACAGAGGTTCTATCTGTCTTGGATTTTCGATCCCGTGCGTGACGGCTTTTTTTGTTATTTCATTAAATACCACACGTTCAATTTCTTTATCCTTTAAAAGTTTTTTTTCATCTAAATATTCTTTTACATGCCATGCTATTGCTTCACCCTCACGATCTGGGTCAGTAGCAAGAATTATTTTTGAAGAATCTTTCGCAGCATCAGTAATTTCTTTTAAATATTTTTTTGAAAAACTATCAACTTCCCACTCCATTTTAAAATTTTGATCAGGATCAACAGATCCATTTTTTGAAGGAAGATCTCTAATATGACCATAGCTAGCTAAAACGGTGTAGTTATCACCTAAATATTTATTAATTGTTTTCGCTTTAGCAGGGCTTTCAACTATGACTAGATTCATAAAATAACAAACTACTCAAAAGAGTTTGATAGTCAAATTAATAAATTTTTGTCTTAGTTTCTTCTTTATTTTTCAAGCGTTTAATATTTTCTCTGTGGGTAAAAAATATTAAAATAAACATTATTACGTAAAAAAATACATTTTCTAAACCTTCCAAAATTAAAATATAAACTGGTATAGAGAGTGATCCTATCAAGGAAGCTAAAGATGAATATTTAGAAATAATAAAAATTATTAACCAACAAATTCCAAAGACTAAACCATAAATAATATTTAAAGAAAAAAGTATTCCAACATATGTAGCTACACCTTTGCCACCTTTAAATTTTAACCAAACAGGAAACACATGACCTATAAAAGCGAATAAAGCTGATATATATACTGCATCAGGGAAATTAATTTTTACGTATAGAACAGGTATTACTGCTTTTAATACATCAAGTATTAGTGTGGAATAACCAATTAGTTTATTACCAGTTCTTAGAGCATTTGTTGCACCAATATTACCAGAGCCTATATCTCTAATATCTTTTTTTAAAAATATTCTAGTTAAAATTAATCCAAAAGGAATTGATCCCATTAGGTATGAGATTATACCTATTATAAAAAGTTCCATTTTTATATTTTAAATAATTCTATACCTTTTACAAATGTATTGGTTACTTTTCCTTGAAGTTTCTTATCTTCAATCGAAGTATTTTTAGATTTAGAGATTAAATTTTCTTTTTTTACAATCCATGGTTTATTGATATCCACTATGCAAAAATCTGCATCATTTCCAATAGACAGGTTTCCTTTATTTATATTTAATATTTTTGCTGGGTTAGATGTTAATGCTTGAATGATAGTTTCAAGTTTTACAGATCCGTTATGAAATAATTCCAAACTTAAAGACAATAATGTTTCAATACCAGATGCACCTGTTGCAGCTTGAGCAAAAGTTAATCTTTTAGATTCTTCATCTTCAGGTTTATGGTCAGAAACAATTACATCAATAGTTTTGTCTTTTAATCCTTGAACTAAAGCTTCTCGATCTTCTTCTCTTCTCAGTGGAGGGGATAATTTTAAAAATGTTCTAAAATCTCCAATATCATTTTCATTTAATGAGAGATTATTTATTGATACACCGCAAGTAAATTTAACATTTTGTTTACGTTCCTTAATTATATCCACAGATTTTCCTGCTGATAGTTGAGATATATGATATCGACATTTAGTTTTTTCTAGGAGAGTAAGATCTCTTTCAATTATAATTCTTTCAGCAATATCTGGTATGCTTGATAAGCCTAGTTTTGTTGCAATAATACCTGAATTAATCATTCCATTTTTAGCTAGATCGTAATCTTCAGCATGTTGCATTATAAGACATCCCAAATCTTTAGCCGAATTCATAATTCTAGACATAAGTCTAGTATTTTGAATTGTTTTTACTCCATCAGTAAAAGCAATAATTCCTTTTTTAGCTAGTAACCCAAATTCAGTCATATTGGTGCCATCAGTGTTTTGAGTTAATGAAGCGCAAGGAAAGATATTTATTTTAGACTTATCACGTCCTCTTCTTTTTAAAAAATCTACAATTGATACATTATCTATAATTGGATCTGTATTAGGCATGGTTACGACTGAAGTTACTCCACCAGACAATGCTGCATTACTTAAAGTCCTAAAATTTTCTTTATATTCATATCCTGGCTCGCCTACAAAAACTCTCATATCCACTATACCAGGAAATACATATTTACCCTTTAAGTCAGTAGGTTTTTCTCTAGTTGGTAAATTATTTGTATTTACCTTTTTTCCAATTGCTTCTATCTTTCCATCTTCTCCAATTATTAATCCACCATTTTCGTTTATGGAATTATGAGGATCTACAATGTTTGCATTTATAAAGTATTGTTTTTTCATTTATTCGCAAAATATTTTTAAACATGCCATTCTTACAGCAACACCTAATTCAACTTGTTCTTTAATTACACTTTTGTTTATGTCATCAGCTAATCTTGTATCAATTTCAATTCCTCTATTCATTGGACCAGGATGCATAATTAAAGCATCTGATTTTGCATGATCAAGTTTATCTGGTGTTAACCCATAATATTCATAGTATTCTCTATTCGATGAAAGATATGAACTGGTCATTCTTTCATTTTGTAATCTAAGCATCATTACAATATCACAATCTTTGAGACCCTTTTTCATATCAGTAAAAGTGTTAACACCAAACTTTTCAATTTCTTTTGGCATAAGATTGGATGGTGCAATTATATTTACTTCTGCTCCTAACATTGTAAGAAGGTAAATATTTGATCTAGCCACTCTTGAATGAAGTATATCTCCACATATTGCTATTTTTAATCCTTGAATTTTTTTTTTTCGATTTCTAATTGTTAATGCATCTAATAATGCTTGAGTAGGGTGTTCGCGTCTACCATCACCAGCATTTAATACGACACAATTAACTTTTTGAGATAATAGATTACATGCACCAGAGTCTTGATGTCTGATCACAATTATATCAGGATGCATTGCATTTAAGGTCATTGCCGTATCAATCAAAGTTTCACCTTTTTTAATTGCAGAGTTACCCATATTCATTGACATAACATCCGCACCAAGTCTTTTTCCAGCAAGTTCAAATGAGCTTTGAGTTCTAGTTGATGGCTCAAAGAATAAATTTATTTGTGTTTTACCTCTTAATACATCAATTTTTTTATTTTTACTCTGATTTAATTTTATGAAAGCTTCTGACTCATCCAGGATATAATTAATATCATTAACTGATAAATCTTGGATACCTAACAGATGTTTTTGTGAGATTTTAATAGCTTTATTGGTTTTAATTGCCATTAAAATTAACTCTATAGCTATAAAGCCCCTAAATGGCAAGGATTAATTATTTAAATAATCTATAGCTCCTTGAAGAATAAATGCAGCTGCATTTTGATCTATGTTTTTTTCACGCTTAGAAACATTAACATCAAGTTGACTAGATAGATTAAATGCTCCAACAGTTGAAAGTCTTTCATCCCATAAGCAAACTTCTACATGAATATTTTGGTCTATATTTTTAGATACATCACTTACTGATTGAGCAGAAGGACCTAATGAACCATCCATGTTAATTGGATATCCAATGATAATTCCTTTAATATTGTTTTCCTCTATTATTTTTTTTAATTCGTTGATTAGATCATCATTATTGGTTCTATTGATCGTTTTAAAAGGTGTGGCTATTGACTGTTTTTCGTCACAAATTGATACACCGATTCTTTTTGAACCAAGATCTAAACCAATCAATCTAGAGGTTTCAGACTGTTTTTTTTTGAATTCTTCAATAGTGATCATATTGTATATTTTAAACTTAAGTGATAGTTTGCGACATACTTAAATACCATATGAGCATCGATCTTAAAACAATAAAGCACATATCTAAACTATCAAGAATTTCTGTAGATGAGAAAAAAGCAGAGAAACTTGCAGGAGATTTAAATTCAATTTTCGATTTTATTGAAAAACTTAACGAATTAAAAACTGACAATGTTGAACCATTAACTTCTGTTGCTGAAACAACTCTAAAATTAAGATCAGATGAAGTAAAAAGTAAAAACTTACGAGATCAAGTAATAAAAAATTCTCCTAAGGAAAATGAAGATTATTTTGTAGTACCAAAGGTAATTGAATAATGTCAGATATAACTAAACAATCATTATCTGAGTTAGTAGAAAATATAAAAGGAAAAAAACTTTCCTCAAGTGAAGTTACTAAAGCATTTGTTGAAAGATCAGAAAAATCAAAAGAATTAAATGCATATATAACCGAAGATTATGCGAATGCTTTAAATAAAGCAAAAAAGTTTGATGAAAAACCTAATCTTGATCTAAAATTGCCTGGTATACCAATGGCAGTAAAAGATTTATTTTGTACAAAAGATTTAAAAACTACGGCAGGAAGTAAGATTTTAAATAACTTCATTCCAACATACGAGTCAACAGTCACACAAAACATTTGGAATGAAGGAGCTATCTTAATGGGTAAATTAAATTGTGATGAATTTGCAATGGGCTCATCTAATGAAACTAGTTTTTTTGGTAATGTACAAAACCCAATTGATAAAAATTTAGTTCCAGGAGGATCCTCTGGTGGATCATCTTCTGCTGTAGCAGCTCAATTAACACCAATAACTATTGGAACAGATACAGGTGGATCTATAAGACAGCCTGCTTCATTTACTGGAACTGTCGGATTAAAACCTACTTATGGTAGTTGCTCTAGATACGGAATTGTAGCATTTGCATCATCTTTAGATCAAGCTGGTCCAATGGCGCAAAATGTTAAAGATTGTGCATTGTTACAGGAAGTTATTAGTACTTATGATGAAAAAGATTCTACATCAATAGACTTTAAAAGGAAGGAGTACAGCAAAGAATTAACAAAAGATATTAAAGGTAAAAAAATAGGAATACCCAAAGAATATAGAGTAGATGGCATGCCTAAGGAAATTGAAGACCTTTGGAAAAAAGGTATTGAATATGCAAAAGATTGTGGTGCTGAGATTATCGATATATCTCTACCTCACACTAATTACGCACTACCTACTTATTACATCGTAGCACCAGCAGAGGCTTCATCTAATTTGGCCAGATACGACGGTGTTAAATATGGTTTTAGAGCAGAAGGGGAAAATCTTATTGATATGTATGAAAAAACACGATCTGAAGGATTTGGTGCCGAAGTTCAAAGAAGAATAATGATCGGAACTTATGTTTTATCTTCAGGATATTATGATGCTTATTACCTTAAAGCTCAAAAAGTAAGAAAACTTATTAAAAATGATTTTGATGATGCTTATAAAAAAGTAGATGCAATTCTAACCCCATCTACTCCAAGTTCAGCGTTTAAAATTGGTGAAAAAACAAATGATCCAGTTTCAATGTATTTAAACGACATATTTACTGTTCCTGTAAATTTAGCAGGTTTACCAGGAATTTCTATACCTGCAGGCCATGATGCTAAAGGTTACCCATTAGGATTACAGATAATTGGTAAAGCTTTTGATGAACAAAATATCTTAAACATTGCATATGCTATGGAAGAAAAAATTAATTTTAAAAACAATATTACTGATTGGTGGATTTAGTGAGTAAGAACAAATCTGAATATATAATTAATAGACATGATAATCAATATGAAGTTGTCATTGGTTTAGAAGTTCATGCACAAGTTACATCGGAGTCAAAATTATTCTCAACGTCTCCGACCAAATTTGGAGCTGAGCCAAATACTCAAGTAAGTTTAGTTGATGCAGCATTTCCAGGAATGTTGCCAGTAATAAACGAGTATTGTGTAAAACAAGCTATTAAAACAGGAATTGGCTTAAAAGCTAAAATCAATAAGAGATCTGTCTTTGATAGAAAAAATTATTTTTATGCTGACTTACCTCAGGGGTATCAAATTTCACAATTCAAAGATCCAATTGTAGGTGAGGGCAAGATAATACTTGATATGCCAGATGGACAAAAAGAGGTAGGTATAGAAAGATTACACTTGGAACAAGATGCGGGTAAAAGCATTCATGATCTAGATCCTAAAAATACTTTTGTAGATTTAAATAGATCAGGTGTGGCTTTAATGGAAATTGTAAGTAAACCCGACCTAAGATCCCCAGATGAAGTAAATGCATATATTAAAAAATTAAGATCTATAATGAGATATTTAGGAACTTGCGATGGAAACATGCAGGAAGGATCTTTGAGAGCAGATGTAAATGTATCTGTTAGAAAAAAAGGTTCAAAAGAGTTTGGAACTAGATGTGAGATTAAAAATGTTAACTCAATAAAGTTCATGCAGATGGCAATTGAATACGAGGCTAACAGGCAAGTTGATTTAATCGAGGATGGTCAAACGATTGATCAAGAAACAAGACTTTTTGATACTAAAAAGAATGAAACTAGATCAATGAGATCAAAAGAGGATGCTCATGATTATAGATATTTTCCAGATCCAGACTTATTGCCATTAGAAGTTTCAGATGATTTTATTGAAAACTTAAAATCAGAAATTCCAGAGCTACCAGATGAAAAGAAAAAAAGGTTTATAGAAAAATTCAAACTATCACCTTACGAAGCAAATATTTTAGTTTCTGATATTGAAACGTCAAATTACTTTGAAAATGTAATTAAGAAATCGGATGTAAAACTTGCAACAAATTGGATAATTGGAGAATTATTTGCAGCCTTAAATGAAAAAAATTTAGAAATAACTGAAAGCCCTATAAGCGCAGGCAACTTATCAAAATTAATTAATTTAATTAAAGATGGAACAATTTCTGGAAAAATTGCAAAAACAGTTTTCGAACAAATGATGGAAGGTGACAAAGATCCTCAAAAAATTGTTGAAGAAAAAGGTTTAAAACAAGAGAGTGATCCAAAAGCACTTGAGGCACTGATAGATAAGGTTATTGATGATAACAGAGACAAAGCTACCGAATATAAATCAGGTAAAGTTAAATTATTTGGTTTCTTTGTAGGTCAAGTAATGAAAGTTTCTGGTGGAAAAGCAAATCCTCAATTAGTTAATGAGATTTTAAAGAAAAAACTTTAGAATTTATGGGTTCAGACCTAAATATAACTAAAGAACTCCAAGAGTATATTTTAAGTCATGGATTTAATTTACATCCAGTCCAAAAAGAAATAATTGATTACAACACTTCTCTTGGTGATATCAAAAGAATGCAAATATCAATTTCACAAAGTCAATTTCTGCATTTAATTATAAAAATTTCAAATATCAAAAAAATTTTAGAGATAGGTACATTTACAGGATTAAGTACGTTATCTATGGCTTTGGCATTATCAGATGATGGCAAAATAATTGCTTTAGATAAAAATGAAGAAACTAATAAAGTTGCAATAGATTTTTTTAAAAAAGCTAATCAAGATCATAAAATAAAAACATTAATTAAACCTGCTTTAGAAAGTTTAGATGAAATTAAAAATGAAAAGTTTGATTTAGTTTTTATTGATGCTGATAAAATGAATTACATTAAATACTATGAACGTTCTTTACAATTATTGAACAAAAATGGTCTAATAATCATTGATAATGTTTTATGGTATGGAGAAGTTGTGAATGAAAACAATAATGATAAATTTACTAAAAATATTAAAGAGTTTAATAGTCATATCTCAAAGGATACAAGGGTTGAAAAGTTAATAATTCCTCTTGGTGATGGTATGACTGTTTGTAGAAAATTATAATGTTTGAAGTAGTTGGTTTTTATAAATTTGTCAAAATTTCTTATCTAAAGAAAAATCAAAAAGTTTTGCTTGAAACTTTAAAAAAGAAAAACATTAGAGGTACGATAATTATCTCTAAAGAAGGGGTAAATGGAACTATCTCGGGTAAAGCTGCAGACATTAAATTCACAATTAATAATTTAAAAAGAACTCTTAAATTTAAAGAATTTAATAGCAGTAATGTCTCTAAAAGTTTATTCCAACCGTTTCACAAACCTAAAGTTAAAGTTAAAAATGAAGTTGTTCCTATGAATTTAACTTTAAATAAAAGAATAAAGAAAAAAGATAGCCATGTAGATCCAATCAAATGGAATAAGCTGATTAAAGAAAAGGACACTGTTCTTATAGATGCGAGAAAACCATTTGAGTACGATGTTGGAACATTTAAGGGAGCAATCAATCCTGATGTTGATAACTTTAGAGATTTTCCAAAATATCTAAAAAAATTAAAAAAAAATCAACCTATAGCTATGTTTTGTACTGGTGGAATTCGTTGTGAAAAGGCATCTGTATATTTGGAGAATAAAGGGTTTAATAACATTTATCAGTTAAGTGGTGGAATTTTAAATTATCTTAAAAAGACAAATAAGAAAAAAAGTTTATGGAAAGGTGAATGCTTTGTTTTTGATAACAGGATTAGTTTAAAACATGGTCTAAAAGTTGGTTCTTACTCAATGTGTAGCGGTTGTAGGAAACCTGTATCTCGTAAGGACAAAAAATCAAAAAAATATGAAGAGGGTGTTTCATGTCCAAATTGTCACGACAATCTAACAGATCATCAAAAATCAAGATTTAGGATGAGACAAAAACAAATTAATCTTGCTAAAGAAGCAGGAAAAAGACATATCTTCCAAAAAGAGTATTAATAAATCTTAAATTAATGAATTTATTGAAAGATGATGTTTCGTTGTTAGTAAGAAAACTTGCTGTACCAGCAAGTGTAGGAACCTTATTCCAAACACTTTATACAATCGTAGATACTTTTTATGCAGGAAAAATATCGCCAGAAGCCTTATCAGCTTTGAGCAAGTCTTTTCCGATATATTTTTTGATTATTGCGACATCCATTGGAGTTACCGTAGCAGGAACATCATTGATTGGCAGTAGTATCGGAGAAAAAAACGAAAAAAATGTTTTAAGTTATTTTGGAAATGTAATCATTTATTCGATTATAATCTCGATAGTTGTATCTATTTTAGGATTTGCTTTTGGTGAAAAGATATTCTTATTAATGAATTCCTCTCAAGAAGTAACAATTCTTGGACTTAAATATATAAATGTAATTTTTTTAGGTACGATATTATTTATTTTAGTAGTAGCTTTAAATTCATTTTTACACGCAGAAGGAGACACTAAAACTTACAGAAATGTTCTAATATTTTCTTTTTTCTTAAACATTATTTTAAATCCAATTTTTATATTTGGTTTTTTATTTATACCACCATTAGGAATAACTGGTATTGGGATAGCAACTTTAATTGCTCAATTTGTAGCTTGCTTGGTTATTTTGATAAAAATATTAAATAATCAAAGAATTAAACAAATAACTTTAGACCATTTCAAAGCTAAATTTTTTTTCTTAAAAAATATTTTTTTTCAATCAATGCCAATTACAATTGCCATATTAGGGTATTCTATTGCTGCAACAATTGTTTTTACATATGTTGGGTTATTTGGTGAATATGCTGTAGCAGGGTATGGATCTGCTACAAGAATTGAGCAAGTAGTTTTGTTACCAATATTAGGAATTAATACAGCAATAATTTCTATAATAGCTCAAAATATTGGAGCAAAATATTACGATAGAGTGGAGCAATCCTATTTTACTTCAATAAAATACGGTCTAATTATAATGTTAATCGCAGGTGTAGTTATTTTTATAAGTGCTGACATTGTTCCTAAATTCTTTTCTTCAAGCCCAGAGGTAATTATGCATGGCTCGATGTACCTTAAGATTTCAGCATTTATTTTACCTGCTTATCCAATATTTTTCTTATCAAATGGGTTCTTTATGGCTTTAAAAAAATCTGAAAAAGCCATGGTTAATAATATTGCCAGAAATGTTATAGTACCAGTTTTATCTTTTTACATTGCAAAGTATTTAAATGCAGATTTTAAAACTTTTTTTTATATTTGGGCTATCTTTCAATGGTTGATATCATTGATGTTACTTTTTTATGTCAAATATTATATTAAACATAAATTAGCTAATATTTAATATTGTTTAAGTATGTTTTTTACAAAAAGAAAAGCGATAATTTTAATTATAATTTGTTCAATTTTTTTTATTCTCACATATAACGATGTTAGGTCTGAAGAAATTAAAGAAATTTCTGGAAATGCTCAAATTATTGATGGTGATACAATAAAAATAAATTCAAAAAAGATAAGATTATACGGAATTGATGCACCTGAATTCAAGCAAATGTGTAAAAAACCATATCTAACAATAATTTTTTTTACTTTTACTAAAGATTATCCATGTGGAAAAATTTCAACTCAAAAATTACAAAAAAAAATAAATAACAAAGTAATAACTTGTAAAATTTTGGATGTTGATAGATACAAAAGATTTATTGGAGAATGTTATAAAAGAAATTTAAATCTGAATTCTTGGCTAGTTTCAAACGGTTATGCAGTAGCTTATAGAAAATACTCAAAAAAATATATATCAAACGAAATTAATGCTAAAAATGAAAAAAAAGGCCTTTGGCAAGGTAAATTTGAAATGCCATGGGACTTTAGAAGAAAAAAATAAGTTTATAATCTTGAAGCACAGTCTTCAATCCATGAGAAAAGGTGTTCAGCAAAAGATCTTCTAACAAACAGATTTAAAATATTTTCATCTTTATGGTGCAGAATTACATCTACATGATTTAAAACTGTCTGAGTTGTTGACCCTTTTTTTTCTTTAAATTCATTAAAATTAAAGGGAGATCCTGCTGAAAAGATTTCATAGACATTTTCACCTTTAAGTTCTAATTGAACAAATTGATCTGTTACATCTATAACTGCACCTAAATTTTTTTTTGAAATACTATTAAATAACATTTCATATAGATCGGATTTGTTAGTGTCTTTACTTGCCAGCTCATTTGATATTATCATCCATTCGTCTGGACTAAGCCATATTGCTGTTAATTTATCACTCGTTGTTGAAGTATTTGCTTCTGTAGGCAAGATCATATTAAGATTTTTACCAACATTTGTTAAAAATTCTCTTTTTTTACCTCTCAAATTAATTTTTGTTACTGGAAAGATTTCCTTTACAGAAATACTTTCTTGCTTAATTTCATTTTTAATAACTGAATTATAGTTAAGCATTTAACCTCTCATTTTTCTCATCATAAAATACTGGATTCACAACAGTGACATTAATATTTTTATTTTCCATGGGCACAAAAAGTTTTTTTCCCATCATAATTTTTCCACCTTTAACTACTGCAAGGGCTATTGATTTCTTTAGATTTGGACTGAAATAACTTGATGTTACATGTCCAAGCATTTCAACCGGACTTTGATTTAACTCAGAAACTATTTGCGCTCCTTCTTCTAAAACAATATTTGGATCATCAGTTAATAAACCTACTAATTGCTTTCTATCTTCTCTCATTGTATCAGATCTATAAAGAGATCTTTTTCCTATGAAATCGTATTTCTTCTTGCTTACTATCCAATCCATTTGAAGATCGATAGGTGTCATTGTTCCATCTGTATCTTGACCAACAATGATAAAACCTTTTTCTGCCCTTAATAAGTGCATTGTCTCAGTTCCATAAGTAGTAATGTTAAACTCTTGACCTGCCTCCATGCATTTTTTCCATAAATCTTTACCATAACTTGCTTGAACATTGATTTCGTAGCTATGCTCACCAGTAAAACTAATCCTCATTATTCTGCACTGAATGCTTCCAATATTTGCTTCTTTGAATGACATGTGAGGAAAATTTTCATCTGACAAATCTAAATCAGGAATTATTTTTTTAAGAATTTTTTTACTATTAGGTCCACACAAACTAGCTGTAGCATAATGATCTGTTACAGAGGTTAAGTAAACATCAAGCTCAGGCCATTCTGTTTGAAGATAGTCTTCAAGTTTACCTAAAACATTTGCTGCTCCACCAGTTGTTGTGGTCATGATGTAATGATTTTCACCTAATCTTGTTGTAACTCCATCATCATAAACCATACCATCCTCATTTAGCATTAGGCCATATCTACATTTTCCTATAGCTAATTTTGACCAAGCATTTGTATAAACTCTATTTAAGAATTCAGAGGCATCACTTCCTTGAATATCAATTTTACCAAGAGTAGAGGCATCCAGTATACCAGCACTTTCTCTAGCAGCTTTACTTTCTCTTTGAACTGCTTGATGCATAGTTTCTCCGTTAATAGGGTAGTACCATGCTCTCTTCCATTGACCGACATTTTCAAATTCAGCTTTATTTTCAACATGCCAATCATTCATTGGCGTTCTTCTAAAAATATCAAAAAACTTTCCTACATTTCGACCTACAATAGTTCCAAATGTTAATGGTGTATAAGGAGGTCTAAAAGTAGTGGTTCCTAATTCTCCCATTTTAACGCCAGCAGTATCTGCAATTATTCCTAATGCATGCATATTTCCTAGTTTACCTTGATCTGTTCCCATACCGGTAGTCGTGTATCTTTTAACATGCTCAATAGATCTAAAACCCTCTCTTAATGCTAATTTTATATCTTTAGCAGTTGCATCGTTTTGATAATCTACAAATGGTTTAGTTTTCCCGAAAGGTTTATCAGATGGTAGTAACCAAATATTTCTTTTTGAATTTTCCTGATCAATTTCAACTTTAATATTATCTAAATCAGTTTCTTTAATATTTAGATTATCTTTAAGCTTATGATTTAAATTTTTAATGATTTCATCAATTTTAAAATCTCCACCACAAGACCCTACACTTATTTGTTCAGATGTGCTCTGATTTGGTAAGAAAACTTTTTTTTCTTCATCAAATTTAAGTTTGCTTCCTGATTGTGTATATAAATGTACAGCAGGTGTCCAGCCGCCAGCAACACCTAAGCAATCACATGAAATAGAAATTTTACTTCCAGTAACTGAAGTACCATCATTAGATAGTTTCATGATTGAAACACTATTTAGTCTTTTATAACCAGCTGTATCAACAATCGAGTGTGACCAGTAAATTTTAATACCTGTTTCTTTTATTTTTTTAACAATTTTACTTTCAGATTGTTCTCTTATATCAATAATTGCCTCAACATTTATACCTTTGTTATATAGTGATAAAGCACTTTCGTAAGCACTATCATTATTAGTAAAAAATACATTTTTATTACCACAAGCAACTCCATAAAATTCACTATATTTTTTAACAGCAGATGAAAGCATTATTCCTGGTCTATCATTATTATTAAATATCAAGGGTCTTTCTAAAGCACCTGTGGCCAAAATAACTTTCTTAGCTCTAATTTTCAGAAGTCTTTGTCTGATTTTATTTGTTTTATCTTTTGCCTCTAAATGATCAGTTAGATTTTCTCTAGCCAAAAGATAATTATATTGATGATAAGCAGCTACACTTGTTCTTGTTTTTATTTCAAGATTTTTAATATTTTTAATTTCCTCTATTTCTTTTTTTAACCATTCAGAAGGGGCTTTGTTATCAATTTTGTTAAATTCATTATTTTCAAAAATAGTTGAGCCACCAAGTTCATTTTTTTCATCAACTAACAACGTTTTAAAATTATTTTTAGCTGCATTTTTTGCTGCCAGTATTCCAGATATACCCGCACCTACAACCAATACATCACAATGAATATTTCGGTGGTCATAAATGTCAGGGTCATTTGATGTTGGTGATTTTCCTAAACCGGCTGAGTGTCGTATGAAAAATTCATATTTCTCCCAGAAACTAGTAGGCCACATAAATGTTTTGTAATAAAAACCTGCTGGAAAAAAAGGGGAGAGAAAATTGTTTATTCCACCAATATCAAATTCTACACTTGGCCAACAATTTTGACTGGATGCTTCTAAACCTTCGTAAATCTCGACTTCTGTTGCTCTAACATTAGGTTCTGTTCTGTTTGTACCAGGATTTACTTGAACTATAGCATTTGGTTCTTCAGAACCAGACGTCATAATTCCTCTTGGTCTATGATATTTAAAACTTCTTCCAACTAAATGAACATCGTTTGCAAGTAATGCTGATGCTAAAGTATCGCCTTTAAATCCATGGTAAGTTTTGCCATTAAATTTAAAGGAAATTCTATTAGTTTCATCAATGTACTCACTGGATTTTACTCTTAAGTTTTTAGTCATTTTATTGAGCAGGTGGTTTTTCACCCATTTTGTAAATTGCTTTTATTTCGTCGTTAGAAGTATCTCTAACCATATTAAACCATTTACGACAACCATGTGTATGGTTCCATCTTTCAAATTGAACACCTTTAATATTTTTTCTCATAAATAAATATTCTGCCCACTCATCATCACTTAATTCTGTTGGTTGCTTAGGTCTCTCGATATGAGCTTCACCACCAGCCTTAAATTCTTGCTGATCTCGTTCTCCACAGTATGGACAGTTTATTAAAAACATTAATGAGCAACCGCTGCAGCGCCATGTTCATCAACAAGGTCTCCGCTTACAAATCTATTTAAATTAAATGCAGCATTAAGTTTGTGTGGCTCATCATTTGCAATAGTATGTGCAAATAAATCTCCAGATCCAGGTGTTGCTTTAAATCCTCCAGTACCCCAACCACAATTAAAGTATAAACCTTTAATTGAAGTTTTACTTAAAATTGGACTAGCATCAGGACAAATATCTACTATTCCTCCCCACTGTCTTAACATTCTCATTCTACTAAAAATTGGATATAATTCTAAAATAGCATTTAATGTTCCTTCAACTATTTGGTGACTTCCTTTTTGAGTATAAGAAACATAATCATCCGTTCCAGCACCAATAACTAATTCTCCTTTATCAGATTGACTAACATAAGCATGCACTGCGTTAGACATTACAACTGTATCAATAATTGGTTTTACAGGTTCAGAAACTAAAGCTTGTAAAGGTTTACTTTCAAGTGGAAGTTTTAGACCAGCCATATTAGCTATTACGCTAGAATGTCCAGCTGCAACTACACCAACTTTCTTAGTTTTTATAAATCCTTTTGTTGTTTCTATTCCTTCAACACTATCTCCATTTCTTTTAATTCCTTTAACTTCACAATTTTGAATAATATCAACACCCATTGCATCAGCTCCTCTTGCATATCCCCAAGCAACAGCATCATGTCTTGCTGTACCAGCTCTTCGTTGTAAAGTTCCTCCTAAAACAGGGTATCTAATATCTGGTGATGTGTTTATAATTGGACAAAATTTTTTAACTTCTTCAGTGCTTAAGTAGATTGCATCAATTCCATTTAGTCTATTTGCATGTGTTCGTCTTTTTAAATCTCTAACATCTTGTAAATTATGTGCAAGGTTCATTACACCTCTTTGACTAAACATTACATTGTAGTTTAGTTCTTGAGATAAACCTTCCCATATTTTTAATGCATGATCATATAATCCCGCACTAGCGTCCCATAAATAATTTGATCTAATAATTGTAGTATTTCGTCCAGTATTTCCTCCACCAATCCAACCTTTCTCGACTACGGCAATATTATTCATATTGTGTTTTTTTGCTAAATAGTAGGCTGTTGCTAATCCATGACCACCACCACCAACAATAACTGCATCGTATTGTTTTTTAGGAGCAGGATCTTTCCATGCTCTTTGCCAATTTTCATGATATGAAAGAGCATTTTTAATTAACGAAAATACTGAGTACTTATTTCTCATAATAATTGAATAATTACTTTATATATATTGAATTTTCAATACAATCGCTTAATACACAATGTCATACGGAAGAGTGGGTGAGAGGCTGAAACCAGTCGTTTGCTAAATGACCGTGCGAGGAAACTTGTACCGAGGGTTCGAATCCCTCCTCTTCCGCCACTAAAATAGAGGCTGATCTTTAAAAAAGTTTTTCATAGGTACAGGTCGTTGTTCCAAAATATATCTATAGACATTATAATTTTCCATTACACGCTGAACGTAATTTCTTGTTTCTCTAAATTTTATTAATTCAACCCAATCAACATAATCAACTTGTTTTTTTTGTGGATCTTTATTTATTTTTTTCCAATATTTAACTCTGTTAGGTCCAGCATTATAAGCAGCCACTGCAAAAGGGTAAGCACCATCATATTGTAGAATTAAACCTGCAATATAATGTGAACCTAAATTAATATTATATTCTGGGTCAGTGGTTAATCTTGATTTTGAATAAGGAAGTTTAGCTTGTTTTGAAACTAATTTTGCAGTGTATGGCATTAATTGCATTAATCCTTTTGCACCAGCATGACTATTAGCTTCCAAATCAAATTCACTTTCTTGTCTAATTATAGATAAGATCAAAGCACTTTCTGGAATTTTTCTTTTATTAATATATTTAGGAGTACTAATTATTGGATAATTGTATTTATTATGAAATCTTTTTTGATAAGAAGCAATTTTTGAAACCTGTATAGCAAAATCATATCTGTTTATGCTTGTAGCTAATTCTGCGGCCAAAACTTCACTACCCTTAGCTATATTATCGTTAGCTAAATGTCTTAAAATATGTTTTGTATATTTGTCTTTCTTTAATTCATCTAGAAGATAAGAAATTTTTACAAGCTCTTTATTAAAAAATTGAATTCTATATTTTGGATCAATTTCCATATCTTTTTCTAATTCAAATTTTCCATTTGGATTTAATTTCAAAAAAGCTAGCTGACCATAGTAAGTAGTAAGATATTTTGTGGCTTCTCTGTACCAATTATTTGATTGCTCTCTTTCGCCTATTTTTTCATATGCTCTTCCAAGCCAATAAGCACCTCTAGATAAACTTATTGGATAACTAACATTTTCATAAAAATTTTTAAAATGATCTTTAGCAGTTATTGGATCATTTAAAAAACTTAATGCTATCCATCCACTCATCCATTCAGCAGCTGCATATTCAGATCCTTCAGTCATTCCATGATTGCTTGAAATTTTATATGAAATTTCATATTTCTTTTTATAAAGCAATGCCCTTGAGATAATTTCTCTTTCTTTCCACCATTTGTCAGGCCTAACTAAATACTCTTTATCATTTCTTATTTTCAATAAGATTTCTGTTGAAGAATCCACACGTCCTTTTTTTCTTCTCCATTTCAATCGATCATAATTTAACCCAGCATCATTCTTAAATTTTTGAGGAACATTTGCTATGGCTTGGTCAACCCCATAACCTTTACTCATTAAAAGATGTCTTGCATTATATAAAAGTTCGTAATCTTTTGGCAAATACCTTATTAATCTTCGTAAATCCCAACGATCCCCGTTCCAAGCTAAATAATCAGCTCGTTTAATATAGTCATCTGCATTTAAAAATTTTTTATATTTTTTTCTAAAATATTTTAATTCATTTTTGGATAAATCTGCTGTGACCCAACCTTCTTTAATCAGTCTTGTACCTTTATTTTTGTCTCCAATTAAAATATGACTTTCTCCAAGTATCATTTTTCCATAACCACTTAATGGATCATTTTCTCCAAACCATTTTATTATTTTTTTAGGTGAAACACTTTCTGTGGATAGTTTATGCTCAGCAAGATACTTAACTCTGCTTATTCTAGGATAATCTGAATTTTTATTTAAAAAAACTTGATAATCGTAAAAGGATGCCTGGTTACCTGACGTTAAAAGATGTCTCCATTGTATAAAATTATAAATAGATTTATCTTTTGCTTTTTTTGCTATTTTAAGCGCAGATGACCATTTACTTTTCTGCATTTCTGAAATGGCTTTTTTAGCTAACCCAAAGTCTTTTTTACTATAATATCTTGAAATCTTAATATTCTTAGCTGTACTAGTGCCAGCTATAGTTGGTTTTTTCTTCGGTATTTTAAAACTTAATTTTTTTTCTTTTAAAACCAACTCTTTTTTAACATTAACTTCTTTGATTTTAATTTCTTTGGTTTTCTTAGGCTTCTTTAATGGCTTAAGGATATTTATAGATATTTTCTTTTGAATTTCTTCTTTACTTAAAACAGGTTTTTTTAAAGGTACAACTGAATTAATTTCAGCAAAGAGGTTATTTGAAAATATTAATATTGATACGGTGAAACCTAAAAATAATATTTTTTTGAGCATAATCTTTTAGTATATGAATCTTTAAACTATGTTATAAGTATTTATGTTCAAAGGATCAAATGTTGCTTTAATTACACCATTTAAAAATAATGGTCTAGATGAGGAAGCATATATAAAATTAATCCATTTCCACATCGATAATGGTACCAATGGACTTGTCCCGGCTGGTACAACAGGCGAGTCCCCTACGTTAAGTCATGATGAGCATCAAAGAGTAATAGATTTATGTATAAAAGAAAGTAATGGAAAAATTCCAGTCATTGCTGGTACGGGTTCCAACTCAACTGAGGAGGCTATTTCTTTAACCACACATGCAGAAAAAGCAGGAGCTAATGGAGCTTTGATAGTTACACCTTATTACAATAAACCAACTCAAGAAGGCTTGTATCAACATTATAAAGCAATTAATGACAAGTGTGGCATTCCAATTATAATTTATAATATTCCTGGTAGATCTGTGATTGATATGTCAGTGGACACAATGGCTAGACTGTATGAATTAAAAAATATAGTTGGTGTTAAAGATGCAACAGGTGATTTAAATAGAGTTGATCAGACACTTGAAAAAATGGGTAAAGATTTTATTCAATTAACAGGTAATGATGATAATGCTTTTGAATTTAATAAACGTGGTGGGGTAGGTACTATTAGTGTAACAGCTAATATTGCACCTAAACTTTGTTCAGATTTTCAAAAATTCTCCAAATCAGTCATCGATAATGAAATGAATGAAGCAGAAAGATTAAATAAAATATTACAACCAGTTCATCACTCAATGTTTGTTGAGAGCAATCCTAGTCCTGTAAAATATGCTGCAAAACTTTTAGGGCTTTGTGATGACGTTGTAAGACTACCACTTGTAAAAGTAACAAGCACAACAAAAGAAATTGTAAAAAAAGCTCTTCAGTCTGCTAAGTTAATTTAATGAACAAAAAAACCAATCCTGGTTTGAAAATCATTTGTTTAAATAGAAAAGCTAGTTTTAACTATTTTTTTGAAGATCTTTTTGAAGCTGGAATTGTTTTAAAGGGATCAGAGATTAAATCAGTAAGAGAGGGCAAGGTCAATATAGCGGAGTCTTATGCTGTTGAAAAGGGTGGTGAAATTGTTTTAATTAATTCACATATATCTCCATATAAGCAAGCCAGTTACTCTAATCACAACCCAACAGATGATAGAAAATTGCTTCTTAATAAAAAAGAAATAAATAAATTGATAGGTAAAATGCAAAGAGATGGCTTCACATTAGTTCCAACAAAAATGTATTTTAAAAAAGGAAAGGCTAAAATAGAACTAGCTATTGCAAAAGGGAAAAAGCAATATGATAAAAGAGCAACAAAAAAAAATAGAGATTGGAACCGTGAAAAGGCAAGATATATTAGAAAATCAAGCTAAAATTGTTTTTTTAGGAATAGGTTCAAATTTAGGTATAAGAAAAAGAAATATAGAAAAAGCAAAATTTTTATTAGCAGAACATAACTTAGATGTTCTCTCGGTATCCAGTTATTATGAAACCCCTTCCTGGCCTGACCCACGAAAACCTAAGTTCTTAAATATAATTTTAAAATTAAAATGTTATTACAGTCCTCAAGAACTATTAAAAATATGTAAATCTATAGAAAATCAATTAGGTAGAAAAAAAGCGAAAAAAAATGCTCCTCGTACATGTGATTTAGATATAATTGATTTTAATAATTTGGTATCAAAAAAAAACTCTAAGATTAATTTACCTCATAAAATGATGCACAAAAGAAACTTTGTATTATTTCCATTATTTGAGATTCAAAAGAATTGGATCCATCCTTATAAACAAATCGATGTTAAAACCTTGATTTCTCGGCTTCCTGATAGAGACATTAGATCTATTAAACAAATTTGATTTAATGGTATAATATCAATTATGCTTAATTCAAATGAACTTATAAATAAAGTTAAGGATTATAATAAATTTCTTAATCCTGAAAAATTGGATAAAGCCTATAATTTTGCTGTTAAAGCACATAAGAGTCAAAAAAGAGCTTCGGGTGATCCTTATTCTGTTCACCCAATTGAGGTTGCAAATATTTTAACTGAATTAAAATTAGATAGCGCGACGATTACAACTGGTCTGTTGCATGACACTATAGAAGATACTTTTGCAACTTATGAAACTATCAAACAAGAATTTGGTGATGAGGTTGCTGATTTAGTGGACGGTGTAACAAAAATTTCTGCATTTGAAAATTCAGCTGGAGCTAATTCTAAAGTTGAGAATTTCAGAAAATTAATTTTAGCAACATCAAAAGACATCAGAGTTCTGTTAGTGAAAATTGCCGATCGACTGCATAATATGAGGACCATTAAAGCAATTACAAAAGAAGACAAAAGAAAAAGGATAGCTCAAGAAACTATGGAAATTTATGCCCCATTGGCTGATAGAATGGGAATGCACAGAATAAGAGACGAACTTGAGGATTTATCTTTTGAAATTTTAAATAACGATGCAAGAAAATTAATAAAAAAAAGACTTGATGAAATAAAATTGGATAGAAAAGATTTATTTGAAGAACAATCTTTTGAGTTAAGTGAAATATTGAATGATAATGAGATTAATGCAGAGATTCATGGTAGAGAAAAAACACCTTTTTCAATTTGGAGAAAAGTCCAAAAAAAAAGAGTTTCCCTTGAACAAATAACAGACATTATTGGATTTAGGATAATTTTAAAAAACGTAGACGATTGTTACAAAACCCTCGGGATTTTTCATAAAAAATGGAATTGTATACCGGGAAAATTTAAAGATTATATTTCATCTCCAAAAATCAATGGTTATAAATCTATTCATACTTCTGTAATTGGCTCAAATAAAAAACCAATAGAAATTCAAATTAGAACACATGAAATGCACGAATTTGCAGAAAGAGGCGTCGCATCACATTGGCAGTATAAATCTTCTGAAAAATTTAATTCTTTAAGTTGGAAGGAGTATGATTGGTTAAAAGATCTTGTTGAGATTATAGAAAAAAATGAAAATCCTGAAGACTCATATGAGTATACAAAACTACAAATGTTTCAAGAAAACGTATTTTGTTTCACACCAAAAGGTTCGGTAATTAAATTACCTAAAGACGCAACAGCCATAGATTTTGCATATGCTGTTCATACTAAAATTGGTAATTCAGCAATTGGTTGTGAAATTAATGGAAACAAAAGCGAATTACAAACTATTTTAAGAAATGGTGATCGAGTAAATATTATAACATCTAAAAATAATTCACCGTCACTTCACTGGATACCAACAACCAAAACAGGTAAAGCTAGAGCAGCAATAAGAAGATATTGGCATGATAAAGGAGAGCAAAAAGAGGAAAAAATAAAAAAATATAATACCACTCTATGGATGTCATTACCTGATAAGCCAGGTCAATTAGGAGATATAAGCTCACTCATTGGAAGCCATAAATTAAATATATCGAGCTTAGAAATGGCTGGTAGAAATCCCAATTATATTAATTTTAAATTTAAATTAATTATCAGAAACCTTAAGAATTTTACTAATTTTATTGCAGAGCTAAAACAAAAGAGTATAAAATTTAAGATAATTAGACACGAAGAAAAAAGAAATGCTTTCACTCAAAAAATCCTTAAATATTTTAAAAAAAACTAATGCATTATTAGAAGGTCACTTTGTTCTATCCTCAGGTCTACATTCTTCAAGATATATTCAATGTGCAAAACTTTTAAGTTACCCTAATTTAGCTGATAAAATTTGTAAATCTTTGGCAAATAAAATTAAAAAAAAATTTAAAAAAATTGATTTAATATTAGCTCCTGCAATGGGAGGAGTAATTATTGGATATGAAATAGGAAAATTGCTTAAAAAAGAGACAATTTTTTGTGAAAGGGTAAATGGTAAATTTACTCTCAGAAGAGGTTTCAATATTAAAAAGGGTGCAAGAGTATTAATTTTAGAAGATGTAATCACAACAGGAAAATCAAGTTTAGAGTGTGTTAAATTGATTAAAAAATCAAAAGCAAAATTAATTGGATTTGCATCTATTATAGACCGATCAACTAAACAATCTCTAAAAATAAAAACTAAAATAACTTCTCATTTAAAAATCGATGTTCCAACTTACAAAGCAAATAAATTACCTCCAGAACTTAAATCTATACCAATAACAACCCCAGGAAGCAGATTTATTAAGTGAAAAGGTTAGGTGTAAATATAGATCATATCGCAACTTTACGAAACGCTCGTGGAGAGAAGCATCCAGATCCACTATACGCAGCTAAGAAAGTTATTAGTTATGGAGCCGATTCTGTAACAATTCATTTAAGAGAAGATAGAAGACATATAAATGATATTGATGCAAAAAAAATCTGTGGTTTAAGAAATTTACCTGTAAACCTTGAAATTTCTATGAACAAAGAAATTGTTAGTAAAGCACTTAAGATAAGACCAAATTTTATCTGTTTAGTTCCAGAAAATAGAAAAGAAATTACTACCGAGGGAGGTTTAAATATAAAAAATAATCTTAATAAGTTAGAGAAAATAATTAAAAAATTTAAAAAAGCAAAGATAAGAACAAGTTTATTCATTAACCCTTCTCCAAATGATATTAGACTTGCTAAAAAATTGAATGCTGATTGTATAGAAATACATACTGGGAAACTAGCAAACTTAGTTAAATCAAAAAAAAATTATTCTAGTGAATTAAACAGAATAAAAAAAAGTGCAAAATTAGCATCAAGTTTAAATATAGAAGTTCATGCTGGTCATGGTTTAGACTATAAAACTACCAATATGCTAACAAAAATAATAGATATTGAGGAGTATAATATTGGACATTTTATAATTGGAGAGTCAATATTTTATGGACTTTCAAAAGTAATTAAAAACTTTAAAAAAATTATAAAAAATAAATGAAAATTCTAGGTATTGGAGTTGATATTGTTGAAAATAAACGAATTCAAAAATCGATTAAAAATCCTTTATTTAAAAAAAGAATTTACTCATCTAACGAATTGAAACAATCCAATGCTGTAAAAAATAAAGTAGCTTATTTTTCGAAGAGATTTGCTGCAAAAGAAGCATTTTCCAAAGCTCTTGGTACAGGTTTTCGTATAAATTTAAATTTTAAAGATATAGAAGTTGTTAATAACAAAATGGGAAAGCCTTATTATGTTAAAAATAAAAAAATTACAAAAATCATTCAAAAGAACTTTAAAATCAAAAATTTTAAATGTTTTTTATCAATTTCGGATGAAAAAAATTATTCAACAGCATTTGCAATTATTCAAACATCATGAAATTAGATAAAAATTTTTTTTCAGAAAATATAAAAACTTTAATTTATGCATTAATAATTGCAGTTATAATTAGATCGCTTTTAGTACAACCATTTTATATTCCATCATCATCCATGGAACCAACTTTATTAGTAGGCGATAGATTGTTTGTAACAAAATATACTTATGGATATAGCAAGCACTCATTTCCTTTTAGCCCCCCAATATTAAATAAAAGAATTATGTTTAGCAGCCCAGAAAGAGGTGATGTAATAGTATTTAAAACACCAGCAAATAATCGAACAGACTATATTAAAAGACTAATCGGTCTACCTGGTGATAAAATTCAATTTATAGATTCTAATTTATATTTAAATAATTCTGAAATTCTTAAATCTAAAATTAATAACAAAACTACTATTTTCTGTGGCGATAAAAGTATCGATGTTTATAGATTTGAAGAAAAACTTTCAAATGGTAAAAAATTTCATACTGTTTATTTAAAAGATTATACCTATCAAAATTCTGATGTGTTTACTGTGCCAAAAGATCATTATTTTTTTTTAGGGGATAACAGAGACTGTTCTAAAGATAGCAGGTACTTAACAAGTGTTGGATATGTACATAAAGATAATTTAGTAGGTAAAGCTCAATTTATATTTTTCTCTTCAGATAAAAGAATAGGAAGTTTTATTGAATTTTGGAAATGGCATAAGTCAATAAGATTTAATAGAACCTTTATTAAAATTAATTAATGAAAATTAACTATCAAAGTTTAGAAAAAAAAATTGATTTAAAATTTAAAAATAAAGATCTACTTGTTCAAGCCCTTACACATAAAAGCTTTAATCCAAATGAAAATAATGAAAAGATAGAGTTTCTGGGTGATAGAGTTCTTGGTTTAGTCATAGCAAAAAAACTTTTAGAAATTTATCCAGGAGAAAAAGAAGGTATTCTTGACAAAAAATTTGCATCGCTAGTTAATAAAAAAACCTGTCTGGATATAGCAAAAAAAATCAATTTAGCTAGTTATGTTAAAACATTTAACCCTAACAATAAAAAAATAAAAATTGAGGACAAAATTATATCTGATAGCTGTGAAGCATTAATTGGTGCTATTTATCTTGATAAAGGTTTTACAATAGTTGAAAAAACAATTTTAAATTTGTGGCAAGATCATATTAAAAAAAGTGTAGTTACTGAAATAGATGCAAAAACAAAGTTACAGGAATTAACTTTAAAAAACTTTAAAAAATTACCTACTTATAAATTAATTTCAAATACAGGTCCAAGACACAAACCCATATTTAAAGTTGGAGTAAAATTACCCAATACAAAATATTTTATAGCTAATGGAAAATCAAAGAAAGAAGCTGAACAAAATGCTGCTATAGAATGTTTAAAAAATACAAATAAAAAATGAATTGGTCAGACGAAGGATTTTTAATAAGTAAAAATAGATATAATGAAAATTCATTAATTGCTGAATTATTTACAAAGGATAAAGGAAAGATATCTGGAATTATATTTGGCGGTACTTCAAAAAAAATTAAAAATTATCTTCAGCTTGGTAATAAACTCCATGTTAATTACAATTCTAAAAATGAAAACAGAATAGGTTATTTTAAAATTGAAATTTTAAATGCCTATACTCCATTATATTTTGATCATAAGCAAAAGTTATCCTGTATTACATCTGCTATGAATTTGATTAAAATATTAACAGCAGAGTCTCAATCTAACGATAAAGTTTATTTTATAATTCAAAATTTATTTTTAATTTTAAAAGAAAAAGATTGGATAAAAAAATATATATTTTGGGAATTGGAGTTACTTAAAATATTAGGATATGACTTGGCGCTTGAAAATTTAGTTGAAAAAGATTTAGAAGGTAACAAAACTGTATATTACGCAAGTTCTTTAAATGAAAAAAAATATGTACCTAATTTTTTGATCGAAAAAGATATAGAAGTTAATGATCTCGGTACTTTATTGAATGGTTTGAAATTAGTAGGCGATTATTTGGATAAAACTATATTAAGACCAAATAATTTAAATTATCCAATTAGCAGGTTGTTATTCTTAAATACGTTAAAATAATTATTTTATTATTTTATCAATTCTATCAGCGTAATAACTTACTATAGCATTGGCACCAGCTCTCTTAAAAGCAACTAAGCTTTCATATACAGCATCTTGATTAATTAATTTTTTTGTTATAGCTGTTTCAATTAAGCTGTATTCTCCTGATACTTGATAGGCAAATACAGGCAATTTAAATTTTTCTTTTATTGATTTTATTATGTCTAAGTAGGGCATACCTGGTTTAACCATTACCATATCAGCACCTTCTTTAACATCTAATGCAATTTCTCTTAAGGCTTCATCAGAATTTCTATAATCCATCTGATAAGTTTTTTTGTCTCCTTTTAATGAACCTTTAGATCCGACTGCATCTCTAAAAGGTCCATAAAAGCTTGAAGCATATTTTGCAGCGTACGATAATATTTGAACGTTTTGAAATTTATTTTTATCTAAAGCTTTTCTTATTTTTCCTATTCTACCATCCATCATGTCTGAAGGAGCCAGTACATCACAACCCATCTCAGCTTGTAGTAATGACTGATTCATTAAAACCTCAATTGTTTCGTCATTTAATATAGTGTTAGATTTGATCAAACCATCATGACCATGTGATGTATAAGGATCTAAAGCAACATCACACATTATACCAATTTGGTTTTTGTATCTTTTTTTGACTTCTTGTATCGCTTTACAGACTAAATTTTTTTCATTCAGTGACTCTGTTCCCAATTCATTTTTTTTTGAGTTTTGTGTCTTTGGGAAAAGAGCTATCATTGGTATTCCTAATTTTATTGCTTTATCCACAATTTGGCTCAAACGATTGATTGTATACCTATAAACTCCTGGCATTGATGAAATCTCTTGCCGTTTATTTGAACCTTCAATTAAAAAAATAGGGAGTATAAAGTCATTTGGACTTAAGGTATTTTCTTGAATCAGTCTTCTTGACCAAGATTCTCTTCTACTTCTTCTGAGTCTAAGACTAGGATATTTACCAATAATCATGTTTTAATTTACTTTTAAATTGCGACAAATGTAATATACACATATACAAAAAAAAGGGTAGAAAGCATTCTCGATGGCGACAGAAAACTCAAAAGTTATAGACTTAAATGTCAAAAAGGAAGATAGAATTTTAGATTTTAGCGATTTTCAGAAACAAGAAGTTAAGTTTGATATAGAAAAGTTACAAGAAGCTTATCATCAAATAGTTAAGATTAAAAAATTTGAAGACGCGGGTGTTACGCACTTTGGTGCTATATCTCTAACTCAAATACCTGGAGATCCTGATTCAATAAAGGGTAATAAGGCTCGAGGAATATATTGGACAAAACCTGATAAATCAGGAAAAGAAGTTGCAAGAGATGAAACTCTTGACGAGTCAGCCTATTCAGAATTTATAAAAGATTATGAAAACACATACTTTAAGGAAGTGTATGATGTTTTATCATCAAAGTATAAACTTGGAAGAATAAGAATTCTTTTAAAAGAACCAAGATCAACTTTAAGTTGGCATAGAGATCCCGAACCAAGATTACATATACCTATTATTACAAACCCTGGTTGTTTAATGGTAATTGATAATGTTGCAAAACATATGCCTGCTGATGGTTCGGTTTGGGTTACAAACAACACTAAATATCACAATGCATTTAATGGTGGAGAAGAGAATAGAATACATTTAGTTGCTTGTGTTTTAGATTATAAATTTAGTTAATTTGAAAAAAGTATTTATTTCATCAGATCATGCTGGATTTAAATTAAAAGAACTAATCAAAGATTACTTAGCAAATAAAAAAATAAAATTTGAAGATCTTGGTCCTAAAGATGATAGCAGCGTTGATTATCCCGACTATGCTCATAAAGTTGCTAAAAAAGTTAAACTTAATAAGAGTCATGTTGGCATTTTAGTGTGTGGATCTGGTACAGGCATGAATATTGCGGCAAATAAGCATAAAAATATTCGCGCAGCACAATGTTTTAATCTAAAATCAACGAAATTATCCAGATTGCATAACGATGCAAACATCATTACATTAGGGTCAAGGTTGATAACCAAAAAAAATGCTTTGAAATTTATAAGTGTTTTTTTAAATACAAAATTTGATGGTGGTAGACACTTGAGAAGAGTTAAAAAAATATAATTATGTCGAGCGAAAAAAGTTATTTAAACGATAGTTATAAAAGTTTTTTTGAGGATAGTTTATCTGTAAAAGATCCAGAGCTTTATAAAGCTATTAAAGATGAATTAATCAGACAGCAACAACACATTGAGTTAATTGCGTCTGAAAATATAGTATCTCAAGCAGTATTAGAAGCACAAGGATCAGTTTTAACTAATAAATATGCAGAAGGTTATCCTGGTAAAAGATATTATAATGGTTGCGAGCATGTTGATGTGGCAGAAAACCTTGCCATTGAAAGATTAAAAAAATTATTTAATTGTAAATTTGCAAATGCTCAACCACATTCAGGCGCACAAGCCAATGGAGCAGTATTTTTAGCGCTGTTAAATCCAGGTGATACATTTATGGGTATGAGTTTAAATTCAGGTGGTCACATTACTCATGGTTTAAAAATATCAATGTCTGGTAAGTGGTTTAACGCTATAGGTTATGATGTAGACAAAGAATCTGAGTTGATAGATTATGAAAATGTTGAAAAACTTGCATTAGAACATAAACCTAAACTAATCATTGCGGGTGGAAGTGCTTATTCTAGAGTAATCGATTTTAAAAGATTTAGAGAGATTGCAGATAAAGTTGGGGCATACTTAATGGTTGATATGGCTCATTTCTCTGGATTAGTTGCTGGTAAAGGATACCCTAATCCTTGTGATTATGCCCATGTGGTTACTTCAACAACTCATAAAGTTTTTAGAAGTGCAAGAGGAGGCATAATTCTAACTAATCATGAAGAACTTGCTAAAAAATTTAATACAGCTGTTTTTCCTGGTTACCAAGGAGGACCTTTAATGCATATTATTGCTGCAAAAGCAGCTGGCTTTCTAGAAGCGCTACAACCAGAATTTCAAGATTATATTAAATCTGTTTTAGCAAACGCAAAAATGTTGGCAGAAACTTTAAAAAATAATGGATTCAAAATTTATTCAGATGGAACAGATACACATTTGATGTTGGTTGATTTGAGACCCTACAATGTGAAAGGAAATCTTGCGGCAGAGAGTTTGTCTAGAGCAAACATTACATGTAATAAAAATGGTATTCCATTTGATACAGAAAAACCCATGATTACATCTGGAATAAGATTGGGAACTCAAGCGGCCACAACTCGTGGATTTGGTTTAAATGAGTTTAAAACAGTAGGCGAACTAATAACAAAAACTCTAAAAGGTTTATCTGAAAATCCATCAGATAACAGCAAAATAGAAAACGAGGTAAAAAATGAAGTTATTTCTTTAACTTCCTCATTTCCGATATATAAGAACCTTTAGTAAATGATTTGTCCATGCGAAAAAAAAGGAGATACGTCTGTTGTAGACTCGCGTCCAACTGAAGATGGTACAGCAATAAGAAGAAGAAGATTGTGCATATGTGGTGAAAGATTTACTACATTTGAGAGAATTCAATTTAGAGAATTGATGGTTGTAAAAAAAAATGGAAGAAAATCATCATTTGATCGTGATAAATTATCTAAATCAATCTATATAGCTCTAAAAAAAAGACCAATAGATACGGCTACAATAGAAAAATTCATCAGTAACATTTCAAGATCTCTTGAAGAACTAGGACAAGGAGAGATATCAACAAATACAATTGGGACAATGGTTATGGATGGATTAAAAGATTTAGACCCAGTTGGATACGTAAGATTTGCATCTGTATATAGAAACTTTAGAGAAGAAAAAGATTTCGTACAATTCGTGGACAAGCTTGATGTCTACAAAAAAAGATAAATTTTCATCAAAAGATAAATTTTATATGGAATTAGCCTTAGACTTGGCTAAATCTCGTCATGGACAGACGGGATCAAATCCCTCTGTAGGTTGTGTTATTGTTAAAAATGATAAAATTATTTCCATAGGACAAACCTCATTTAATGGAAGACCTCACGCTGAAGTTAATGCGATTAAAAATAGTTTTGAAGAATTAGAAGGCTCAAAAATGTATGTTACTTTAGAGCCATGTTGTCATCATGGTTTAACACCACCATGCACTGACATGATAATTAAATCAAAAATTTCAGAGGTTATATATGCTGTTACCGACATAGACAAAAGAGTAAGAAATAAAAGTTTTAAAATTTTAAAGTCAAAAAAAATAATTGTAAAAAAAGGTTTATTAAAAAGTAAAATTGAAAGTTTTTATTTACCTTATTTTTATAATAGAAAGAAAAAATTACCTTTCGTCACTGGTAAAATAGCTATTTCAAAAAATAATATTATTTACAGCAAGAATCAGAAAAAGATTACAAATTCATATTCAGATCAGTTTACACATATGTTGAGATATCAAAATGATAGTTTGATGATTACTCAAAAAACGCTAAATAAAGATAATCCAAAATTAAATTGTCGTTTGAAGGGTTTTGAAAAATTTTCTCCAAAAAGAATTATTTTAGATAACAAGTTAAATTCTAAAATAAATAGTTATATAATTAAAACTTCTAACAACAAAAATACTTTTATTTTTTATAATAAAGCTGACAAATCAAAAATTTCAAAATTTAAAAAAAGAGGAATTCAACTAATTAAATCTCGGATTGATAGAAATAACAGATTTGACATTAAATTAATTTTGAAAAAATTACATAATTATGGATGCAGAAATTTGTTAATTGAAGGGGGAGATAAATTAACAAATTCACTAATTAAGAATAAAATATTTAATAAATTTTATTTATATAAAAGTCCAAAAAACCTTTCTAAAAACTACGAATATTTGAAATTTAGTAGTCAAAATATATTAAATCAAAAATATAAAACAAAAATTAATCTAAATCTCAATTTACGAAAAGACAGAATAACACTATATATTTAGAAAAAATGTTTAACGGAATAATTTATAACCAAGGTACTATTACTAAAATTATTAAAAGACCAAAAGGTCTTAATATTTTTGTTAAAAGTAATACCAAAGTATCCAATAAAGACATTGGTTTGTCTGTTGCCTGCGATGGTGTTTGTCTAACTTTAATTTCATATAAATCCAAAATTATGGAATTTTATCTTTCGAAAGAAACGATAATTCGATCAAAATTCAAATTTTTAAAAATAAAAGATAAAATAAATTTAGAATTACCTTTAAAATATGGGACAAAAATTTCAGGACATATTTGTCAAGGTCATGTTGATACTGTTGGTAAAGTATTAAGTATTAAAAAAATAGATAAATCATTTCTTTTTGACTTTGATTTACCCAAAAAAGAAAGAAAACATTTAATAGAAAAAGCATCAATCTGTGTGAATGGTATTTCTCTTACAATTTCAAAAGTGACTAAAAAAGGTTTCCAAATTTGGATTATCCCTCACACCTACAAAGAAACGAATTTATCAACTTTAAAAAAATCTAGTTTAGTCAACATAGAGATAGATATCTTGTCTAAATACGTTAGGAATTATTTTAATGGAAAAAAATAATTTTGCGTCAATAGAGTCAATTATAAGCGTAGCTAAAAAAGGTGGTATGTTTATTTTAGTAGATGATGAAAAAAGAGAAAATGAAGGTGATTTAGTTATTTCAACATCGGACTCAAATGCAAAGAACATTAACTTCATGGCAAAATACGGGCGAGGCTTAATTTGTTTAGCGCTTGATTCACTTCAAGCAAAAAGATTAAATTTATCTTTAATGTCTCCAGTAAATCAATCTAGAAACAAGACAGCATTTACAATTTCTATTGAAGCAAAAAAGGGAATAACAACAGGTATATCTGCTAAAGATAGAGCGAAAACAATCAAAATTGCTTCAAAAAAAAATGTAAATAAAAATGAGATTGTTTCACCGGGTCACGTGTTTCCAATTATAGCCAAAGATGGTGGAGTGCTTGTTAGAGCAGGTCATACCGAAGCTTCAGTTGATATATCTAAATTAGCAAAAAAAAATAACTCTGCTGTAATTTGTGAAATTATGAATGAAGATGGAACAATGGCTAAAGGTCAGGATTTATTCAATTTTGCAAAAAAACATAAATTGAAAATTGGAAAGATAGAAGATCTGATCGCATATAGACTAAAAAAAGAAAAACTTATTAAACTTAAAAAGCAAAGCAAGATCGATGTAAAAAATCAAAAATACAATATTAGAATTTATGAGAACCTTTTAGATGGTTCAGAGCACTTCGCATTAATAAAAGGTAAAATAAAAAAAGGTATTACTCCAAGAGTAAGAGTAATTTCATCTAATGTCGTCCAAAACTATCTAATTAATCAATCATTACCAAATTCATTTAGCAAGACCTTAAATTATTTTAGAAAATATCAAAATTGTGTTTTAGTATTTATCAAAGACTCAAATTTAAAATCAGTAACTCAAACTTTAAAAGATTATAAAAACAAAAACTTTTATAAAAAGGGAAATGACAAGTTAATAAGAAATTATGGTATTGGAGCTCAAATTATTAAAGATTTAAAAATTAAAAATATGATATTAATCACCAAATCACCAAAAAAAGTTATTGGTCTTGATGGTTATGGTATAAAGATTACAAAACAGGAATTAATTTGATGAAAAAAAAATATTTAATTGTTGTAGCAGATTATTATAAAGATATTGCTAATGGCTTAATAAGCAGTGCTTTAAAAATAATTCCAAAAAAAAATATAATAAAAATTATTAAAGTACCTGGTGCTTTTGAAATTCCAGTTACAATCTCAAAAAATTTAAAAAAATATGATGGTTTTTTAGCTTTAGGATGTGTAATTAAAGGTCAAACCCCACACTTTGATTTTATTTCTCAAGCTTCGACAGATGCCATAATGAAATTATCTATAGATAGTAAAAAACCAATTGGTAATGGAATAATTACCTGTCTTAATATGGCTCAAGCAAGAGCAAGAAAAAAAAAGGGTGCTGAAGCTGCAGAAGCTGTGATTTCAGTTTTGTCTCAAAAATGAGAACTCATTTTAATCCAAAAAATAACCCTAGAGTTATAATTATTCAGAAATTATATGGTAAATTTTATAATGAAGATGATGATTTAGATTTTCCAAAACACAGATTTAAAAAATTTATTAAAGATATTGTTTTAGGAACTATAGAAAGAAACGATCTTATTTTAGATGAATTAAATAATAAATTAGGTGATGAATTTATATTTGAAAAATTAGATAAAGTTTTTCAAACAATTTTAAAAGCAGCAACTTATGAATTTATGTATAAGCCAAATTTATCAATTAATATAATTATTAAAGAATATTTAAATTCATCTAATTTTTTTCTTGAAG
>CACJTU010000002.1 GCA_902596375.1 uncultured Pelagibacteraceae bacterium
CCCTTTAAAATTAATATTTCTTATGAAAAATATAAAAAAATATTTGAATTATTTTCAAAAAAAATAAGGCAAGGTGAAACTTATCAAATTAAAATTTGTACAAAATATAAGAATAAATCATTAATTAATCCTATTAATTTTTTTTGGAAATTAATGCGCGTAAATGCTTCCCCAGAGTCATTTATGATAAAAGACAAGGATTATTCTATAGTAAGTTGCTCTCCAGAAACATTGATAGATAAGAAAAAAAACAAAATAATTACAAAACCAATTGCTGGTACTTTTAAGAAAAAATACTCTTCTAATAAAAATACAGCTCTTAAATATTTTAAAAATAATGAGAAAGAAACAAAAGAACACAACATGATAGTTGATATGGAAAGAAGTGATTTATCTAAAATTTGTAAACCAGGAAGTGTTAAAATACTCAAAAAAAAATATGTCGAGGAATATAAGCATCTTTTTCATTATGTGACTTCAATTGGCGGAATATTAAATAAAAATATAAAATTGATTGATATCATTAAGGCAATGATGCCGGGAGGATCTGTAATTGGTTGTCCTAAAATTAGAACTTTAGAACTTTTAAATAATCAAGAAAAAGAAAGTAGAAATATTTTTACAGGAAGTTTTGGATTTATTAAATTTAATCAGGATATGAAGTTTAATATTATAATTAGATCTATATTAAATTACAAAAATCAATCAGAGATCTCTGCAGCATCTGGTGTAGTATTAGATAGCTCACCAAAGAAAGAGTTCAATGAAAATTATATTAAAGCAAAATCTTTATTGGAGTTATTTAAATGATTTACATTATAGATCACCAAGACTCTTTTACTTGGAATGTTGTTCATCAATTTGCAAAATTTGATAAGGTGATTTGTACAAATTATTATGAAGTAAATGATAAATTACTTGATAAAAGTGATGTGATTGTTTTATCACCAGGACCTGGATCACCAAAGGATTATCCTGCTACTTCAAAAATTTACAAAAAATACAAAGGAAAGAAAAAAATTATTGGCATTTGTCTTGGTTATCAAATGATTTTGCATAATGAAGGGGGAAAAATAATACAGCAAAAAAAAATTTATCATGGCTTTCAATCTAAAATAAAAACAAATTATCAAAGTAAAATCTTCAAAAACAATCAACAGTTTAAAGTTGGAAGGTATCATTCATTAAAATTAATGGAGCCATTTAAATCGAATTCTATTAAAATAACTATGAGATGTAGTAAAACAAAAATACCAATGGGTCTTGAGGATAATCAAAACAAAATATATGGATTTCAATTTCATCCAGAATCTTTTTTAACAGAAAATGGCAACACTCTTATACAAAAAATCTTATCAGCTTAGTAATCTTAAAGAAGTTAATTTCAAAGATCTTTGGGGATCCAGAGGTGTATTCACTACAATGCGAATGGTTGGAAAACCCCCTAAGTTAATACTTTTAAAACCGCATTTAGAGAACTTAATAAAATCTACAAAAATATATGGAATAAGAAAAAATAATTTAAAAAACATTATTAAAGATTTAATTAAAAAAAATACTCTATATAAAGGTTCTGATAATTTATTTCGTATAGCGTTAAATAAAAAACTGATATCAGTCTCAATTAGAAAAAGACCAAAACCAAAGAGTAACTTTAATCTGTTATTGTTTAAGTATAAAAGAGTAGAACCAAATTACAAAAATCTTTATTATAAAAAAATATTAGCAAAATTAAGCAAAGTTGACTCAACTAAATTTGATATTGCCCTTGTCGCTAATGACAAAATTTTAGAAACTGGTACTTCAAATTTAGTTTTTGTGAAAAATGGAAAGATTTTTTCTCCTAAAAAAAATTGTTATTTTGGAAATACACTTAAATTTATAAGCAAGAAAATTAAAATTAACTTTAAAGATATTTCTATTAAATCAATTGATGATTATGATGAAATAATTCTTATTGGATCTGGTAAAGGAGTAACATCGGTTTCAAAAATAAATGATCTTAAATGGAAGAGAAGAAAGACTGGTTGCTACACTAAGTTAAATAAAATATATAATTCTCTTGTTTAAACATGAAAGATCCAAACAACCCTTGCATATTTTGCGAAATCAGAAAAGAAGAGCTGCAATTTGAAAATCAATTGGCTTACTCATCTATAGATAGCTATCCAGTCTCAGAATTTCATAGTCTTATCGTTCCTAAAAGACATGTAGAGACATACTTTGAGCTTACTAAAAAAGAAATTCAGGCATGCAACGAGTTAATTTTAAAAACTAAAGAAAAAATTTTAAAACAAGATTCTAGTGTTAAAGGTTTTAATATAGGTACAAATGCAGGAAAATCTGCAGGCCAATCAATTATGCATTGCCATATTCATTTAATTCCAAGAAGAGAAGGGGATGTCGAGAATCCTCAGGGCGGTGTTAGGTCAGTGATTCCCAATAAACAACACTACAAACGTAAACTTTGAGTTGTTATTAAAGACAAATTGACCAATACTTTTGGTTGAACTCTATAAGTTTCTAGAATAGAAAACCTTAAATTAATTCAATTTTATTTTACAAGGGTATTAAAAATGTTTGCAACAAATCCTTTTTCAATTCTAGCTGAAACAGTTCCATCTATAGTTATGCAAGGTTTTGTAGTGTTAATGGTTTTATTAATTGTGGCAGGCACTCTTTTAGACATAATTCATAAAAAGAATGTGAAATACTTTTTTGAAAACGCCAAGAAAGCAAAAAAAAATGCGACCAAAGAACTGTCGACTGGTGAAAGAATTGCAGTTGTTTCAAAAACAATAGCATATGACATCGGAACTACATCAGAACTAGGGGCGGGCAAAAGAAGAGTAGCGCATGTTCTTGGTATGTACGGTACTATATTATTTTGGGTTGGCTCTGTTGTGATGATATTTTGTTATTCATCAGCAAATGCAGAAACTCCGACTATTTGGCCAATGATCTGGCATATTGGCGCTTTGATGACGATCTTGGGCGGATCATGGTTTTGGTTCTTTTTAAGAGTTGATGTTTATTCTGAAGCGCAACCTTGGTACAGAATTATTAAAGCTGATTTATTTGTATTAGCATTAATTGCAACTTCATTAACAGGATTTATATGGTCATATCTTCAAAGTTTAAATTTAGGGGGAAGATGGGATGCAAATTTATTTTTAGTTTTATTTATAGTTTCAAACATAGTTTTATTTGGAGGAGTTTATTGGTCTAAGTTTGCGCATATGTTTTATAAACCTGGGGCAGCTATACAAAAAAATCTAGCAGAAGCAGATGGTTCTAGAGATAATTTACCTCCACCTGCAGATGCACCTGAACAATTTGGTTTAGGTATTAAAAGAGAACAACCAAAACATTATTAATTATGATAAAATTAAAAAAGGAGAGAGAATAATATGTCAACATTTGTTTATATGACAAGATGTGATGGCTGTGGTCATTGCGTAGATATTTGCCCATCAGATATAATGCATATTGATGAAAACATTAGACGTGCAAAAAATATTGAACCTAATTTTTGTTGGGAATGTTATTCTTGTGTCAAAGCATGTCCTAACCATGCTATTGATGTCAGAGGGTATGCAGACTTTGCTCCAATGGGACATAGCGTTAGAGTTAGAAGGGAAGAGGAAAAAGGAACAATCTCTTGGAAAATTAAATTTAGAAACGGAACTGAAAAAAATTTCGTATCTCCAATTACAACTAAGCCTTGGGGAAAATTTATTCCTAAATTAGCTGATGGGGACAAACCTAATCAAGGTGAGATAAATTCACAAAGATTATACACTGAACCAGAAGGGTTAAATATAGATGGAGAGCTTCCAACTGTACCCAAAGAGTCGTTCAAAAAAGGAGTTTACTATTAATGGCTAGTCATAAAACACATTACGAAGATTGCGATATATTAGTTGTTGGTGGAGGTATGGCTGGAACTGGTGCTACCTTTGAAGCAAGACACTGGGGTAGAGACATGAAAATTGTTTGTGTTGAAAAAGCTAACATTGATAGAAGTGGAGCTGTTGCTCAAGGACTTTATGCAATTAACTGCTACATGGGAATGCAATGGGGTGAAAACCAACCAGAGGATCACGTTAGATATGCAAGAAATGATTTGATGGGAATGGTAAGAGAAGATTTAGGTTATGACATGGCTCGTCATGTAGACTCTACAGTTCATATGTTTGATGAATGGGGTTTGCCTATGATGAAGAACGAAGAAACTGGAAGATACTTAAGAGAAGGTAAATGGCAGATAATGATCCATGGTGAAAGTTATAAACCGATTGTTGCTGAGGCAGCAAAAAAATCTGCAGATAAAATTTATAACAGAATAATGATTACTCATCTTTTAATGGACGAAACTCAAGATAATAGAATTGGTGGTGCAGTTGGATTTAATATGAGAACGGGTGATTTCCATGTATTTAGAGCAAAAGCGGTAATTGTTGCTGCTGGAGGAGCTTCACACATCTTTAAGCCAAGAGCAGTTGGAGAAGGAATGGGTAGAACTTGGTATGCACCGTGGAGCAATGGATCTGCATATGCATTACCTATTGCAGCAGGTGCAAAGATGACTCAAATGGAAAATAGAATTGTATTATGTAGATTTAAAGATGGTTATGGTCCAGTTGGAGCGTATTTTCTTCATTTAAAAACCTATACTCAAAATGCTAATGGCGAAAATTATGAGAAAAAATGGTATGATCAAACTAAAGAGTTAGTTGGAGAATACATTGATCATCATCCAACACCAACTTGTTTGAGAAACCATGCATTTATTCAAGAAGTAGCAGCAGGTGGTGGACCAATCCATATGGTAACTACTGAAGCTTTCCAAGACCCACATTTAGAAACAGTAGGTTGGGAAAATTTCTTAGGAATGACTGTTGGTCAAGCTGTAGTTTGGGCATCTCAAAACATTGATCCAAAATATACAAATCCAGAGTTAACTACATCTGAGCCCTATGTAATGGGCTCTCATGCTACTTGTTCTGGCGCATGGGTGAGTGGCCCTGAAGATTTATCACCACCAGAATATTTCTGGGGTTATAACAGAATGCTGACTATTGACGGTTTATTTGGTGCAGGAGATACAGTTGGTGGAAGTGCTCACAAATTTTCATCTGGATCTTTTACTGAAGGCAGATTAGCTGCAAAAGCTGCTGTTAAATATATTGAAGACAAAAAAGCTGAAGGGGTTAAAGTTTCAGATAAACAGTGTGAAGACTTTAAAACTGCAGTTTATAAACCACTAGAAAACTATACAGTTGCTAGAAATGAGATCACTGGTGGAACAGTTTCTCCTAGTTATATATCTCCGATTCAAGGTCTTCAAAGATTACAGAAAATCATGGATGAATATGTTGGTGGAATTACCTCAAATTATATGACCAATGGTAATATGCTGAAAAGAGGACTTGAGTTGTTAGATTGGCTACAAGAGGACTTAGAGCATGTTGGTGCTGAAGATTATCACCAGCTTATGAGAGCTTGGGAGTTAAAACATAGAGCTTTGACTTCTCAGTGTGTAACAGAACATACTTTATTTAGAGAAGAGACTAGATGGCCAGGATACTACTATAGAGGTGATCATATGAAACTTGATGATGAAAATTGGCATTGTCTAACAGTTTCTAGACGTGACCCTAAAACTGGCAAGTTTAGTATGGAGAAAGTTCCCGTCTACCATATAGTGGATGAGAACGAGAAGAAAAAAGCTTCGTAGAAGATAATTTTATTAAATCAAATGGATATTTTATCTAAATCAGATGATGAAATATATGAATTAGCCAAACCTATTTGGGATAACTTGGTTAAATCATCTAATCTAAAAGATTATGGTGGGTTTACTAGAGATTTCTCTACCCAAATGCTTTTTGGTGCTAACGAAGTAGAGCTTGGAAAACAGTGGGCTAATAATAAGCTAATTACTAATCTTAAAGAGACTTTTGAACCTTTCGGTTGCCTTAGAAGAGGTGATCACATAACTGTACTGATCAAGCAGACAAATAAAGAGATCCCAGGAGAGTTTCTTGGGAGGTTGGTTTTAGGTGTAGAAGACGATGCGGTTAAGGTTTTTGGGGCTACCATCTATTAGACAAAAAAAATTGCCTAACAATAAATAATTGTTTGACAAATTTCGTTGTGGGTGTATTGACGAATTTAATGTTACTTTCTAACGTAAAAATTATAAACAAACTCTCAAATTTTAAAACTACATTTATTAAGGCAGGAATTATAGCAAGCTTAACAGCTTATTGGGGAGTGATTTTAGTTGGAACTTTTATCACTTTTAACTAAGTTGTTTTTTAAGAACTTTTAAGTTTTTTATGGAAGTATTTTTACCGATAGCTCAAGTTTTTGTTAACCCTATCGAGATACTTTTATTAAGTGCGATTGTTGGAGTGCTTTCAGGTTTATTTGGTGTTGGTGGTGGGTTTTTGATGACACCTTTCTTAATTTTTTTAGGAATACCTCCTGCATATGCAGTTGCTAATGAAGCAAATAATATTTTAGCCACTTCAGTTTCTGGATCTACCACGCATTATTTAAAAAATACTTTAGATTATAAAATGGGTTCAATGATTGTGATAGGAGGTGTAATTGGAACTTCATTAGGAATTTACACTTTTACATATTTTAAAGGTATTGGAAAAATTGATACAGTAATCTCTCTGGCTTACATGTATATATTAGCAATAATTGGAACTTTAATGTTGGTTGAGAGTTTGGGTGAAATAGATAAAGCAAAAAGAAACATTGTAGTTAAAAAAAAATTACATGTTCATTATTGGATACATGGTCTTCCATTAAGAATGAGATTTCCAAAGTCTAAATTGTATGAGAGTATTTTTACACCAATTATAATTGGTCTATTAGTTGGATTTATTGCAGCCATTATGGGAATCGGAGGTGCTTTTATTTTAGTTCCTGCAATGATTTATATAATTAAAATGCCTACTAAATTAGTTCCTGGTACATCTTTATTTGTAACAATTTTTGTAAGTGTGGTTGTTACTTTTCTTCATTCATTTAATTATGGATCTATAGATTTATTACTAGTTCTTATGTTGGTTGTAGGATCTATTATTGGAGTTCAGGTCGGGCAAAAATTAGGAGAAAGAATTGATAGTTCTGGTTTAAGAGCATTATTAGCAATTTTATTACTGATAGTTGGTATAGCAATAGCATACGACACGTTTTTTGCAGAAAAAATTATAAATGGAGCAGCTAAAGCAACTAGTTCAGATTTAAACTTCTTTTCTAAATTTATAATTGATTTTTCTAAAGAGATGCCTTTCTTTTATGGACTATTTACAATTATGTTTGCAATTATTTTAGGTGTTGGAGCTGCTTTTATAAGACGATTTATTTCAAATTTTAGAAAAAAATTATTAGTTAAATCTTAATTAAAATAACTCAGATATAATTCGATAGTTGTAATACAAACTAAACCAACAGTTGCCATACTTATAAAACCAACAATAAAAGGTTTGTAACCCATGTTTTTAATTTCTTTTAAGTTAGTGGAAAGTCCTATTGCTGCCATCGCCATTGTTAAAAAAATTTTTGAGGACAATTTAATACCCTCAATTGTAACCAGCCACTTGTAATTATTTGAGTACATTAGATCACCTAAATTTCTAAGTATTATCATTGCTACAAATCCTAGTACAAAGTAAGGAAAAATATCTATTATTGAATATTTCTTTTCTGTGGTTTTTCCTCGATTGTAAAGAAATGCAAATAAAGGGATCATGATAATTAGAAAGGTATTTCTTATTAATTTCGTGACTGTCGCGATATTTAAAGTTTCAGGACTATTAAACTGCTGGTCATAAATTAATCCTGCGGCTGCAACTTGAGAGGTTTCATGGATAGAGGTTCCCAAAAACAATCCAATTAATAAAGGCTCACTCTCAAAATAAAAGTTAGCAAAATAAGGATAAATAAGCATCGAAAGTATTCCAAATAATGTAATATTAGCAATTGCATAGGACACCTCATTTTTTTTTGCACCAATAACTGGAGCGGTAGCCATTATCGCTGTAGTACCACAGACAGTACTACCTATTGATATTAAGTAAGCCATTCTTGTTGGAATTTTTAATTTTTTAATTAGAAGTTTGATTACAATTAACACACTAATTATACAGATTATAATTAATGGAATTGCTATTGCCCCAAATTCTAAAAATTCAAATGGCTTCAATTGAATACCTAAGCAAATAATCCCTAATTTAAGAATATATTTTTGTGTAAAATCCAATCCTCTTAAAAAACTTTCCCTAATTTGAAAAACATTTCCGAAAAACATCCCCAATAAAATAGCGATCATCGCAGTAGATATTGGGCTTTTTTCATAGCCTAATAATTCAATACCAAGAATATTATTAAAACCTTGAGATAACGTGTAAAGAACGAATGCCAATATAATACCCGGTAATACAACCAGGTATTTCTTAAATTTCATGAAGACTAAAGTTAATTAAGCACTTCTGTAAAGTTTAGTCATAACAAACTCTCTATGACCTAAAGCTTCAGCACAAGTTAATCTACCGTTTGCTACTCTAAGTGTAGTTTTAATTAATTCATCACCTGCTTCAGACAAATTCATTTCTCTTGAAAGAATTTTTGATACATCACAATCAATATGCTCACCCATACCTTTTACAGTTAATGGATTTGCTGTTAATTTAACAACAGGTTCAATTGGATTTCCAACTATATTACCTTGTCCAGTTGGAAATAAATGAATATTAAAACCAGCAGCAGCTTGAAGAGTCACACATTCTGCAGCAGCAGATGATGTGTCCATAAAATATAAACCTTTTCCTTTAGTTGGTTCTTCAGCTGGTTCAAGAACATCAATAAATTTACAATTTCCAATTTTTTGAAAATTACCAAAAGCTTTTTCTTCAATTGTTGTAAGACCTCCAGCTATATTCCCAGCTGTTGGTTGACTTTCAGAAAGGTCGTCTGTCGCTTCTTTTAAAATAAAATCATTATAAGAGCTCCAAGTCTTAATAAATTTTTCAGAAGCTTCTTTTGTAGCTCCTCTAGTTGCACAAACTTGTTCTGCCCCAGTTAATTCAGATGTTTCACCAAAACATAAATGAACACCTAATGGTTCAAGTTTATCCATTAAGTTTCCAACAGTTGGGTTTGCAGCTAGTCCCGAAGTAGTATCAGACTCTCCACATTTAACAGAGATCCATAAATCACTTAAAGGACATTCTTCTCTTTGTTTTTCTGATGCCCACATTACAAATTCTTGAGCTTTTTTTGATGCTTTCATTGTCGTACCAATATCTCCTGTACGTTCAATATGAAATCCTTCGACTGGTTTTCCAGTTTTAGCAATTCCATCTACAATTTTTTTTGTCCATTTCGGCTCAATACCAATGACAATTACTGCGGCAACGTTCGGATTACATCCAGTTCCTATCATTGTTCTAAAATGAAGTTCTAAATCTGCACCAAACTGAAGTCTTCCGTAAGAATGTGGAAGAGCGATTGTGCCTTTAATATTATTTGCAACTGCCTCTGCACATGCGTTTGAAATGTCATCAACTGGTAAAATAATTACATGATTTCTTGTACCGGCTCTGCCGTTTTCTCTTTTATAACCTAAAAAGCTCTTTGGGATTTCCATACTATTACCACTTCTTTGTTTTTACATTGTGAACATGTACATGCTCACCTTTTTTGATTGATTTAACAACTTTACCAATATCGTGACCATATTTTAAAATAGTATCACCTTCTTTAAGGTCAACCATTGCAATTTTATGACCTAAAGGTATTTCATCTACGGATTGAATATTTGTTGAACTGTCGTCTTCCATTATCCAGCAAGCACATTCCTGTTTAGGAGTAATTTTTTCAATAACAACTACTCCAACGTTGTCTTTCTTATCATGTATGATTATATCTGTTGCCATATCGTGTCGATTTGTTTGTTTGAAATTTCTAAAATCTTATATATTAATCGCTCAAATTAACAAACGAATTTTATAAATAGTAAAATTACACTTTAGAGAGGTTCTAGTTTTATGACAAAAATGACAACAGAAGAAGCTTTTGTAAAAGTTTTACAAATGCATGGTATTGAACATGCTTTCGGAATTATCGGTTCAGCCTTTATGCCAATTTCAGATATTTTTCCAGATGCAGGTATTACTTTCTGGGATGTTGCTCATGAAACAAACGGTGGTTTAATTGCTGATGGTTACACAAGAGCTACTGGCAAAATGTCAATGGTTATTGCTCAGAACGGACCTGGAATAACTGGATTAGTTACACCAATTAAAACAGCTTATTGGAATCATACTCCTCTTTTATTAGTTACACCTCAAGCAGCTAATAAAACAATGGGTCAAGGTGGATTTCAAGAAGTTGAACAAATGAATTTATTCAAAGACATGGTTTGTTATCAAGAAGAAGTAAGGGATCCATCAAGAATGGCAGAAGTACTCAATAGAGTCATAGAAAAAGCTATAAGAGGATCAGCACCAGCACAAATTAATGTTCCAAGAGATTATTGGTGCCAAGTAATTGATATCGATCTTCCTCCAATTGTAAGACTTGAAAGACAAGGGGGAGGAAATGATGCTGTAACTAAAGCAGCTGACCTGCTATCTAAAGCAAAGTTTCCGGTAATATTATCTGGAGCAGGTGTTGTTATTGGAGGAGCTATAGAAGCTACAAAAAAACTTGCAGAAAAATTAGATTCACCTGTTTGTTCAGGTTACCAACATAATGACAGTTTCCCAGGAAGCCATCCTTTAGCCGTTGGTCCTCTAGGTTACAATGGATCAAAAGCTGCAATGGAATTAATTTCAAAAGCTGACGTAGTGCTAGCTTTGGGAACTAGATTAAATCCATTTTCGACTTTGCCTGGTTATGGAATTGATTATTGGCCAAAAAATGCAAACATCATTCAAGTTGATATTAATCCTGACAGAATTGGTTTGACTAAAAAAGTTACTGTAGGAATAAGTGGTGATGCAAAATTAGTTGCTGAACAAATTTTTGAAAAATTATCTTCAAATGCTGGTGACACTGACAGACAAGCTAGAAAAGACTTAATTCATCAAACTAAGTCAGCTTGGCTACAAAAGCTTTCAAGTTTAGATCATGAAGATGATGATGAGGGAACATTCTGGAACAAAGAAGCAAGAGAAAGAGATGCAGATAGAATGTCACCAAGACAATCTTGGAGAGCAATTCAAGCAGGAATGCCTGACGATGTAATTATATCAAGTGATATCGGAAACAATTGTGCGATAGGTAATGCTTACCCTACATTCGAAAAGCCAAGAAAATATTTAGCACCAGGTTTATTTGGTCCATGTGGTTATGGTTTTCCATCTATATTGGGAGCAAAAATTGGTTGTCCAGATACTCCTGTTATCGGATTTGCTGGCGATGGTGCTTTTGGAATAAGTATGAATGAAATGAGTTCATGTGCAAGAGAAGAGTGGCCTGCAATAACAATGGTTATTTTCAGAAATTATCAATGGGGTGCGGAAAAAAGAAATACGACACTTTGGTTTGATAATAACTTTGTTGGTACAGAATTAGATCCAGAATTAAGTTATGCTAAAGTTGCTGACGCATGTGGTTTAAAAGGTGTAACTGTAAGAACTATGGAAGAAACCACAAATGCAATCAAGCAATCTTGTGAGGATCAGAAGAAAGGTATTACAACATTTATTGAGGTAATTCTTAACCAAGAGCTAGGAGAACCATTTAGAAGAGATGCTATGAAAAAACCTGTTAGAGTTGCTGGTATTGATAAAAAAGACATGAGACCACAAAAATCTTTAAATGGATGATGTTAAAATAAGCTCGAATCGAAGTTTTGGAATTGTTTTTTTTATAGTTTTTTTAATTATATCTCTATACCCATTGACCTATAATGGAGAATTAAGAGTCTGGTCAGCTATAATTTCTCTAATTTTCCTTCTGTTAGGTTTATTAAACTCTAAAATTTTAAGTCCTTTAAATAAGCTTTGGTTTAAGTTTGGGATTTTTCTAGGTAAAATAATATCACCACTCATTATGGGAATAATATTTTTCCTTGTTGTAACACCAATAGGTTTAATTATGAGGCTATTTGGAAAGGATGTATTAAATTTAAAATATAATAAGAATCAATCTTATTGGATTGAAAAAAATGGTCCAAAAAGTAAAATGAAAAATCAATTTTAATATGGGTTTTATTAAAGAATTTTGGGAATTTTTAAAAGTAAGAAAAAAATATTGGCTTTTACCAATTATAATGGTTTTAGTTTTATTTGGTGGTTTAATTATATTAACTCAAGGTTCAGCAGTAGCTCCATTTATATACACGATTTTTTAAAGTGAGTTCAATTTTAGGTATTTCAGCATTCTATCATGATAGTGCGGCATGTATTTTAATAGATGGTAAAATTATTGCTGCAGCACAAGAAGAGAGATTTACTAGAAAAAAACATGATCCAAATTATCCTCATAATGCAATTGAGTTTGTATTAAAATATTCAAATTTAAAATTAAGCGAAGTGGATCAAATAGTTTTTTTTGAGAAACCATTTTTAAAATTTGAAAGATTATTAGAAACTTATGTAGCTTTTGCGCCTAAAGGTTTTATTTCTTTTGCAAAAGCTATGCCTTTATGGATTAAAGAAAAGCTTTTTCAAAAAAATCTTTTATTTAATAAACTTAAAAAACATGACGAAAATTATAAATCTGATGAAAATATTTTTTTTTCGGATCACCATCTAAGTCATGCAGCAAGTGCTTTTTTTCCGTCACCTTTCAACGAAGCTGTTATCTTAACTGCAGATGGCGTAGGTGAGTGGGCAACAACAACAGTTGCTGTTGGAAAAAATGAAACCTTGGAAATCAAAAAAGAAATACATTTTCCTCATTCACTTGGATTACTTTATTCAGCATTTACGTATTATACAGGTTTTAAGGTAAACAGTGGTGAATATAAATTAATGGGTTTAGCTCCATACGGAACTCCTATTTATGAGGATAAAGTAAAACAGTTATTTGATTTGAAAGAAGATGGTACTTTTAGATTAGATCAAAAATATTTTAATTACGCAACCGGGCTTACGATGACAAATGAAAAATTTCATAATTTATTTGGGCAAAAACCTCGTAATCCTCAAAATGAAAAGATAACTCAATTCCATATGGATATAGCAGCATCAATTCAGAAAGTTACTGAAGAAATCATGATTAAATTGGCGAAATCTATTCGAGACGAATATAGGATTAAAAATTTATGCTTAGCTGGTGGTGTAGCTTTAAATTGTGTCGCAAATGGAAAAATTTTAAAAGAAAAAATTTTTGATAATATTTGGATTCAGCCAGCAGCAGGTGATGCGGGAGGCTCTTTAGGTGCAGCCCTTGCACTATGGTATATTGATCAAGGAAATAAAAGATTAGTAAACTCAAACGATGATATGAAAGGTTCTTATTTAGGAACTGAATTTAATCAAGATGAAATTGAAAAAGAATTGAAAGCAGTAGGAGCTAAATTTGATACTTTAAGGTATGAAGAATTGATTGATAAAACTGCCGAACTGCTTTCAAATGAAAAGGCTATAGGATGGTTTCAAGGTAGAATGGAATTTGGCCCTAGAGCTTTGGGAGGCAGATCTATTTTAGGGGATCCAAGATCTGATAAAATGCAAAAAAATTTAAATCTTAAGGTAAAATATAGAGAAAGCTTTAGACCTTTTGCGCCTTCAATTCTTAGAGAAGATTTATCAGACTGGTTTGATATAAATATTGATAGCCCCTATATGTTATTAGTTGCAAATATCAATCCAAATAAAAAGATAGAAATGAACGATGAACAAAATAATCTTTTTGGTATAGATAAATTAAATATAAAGAGATCAGAAATTCCAGCAGTAACTCATGTTGACTATTCAGCTAGAGTCCAGACTATTACAAAAAATCAAAATAATCGTTACTATGATTTAATCTCTAAATTTAAAGAAAAAACTGGCTGTCCAGTAATTGTAAATACTTCTTTTAATGTTAGAGGAGAGCCAATAGTAAATACTCCAACTGATGCTTTTAATTGTTTCATGGGAACTGAATTGGATTATTTAGTTATTGGAGATTGTATTTTAGATAAATCAAAACAAGATCCTACTCTTAAAAAAGACTATACAAAAGAATTTGAATTAGATTAAATTCATTAACATGCAAATTGTTAATGATAATGGATGTAGTTGGATTAATGATTTAAATCCAAGATCAAATATAAAAGTTCTAGATAAACACAAAGAATGTGAGTGGCTTATTATTGGAGCAGGTTATACAGGGTTATCTGGAGCAAGAAAATTAGGTCAACTCTATCCTAATCAAAAAATAATACTAGTTGACGCTCTACTAGCAGGAGAGGGTGCTAGCTCAAGAAACTCAGGCTACTTAGTGGATACAACACTTAATGATGGTTTTACCTCTAATAAAGAATTAGATAATTATAAAAAAAAAGCAGATATCTATAAATTGGGAATAGATGTTGTTAAAAAATTTATAAAAGAATATCAGGTAGATTGTGATTGGAATGAATGTGGAAAATATTTTGCATCATCAAAACAAGAAGACACAAAAATATTAGAAAATTTTTCAGAAACTTTATTAAAATTAGGTTTTGAACATAATTTGCTATCAAAAAAAAAACTTAAAAAAAAATTAGGTACCAATTTTTATAATATTGCTCTTCATACAAAGGGAGGGATTTTATTACATCCAGGTAAATTGGCTAGAGCTATGATTGATACATTACCAAATAACGTCATTCTTTATGAAAATTCCTCGTTATTAGATTGGAAAAAGAAGAATGATATAGTCATTTGTAAATTTAAAAATGGTTCAATTAAAACTAAAAAGATTATTTTTGCTACAAATGGGTTTCTAAAGTCTTTAGGAATAAAATCAAATTATAATTTTCCAATCACTTTAACAGCTAGTATGACCAGATCTTTATCAGATGAGGAGTTTACATCTCTTGGTGAACCTAAAGAGTGGGGTGTTTTACCGGTAAGACCAATGGGGGCTACTGTTAGGATGACTAAAGATAGAAGAATTTTAATCAGAAATACTGCAGAAGTTTATAATCCTTATCAAATGTCTAAATCTGAATTAACCAAAAGATCATTAAAACAAAAGATTGGAATTAAAAAAAGATTTCCTGAATTGCCGGATAATATTATTCAATCTTCTTGGTCAGGCATTGTTTCAAGAACAAGAAATAGTTCTCAAATTTTTGAAAAAATAGATGACAATATATTTGTTGCAGGTTGTTATAATGGCTCTGGTATTGGAGTTGGTACTTTATTTGGAGAACAAATAGCAATCAAGGCAAGTAATGAAAACACAAAAGAGATAGAAACAATCGAAGCAAGAAATAAACCCACTTGGCTTCCTCCTGATCCAATTTTAAGTTTAGGAGTTAGAGCCAGGTTGATTTATGAACGTTTCAGAGCAAAATCTGAGATTTAGTTTAAGACAGACATGGGATCAAGTCGTGTTTGAAACCAATTAACCCTAAAATCCAAGTGAGGTCCAGTTGATCTTCCAGTTGAACCTACAGTTCCTATTACATCTCCTTGATTAATTTGGTCACCAACTGAGACTAATACATTTTCTAAATGGGAATATATTGTTGATATTCCATGACCATGATCCATTATTACTGTTCCACCAGTATAATATAAATCATCTTCAGCCATAGTAACAACACCCGAACCAGATGATTTAATAATTGTTCCTTGTTTCGCTGCAATATCTATTCCGTAGTGAGGCCATCTTGGTTTACCGTTTAAAATTCTTTGACTACCATAAACACCGCTAATTATACCTTCAACTGGCATAATAAATTTTTCTTTAAAAAATTGCAGATCAGAATTTATTGCTCTTGCTTCTCCAATTGCATTATTTTCTTTTTTAATTCTTTTATAAACAGACTCGGGCGGGGTTACTTTACTTTCTGCTAAACCATCTATTCTTTGTATATTGTATTTCCTCTTTAAAACTTTTTTTGTAGTTATTGATTTTTTTCCATCAATAATTTTTGTAAATGTTAAGTCGTACTTTTGATCTCGATCTATACCAAAAACAAAAACACCATCTTTTGAAACTTTTACCTCTTTTTTTCCAACCAGAATTTTAGCGTTAGGATCAGTTTTACCTAATATAAAATGACCTTGCAGAAATTTACCTTGAAATTCAATAGCTTTTACTGGTGATACAAAAATTAAAAAAATAAAAAAAAATCTATAAATTATTGAGCTGTCCATCCACCATCTATAATTATTGATGTTCCAGTTATCATTGAAGATGCTGATGATGCCAAAAAGCATACGGTTGTAGCAACATCACTTTCAGTAGCTGCTTTTCCCATAGGAATATTTCCAAGGGCTAACTTTTTAAATTTTTTGTTTTTAAAAAAGTTTTTAACCATTGGTGTTTCAACAAAAGTAGGTGCTACAGTGTTAACTCTTATATTTTTTTTGGCCAATTCGACACCCATCCCTTTAGTTAAACCTTCAATACCAAATTTAGTCATATTGTATACATTTCTTCCACCCATACCTACATGACCTAGTTGAGATGACATATTTATAATTGATCCAGGTCTTTTTTTATTTTTAAGCATTTTTTTTACAACAAGTTGTGCCACATTAAATGCTGCCTTTAGATTTAAATCTACTAGATAATTCATACTTTTTTGTTTAATTTTTTCAAAAGGTTCTGGAATGTTAGTTCCAGCATTGTTTACTAACACATCAATAATTTTAATCTTTTCTAATTTTTGTTTTAAATCCTCGTAGTTCATTACATCGCAGGAAACTTTAATAATTTTCCCTTTAACTTTTTTAATATCTTTTTCTAATTTATTTAGATCTGAAGGAGTTCTACTTAAAGCTATAATTGTTGCACCTGCTTCAGCTAGCGCAATAGAACAAGCTCTTCCAAGTCCTTTGCCTGCACCAGTAACTAAAGCATATTTATTTTTAAGATTTATTTTTTGAAGGTACATTAAAAGAATAATATTTTAATATCTGTGTAAATCAACTCAACTGCTACAATTAAAATGGCTAATAATCCAAGCCAAGCTATCCATCTATATTTTTTAATCCATCCAGATATTAAAGTTGCTGCGGTTGCCATTAAAATAATTGATAAAACTAACCCAAAAACGAGTAGTCCATAATGTTCACCAGCTGCACCTGCCACACCCAGGACATTATCTAAACTCATTGTAAAATCAGCTAATAAAACAGTCCAAATAGCCTTTAAAAAACTAGAGCTATCTACTTTAATGTCTTCTTCAGACTCAGAGCCTTTTATTACATCCACATAAAGTTTGTAAACAATATAAAGGAGCAATAATCCTCCTATTAACCTTAAACCTGTAATTTGCAAAAGATATGCGGTAAGCAATGTCAAAATAATTCGTAAAATAACCGCACCACCAATTCCCCAGAAAATAACTTTTTTTCTTTGTTCAGGTGGAAATTTAGATGCAACCATTCCAATTATAATTGCATTGTCTCCAGCTAAAACTAAATCAATAAGAATAATTTGAGTTAATATTGCTATTTGTTCAGGTGTAAAAAATTCTGCAAACATTACTGCTTTAGTATCATGTCAGCACCTTTTTCTGCAATCATAATAGTAGGTGCATTAGTATTTCCAGAAGTAATATATGGCATTACAGATGCATCTATCACTCTCAGGTTTTTAACTCCATGAACTTTTAATTGATCAGACACAACAGCATTTTCATCTTTTCCCATCCTACATGTGCTAACAGGATGAAAAATAGTATTAGCATATTTTCCCGCTTCAACAGCTAACTGCTCATTGTCAGTAATATTTATACCTGGTCTTAATTCTTCTGGTTCATAATCTTTATAGGCTTTAGACTCCATAACTATTTTTCTTACTATTTTTAGAGACTTACCTGCTATTTCTCTATCTTCATCTGTAGATAGATAATTCATTTTAATCTTTGGAGGAATTCTTGTATCGAAAGATTTAAGTTCAACAGATCCTCTGCTAGTAGGTCTTACATTAGTAATGGTTGGTGTGAAAGCAGGAAATTTGTGTAAAGATGATTTTCCTAAGAGATCTGTACTTGCAGGAGAAACATGAAATTGTAAATTAGGAGTTTCTAAATGTGGATCACTTTTAACAAAACCACACAAATAACTAGCACCAACTGTAAGAGGACCAGTTCGTGTTAAGAAAAATTTTAATCCAGTAAATATTTTTTTAGTAAAGCTATAATAAATATCATTTAATGTTTCTAAATTTTTTATCTTATATACAGGTCTTAACATTAGATGGTCAGTTAGGTTTTGACCTATATTTTTGTTATCCATTAATACTTCAATGCCGTTATCTTGTAATAATTTAGCTGGCCCTATACCTGAGGCTTGAAGAATATGTGGAGATCCAATAGTACCAGCACTTAAAATTATTTCACTATTTGCTTCAATAGTATTTAATTTATCACCAGTCCAAAAATTAACTTTTTTGGCAATTTTATTTTCAAATTCAATATTTTTGATATGAGCTTTAGTTATAATTTTTAAATTACTTCTACTTTTTACTGGATTTAAGTAACCAACTGCTGTGCTACATCTAAAACCATTTTTTACTGTTAAAGGGAAATATCCCATTCCCTCATTATCGCCATTATTAAAATCATCAGTTTTTTTATATCCAAATTCATCTGCAGCTTCTAAAAACAAGTCTAAAACTTTGAATGTAGATCTAATTTTTTCTACTTTTAAAGGTCCACCAGAACCGTGAAATTCATTTTTTCCAAATTGGAAATCTTCAGATTTTTTAAAATAAGGAAGCACATCATCCCATGACCAGCCTACATTTCCTAATTGTCTCCAATAATTATAATCATTTGATTGCCCTCGAATATAAAGCATTCCATTAATAGAAGAACTTCCTCCAAGTGTCTTTCCTCTTGGGTAAGTCATCTTTCTATTGTCACAGAAAGGCTCTTCCTCTGTGTTAAAACACCAATCGGTCTCAGGATTATGCATTGTTTTGAAATACCCTCCAGGAATATGTATCCATGGATTAGTATCTTTACCCCCTGCCTCTAAAAGTAAGACTTTATTCTTAGGATTAGATGAAATTCTGTTAGCAAGAACACATCCAGCTGATCCAGCACCAATTATAATATAATCAAAATTATCCATTACTTAGAACTCTTATAAATTAAATTTTTTTTTTTGTAACATTTCTGTACACAAAAAAACTAAAATAATCCAATATTAACACTTGTTTTAGAATTCATTCTTTGACAAGCTTTCATTTTTATAAATATAGAGAGGGAAAAACGATATGAAAAAAATCATTTCAATGTTATTTGCAGTTGCGATGGTATTTGGATTTATTTCAAATGCTAATGCTGCAAAAACACTAAAATGTCAGACAGTTCTTAACACTAAAGCTGATGAAGTTAAAATGTTAAAAGACTTTACTGACACTGTTACAACTTTGACAGGCGGATCTCTTAAGTTTGAAATTATGCCTGCAGGAGCAGTTGTTGGTGTAAAAGAAACTTTAGATGCTGTTGATAAAGGACTTATCGACTGTGGATTTGCTTGGACACACTATTGGTCAGGTGATCACCCTGCCGCTATGTTATTTGGTTCGCCAGTAGCAGGTGGTGGTGTTGGTATTGACAACATCGCATTCTTATCATGGTTTCAGTATGGTGGAGGAAAAGAGCTATACGACAGACTATGGAAAGAAATGGGAAGAGATATTAAAGGATTTATGATTCAACCAGTTGGTCCTGAAGCTTTAGGTTGGTTTCCAAAACCAATTAAAGATATGGCTGATTTTAGAAAATATAAATTTAGAACTCCTCCAGGAATTCCAGGACAAACTTATAAAGACATCGGTATAGCATCTGTTGCTATGGGTGGTGGAGATATTCTACCAGCTTTAGAAGCAGGAACTATTGATGCTGCTGAATGGTGTTGTCCAAAGCCAGACTTAACGTTTGGTTTCCAAAAAGTATTAAAGCACTACTATCTACAAGGTTTACACCAAGTAGTCGTAAATGCTGACTTTTATATTACTGGAAAAACATATGAAGCTATGAGTGCTCATGAGAAAAAATCTCTAGAAGTTGCAGCAAATGCATCTCTAGCGAAATCTCTAAGCTACAGAATCTATGAAAACGGAAAAGCTTTAAAAGAGCTTACAGAAGTTCATGGTGTAAAATTAGAAGATACTCCTTCTGATTACTTCACAGAGTACATGGCAGCTGCTAAGAAAAGTTTGGAAACAAACGCTGCTAAAAATGCATTCTTTGCTGAAGTTTGGGACTCTATGAAAGAATTTGCTGATATCGCAGTTCCTTTCTGGAGTGGTGCTCAAATGTCTAATGCGAAGCTAGGAATGGCTCACGCAGCAACATTAAAGTAATCATTAAATAATCTTTACGTTAGAGCGGACTTAATAGTCCGCTCTAATTTTTTATATAAAATTTTATGGCAGACGAACCAGGTAAATTAGATATATCAGATGAAATGATTGCCGAAAGGCGAGGTGGTTCAGGAAAAATGCCAAGTGATATGCCACTATGGATGGCAAGTTCAATTGTAAATATTGATAAATTTAGCAAATGGGTTGGAAACGTTGTTTGTTGGATATTAATGCCGTTAATTCTCGCAATGACTTACGAAGTTCTTGCTAGAAAATTATTTCATGCCCCAACAATATGGGCTTATGACATCAGTCGTTTTTTATATGGTGCACTTTTTATGTTAGGTGCTGGTTATGCACTTTCTAAAGGTGTTCATATTAGAGCAGATTTTTTATACAGGAATTTTAAAACTAAAAATCAAGGCTTAATAGATTTTTGGTTATATATTTTATTTTATTTTCCAGGCTTATTTGTGTTCCTTTATATGACTATTGGATATGTAGGGGAGTCTATCCAAAGAGGTGAGAGAGGAATGGATACTACTTGGATGCCTTATATGTGGCCGATTAAAACTTGTTTATTAGTCGGTATAGTATTTTTACTAATCCAAGGTATTTCAGAATTATTAAAAAGTTATTGGGCTGCTACAAGAGGGAAGTGGCCAGGAGAAGATGAATGATAGCTGAATTTATAGATCCAGCATACTTAGGTTTTATTTTAGTTGGAGTAATGTTGTTTGCTATCTTTGTTGGATTTCCTATTTCATTCACATTAATTTTCTTAGGTTTTGTATTTGGTTATCTAGGTTTTGGAAAATTAGTCTTTTATTTAATGACCCTCCAGTTCTCGATGGTCATGACCGAACAAACGCTCGCCGCCGTCCCGCTCTTTGTCTTTATGGGTATTATGATGGAGCAAGCAGGACTGATGGAAAGATTATTTTCGTCATTTCAAATGATGCTGGCCAGAGTAAGAGGTGCATTATATTATGCTGTTTTGTTTGTTTCAGTTATCTTCGCAGCTGCAACAGGAATTGTTGGTGCCTCAGTAACTATTCTTGGAATAATGGCTGCAAAATCAATGAATAGATCTGGTTATGACGTAAGACTTGCAGCTGGCACAATTACTGCTGGTGGAACCTTAGGAATTTTAATTCCACCAAGTATTATGCTTGTTGTGATGGGTCCAATTATGGAAATTCCTGTAATTGATTTATTTGCTGCAGCAATAATTCCTGGAATTCTTCTTGCAAGTTTATACGCTGGCTACACAACAATAAGATGCATGATAAATCCTAAACTAGGACCTGTAATTCCTGAAGAAATGAGAGCAGCTAGCATGAAAGAAGTTTGGATTGAATTTTTCTTAGGTTTAGTTCCTCCTGCAGCGCTTGTTTTTGCTGCGTTAGGAAGTATTTTATTTGGTTTTGCAACACCAACAGAAGCTGCTGGTTGTGGCGCTATGGGTGCATTGTTACTTTCATTAGCATATAAAAAATTAACTTTATCTAAACTCCAAGAAGCACTAGTAAAAACGTTAGAGATTACTGCTTTAATTATGGTTCTAGTCGCTGCTTCAAACTTTTTTGGTGCAGTATTCGCAAGACTTGGCACTCCAACTTTATTAACAGAATTTTTGCTAGGTTTAGATATGAATAAATATTTGATTTTAGCAATTGTAATGGTTGCAATATTTTTATTAGGTTGGCCTTTAGAGTGGGTACCAATTGTGATGATAATAGTTCCAATTCTTTTACCATTAATTGAAGCTTTAGGTTTTAATTTAACTTGGTTTGCAATATTAGTCGCTGTCAATCTCCAGACCGCCTGGCTATCTCCACCTGTAGCTTTGTCAGCCTATTTCTTAAAAGGTGTAGTTCCTGAATGGGATTTAAAGGATATTTATTATGGAATGATGCAATTTATGGTCCTACAAATTATAGGCTTAGTTTTAATAATTATATTTCCTAAGATTGCCTTATGGTTGCCAACTCTCTTATATGGACAGTAGAATTTATTAGTTTAAAATAAATTTTGTGAATCAGCCAAAAGTAAAATACTCTCTTTCTAATTGGGACCTAGTCACAGTTAACCCAAATTACAAAACTTGGAATTGGAAAGATTTATTTTGTTTTTGGGGCGCTAATGTACAAAGTGTAATTGGTTTCTCCTTAATATCCTCTTTATACTTAATGTATAGTTTAAATATTTTTGTAGTTTTTTTTGGAATAATATTGGGATCTTTTTTTGTTTATTTATTTTCAAATATTATCGGAAAACCTTCTCAAAAATTTGGCTTACCATTTGCAGTATTATTAAGATCGTCATTAGGATTTAACGGAGCTAAATTTTTTGGATTAATCAGAAGTTTGGTTGGAATTTTTTTGTTTGGAATTCAAACCTATTTTCTATCTAAAATATTAGTTTATTTAATTAGAATTCTAATTTTTTCCATAGATAATTCTTTATTACAGCAGGAAATATTTATTTTTTATTATTTTGGTATGAACATAATTGATTGGTCTGCAATAATAATCACAATTATTTTACAGACTTTATTTTTTACTATTGGGATTCAGTACAATAAGAAAATAATTAATTTTTCAGCGATGACAGTTTATGCTGGTATGCTCATTTTTTTCTTTGTTATTTTATTAAGTGATGTAAAAATAACTACTGAAGCTTTTTCAAATATTTTTAGTCTAAATAGCTTTTTAGATGTTAATAATTTGGCTCCTTTAATAACAGTTGCTGGAACAATATTTGCTTATTTTTCAATTTTAATAATTAGTTTTGGTGACTTTTCCAGATATGTAAAAAATGAGCAAGAATTAAAAAAAGGAAACTTAAGTTTAATTTTGAATTTAATTATTTTTTCTTTTTTATCTGTTTTTATTGTTACAGGTTCTGATGTTTTTCTTAATCAGAAATTTTCAGATATAGATAGAATTTTTACTAATCCTACAGATATAATTGGGAAATTTGATAATATACAGATAACAATAGTAGTTTTGTTTTTTATTATAATAGCTTCAGCTTCTACAAATTTAGTTGCTAATTTCATACCATCTCAATACTCGTTGATAAATTTTGCTCCTTCAAAATTAAGCTTAAAAAGTGCTAGTTATTTAATTTCTTTTTTTGGTTTATTAATCGCAATTTTTTGGCTAACTATATTAAGCCAAATAGGAATTTTGTCATTTATTGATACTTTTGGTGCTTTTTTTGGTCCTTTATTTGGAGTGATGGCAGCTGACTATTATTTAATTAAAAATCAAGAATTAAGTAATAAAGATTTATATTCTATAGATAAAGAGAGCGCTTACTATTATTCAGGTGGTTGGCATATAAAAGGTGTTTATTCTTTAATTATTGGATTTATATTTTCAGCGTCTACAATTTGGAACACTAATTTAATGTTTTTACAGTCCTACGCTTGGATAATAGGTGCATTTGTTGCTTGGATAACATATTACTTGTTAGCAAAAAAATAATATGAAAGCTTTAGTATATACTGGTGTAGAAGAACTAACTTATAGAGATGAAAAGGATCCTGTAGAAAAAGAGGGAGAAAGTATCCTTGAAGTTCAAGCATCAGGTATTTGTGGTTCTGATATGCACGCTTATCATGGTAAAGATGAAAGAAGAGTGCCACCTTTAATACTTGGTCATGAAGTGAGCGGAAGAATCACGAATGGAAAGTTTAAAGATAAAATTGCAGTATTAAATCCTTTGATTACTTGTGGTAAATGCGAGTTTTGCACTAACAAAAGAGAACATCTATGCCCAAATAGAGTTTTGTTGGGTATGAATAGACCTTACGAAAGACAAGGTGCATTTGCAGAATTAATCACAGTTCCAAATACAAATATATATGAAATTCCAAAAAAATTAGATGTAACTGAAGCTGCAGTCGCAGAACCGACAGCTGTTGCTTACCACGCAGTATTAATCGGAGAAAACTCACTAAAGAAAGATATTAAAGAATGTAGAATTTTAGTACAAGGAGCAGGAGCTATTGGATTATTATGTTCACTCATTTTAAATAAAATTAAAAAAAATAATAATATAGTTATGTCAGATCCTAATAAATTACGATTAAATGAATGTTCAAAATATTTTGATGCAAAGTTTGTTGGCCCAACAGATAAAGAAGTTAAAAGTGATAGTTTTGACATAGTATTTGATACTGTTGGCTTAGAAGTGTCAAGACAACAGGCAATTTCCGTAGTAAAACCTGGTGGATCTATAATTCACATTGGTCTAACTCAGCCAGCGGGAGAGTTTAATTTTAGGAAGGCAACTTTACAAGAGATTACGTTTATAGGAACCTATTGTTATACTAACCAAGATTTTAGTGACACTGTCCAAATTTTAGCAAATAAAGATATAGGAAATTTAGACTGGATTGAATATAGAGAACTTAAAAATGGTGGAAGTGCTTTCAAGCAAATACATGATGGTACATGCTCGTCACCTAAAATTGTATTAATTCCTTAAATTAATTATTAATTTGTTATGTTGGTTAATTTTTAATCTACTTAGTTTTATGTCATTTGATGTTACAGGTGCCAAAATCATAACCGACCAATAAATTAGGAGCAAGAACACAGATATTATTTTCATCGTATTAATTTAACAATCAATTTTGTATTTAGAATGTTGAAATTGTGACTGAATATTGAATTTATAAATAATCTATCTATAAGAAGAACATGTTAAAAATTTTTTATATTTTTATTACATCTTTACTCTTTTTTAGCTCTGCACATGCAGAAACTGTAAAAGTTTTTGAATTTACTAAAAAAGAATTGTCAGCGCTTGAAATACGCAAAGTAAGAGGAGCAGATAACAAAACAGTTTATTCTGTCGGATCAAATGAGAATGGTAATTATTTAAAAGCAGTAGCTGATAATGCTGCTTCAGGACTTGGAAAAGAGATCAAAATTGATCTAAATAAAACACCTTTTATCAATATTACATGGAAAATTGAGAAGGATCTTCGAGGCATTAAAGAGAATACAAAAAAAGGACATGACTATGCTGCTCGTGTTTTCGCAATTAAAAAAACTGGAGCCACACCTTTATCAAATAGAGCAATTAATTATGTTTTTTCAAGTAATAGTGAAGTTGGTGAAAATAGACCCAGTCCATATACAAAAAAATCAATAGACAATGTATTAGCAACTACTAAGGACAATCTCAATAAATGGGTAACAGTGAAAGCGAATGTTAAAGAAGATTTTAAAAAATTTCACGATTTAGATGTGAATGAATTAGATGGCTTAGCTATAATGGCTGATACTGATAATTCAAAATTGAAATCAATTTCTTATTTTCAGAATATTTATTTCTCAGCAGATTAATTACTATTTTAAATACTTTTTTAATCCAATACTTAAAAAAGATAATAAAATTGCTGCGATAACATCTGCTATAGGAATTGCATTTGGAAATCCAAAGTTCCATATAATCACTCCAATTAACCAGATAATATAAACTTTCATAAGAATCTTATATCTTAGTTTGTGTTAAATTCTCTTTTTTTTTGATATTATTTTGAATGCATAAAAATTTTCATCACCAAGTTAAGGTTTATTACGAAGATACAGATGCTGGGGGAGTCGTTTATTATGCAAACTATCTAAAATATATTGAGAGAGCAAGAACAGAGGCTTTATCAGAGATAGGTTTGAGTAATACACAAATAAAAAATAAATTTGGAGCTCTGATAATTGTTAAATCCTGCAATATTGAATATAAAAAATCTGCTCATTTAGAGGATGAATTAAATATTGTATCTCACATAATATCTTTAAAAAAAACGTCTTTAATAATGAAACAATTAATCATGCATGAGAAAGAATTGATTACTGATGCAGAAATAAATTTGGTTTTTGTAAATACTAATGGAAAACCAGAAAAAATACCAGACGAAATAATAGAAAATTTTATGCCATATGTAAAAAATGAAATAAAAACATAATATGGAATTTTTTAAATGGCACATGATCTAGAAAACCCACGAACTAGAAATTATTCAAAATTCAAGTCATTTTTAATTAGTCTTGAGTTAATCCTTAAAAAAGGCTGGTTATTTATTTTTGTAATAATAAATTTTTTTTTTCATACAAAAAAAAATAATTATATTGATATTGGAAATTATAAAAATAAAGACAGCAGATTTATAAATTTTTTATTTAAAAGCCTGAAATCAAAATATAATTTTTCTTATAATGTTTCGTTATCAATTTTAGATTTTGTAAAAAAAGTAGGTATTAAGAATTTTGTATTGAATTCGACCCCAAATATTTTTGCTAAAAAATCAAATAAAATTAAATTTAATTTAAATTGTCAAAACCAAGATGGATTAAATTTTAATACAAATTATTTTTATAAATATAAAGACGAGAAATTATATTTACCATATTATATGTATCCAAAAATTTACAATTCTAATTATGAAGATTTAGAAAAATTTAAATTAAATTTAAAACCAATTAAAATCTTCTTTTCTGGATCAACTAATAAGGAAGTTTATGGTAAATTTACTTGGTTTAGTGAAGATAAAGTTAAGATATTGAATAGAATTGAGATAGTTGAATTTATTATAAAAAATTTTAATGACAAAATATTTTTCCTAAAATCTTATGAAGATATAATTAAAGTAGATCATTCAAAAACACCTATAATTTTGTCAGTAAATGACGGTTTAATTAAAAAATCAAAAACAAACCTTAGTAATACACAACATTTAGAGTTGATTTCAAAAAGTAATTTCATTCTCACAGCTCCAGGTGCTGATATGCCTTTATGTCATCATTTGATTGAAGGAATTAAAATGAAAACAATTCCTATTTCAAATTATGCTAATTTACACAAACCTCTTATATCTAAAAATGATTATATTTATTTTAACGATTATGAAACTCTACATAAGTCGATTTTAACTGCTTTAAATATGAGTGATGAAGAAATTAAAATAAAACAAGATAATCTTGAGAAATTTTATAATGAAAAACTATCACCAGCTTCTTTTTTGAATATTTTCGAAAGTAGAAAAGACAATGAAATTATTTCTTGCAATGATGTTGAGTCATTAAAATGGTTACAATAATTTTTTAATTGATATCAATATTTTTTTCATTTTTTCTTGATTTAATATGCCAGTATTTACATTTCTTGGGCTTGGATGATAGGAGCTAAATAATAATTTGCCATCTGGGAGATAATATTTTTTACCATGTTTGAAAATAAATTTTTCATCAATCTTATAATTTTTCTTATAAAATTTAATACAATTATCAAAAGCAAGTTTTCCAAGCGTTAGTATAATTTTTAATCTTTCAAGGTTTTTAATTTCACTATTTAAATAAATTGAACAGTTTTCTATCTCTTCATTTAATGGTTTGTCACCTGGAGGAACGCATTTCAAAATATTTGTAATATATGTTGATTTAATTTTTAATCCGTCATCTAAGCTATTAGAAATAGGTTGATTAGCAAAACCTGTTTCATATAAACATTTGAATAAAAAATCTCCGGATTTATCTCCAGTAAAAGCTCTACCAGTTCTAGTTCCTCCATGAGCAGCTGGTGCCAATCCTAGTATCATAAATTTAGAATTAAATTCACCGAAACCAGTTAATGGCTTACCCCAATAATTTTCACCAATGTTTTGTTTTCTTTTTTCAGTAGAAATTTTTTTTACAAACTTTACTAATCTTGGACATTTTTTGCATTTAATAATTGTTTTATTTAACTTTTTAAATTTAATATTCATTAATGAAAATTTTTAAATTTTTATTGATAATATTTATAACTATTAGCTCTGCAGTTAAAGCAGATTTAAATCAAACATTAATTAATGAATTACAAAAGGGTGGAAAATTAATTTTCATAAGACATGCTTATGCCCCTGGCGGTGGTGATCCAGATAATTTCGATATTAACGATTGTACAACTCAAAGAAATTTAAGTGATAGTGGTAGAGTTCAATCACAAAAAATTGGTAATTTTTTTAAGAAAAATAAAATTTTAATTAGAAAAGTTTATTCTAGTGAATGGTGTCGATGTAAAGAAACAGCATCAATTGCATTTAAAGAATATGAAACTAAAAATTTTCTAAACTCATTTTTTAGTGCAAAATTTTCCAATAACAGAAAAAAGCAAATTATTGATTTTGATAAATTTATTAGAACTTGGGATAAAGATCAAAATTTAGTTTTTGTAACACATTATGTGGTGATTTCTGAAATTTTAAATTACGCACCTTCATCTGGTGAGATTGTTATATCAGATAAGAGCTTAAAAGTTATTGATACTTTAGAAATTGAGTATTAAACTAAATTATCATGTCATCTAAAAGAGCAATGAGACAAGCACAAAAACAAGCATACTCAAAGCATCGTTCAAATATTACAAATAGCAGATTTGAACTTAAGAAAAAATTTATTACCAAAAATAAAGAGCAAAAAAAAAATAAAAACTAACTTTCTTGATCAAATTTCTCTATTTTTTTACAAGTAGAGATTTTAGATAAACTTTCAACATCATTCAAAACAGCCTTAACAAATATTTCTGGTTTATCTTTTTTAAATAAAATTTGAGTATAAAACTGTGGATATCCATGTTTTAGTGTAAGTATTTTTCCATCTTCTTCATAAATATTTCTTACATAGGAGTTTCTCTTTTTAGCACTTAAATCAGTGATCTTATATTTTTGATAGGTTTTTTCATTATAAACGTAATTACGTGTCATAGTTAGTTCATTAAGATTTAAAATGTATTCATTTTTTAAAAAACCATCCTCTTTATGATCACATTTGCTCAACACAATTATTTCTGAATAAGAATTAAAGGATATAAAAAAAAATGATAAAAAAAATATTAAAAAATTATTTTCTCTCATTCTTATCTGCAAAAAATAAAGCTATAATAAATATCACAGTCCATGCAAATACAGACAATGTTTTAAAAGGGGTGGTATCTGCTCCCCAAACATCAAAGAATAAAGCACCAATAATTATCCCTATACCATAGATAATACTTACAATTTTTACTTTACTCATAGTTTTTATTCTTTTTTTAAATTCTTTTTGAAAAGAGAAATACCTTTTTTGATTTTATAAGAATATGATTCTTTAAAACTTTCAAGCTGCCAACCTGTAAGTCTTTTTTCTATTTCCTTTAAGTTTTCTTTTTTCCAATCATCAGTAGTTTCATCAAGTTTCCAAAGCTTCTTTTCTTCATTATTTCTCCCACAACCATAACAATAACCAGTAGATGGATCAGTTTTACAAATACTTATACAAGGAGAAATAATCATTTATTTTTTAATATCATTTTCTTGAATTGTATCATAATAAGCTGTTCTGTTAATAAACTTAATCATATCTTGTTCTTTTGATTTTAAAAATATATATGAATTTTTAATAGAAGCACTACTAATTAAATAATCTCCACTGGAACATAGCATTTGAATATTGCCACACCATAATTGATTAAGAGGTACATTTATTTTTAAATTTTCTATTTTTACTGTCTTATATTCAATATTTTTAAAATTAGAAAATGGATAATTTAAGGATTTGTCTGTACTCACTTCATCATAAATTCTGTTAAGATTTTTTGTGGTAAAGAAAATTAAACATAAAGAAATAAAAACACCAATAAATTTTTTATTTATTTTTTTAAGATCATAATAATAAAAAAATGTCATAAATATAAAGAAAGGAACATAGGCATATCCTCCATATCTGACATTGGGTATTTTTAAAATCCAAATAATAACTGCTAAAAAGGATCCAAATACAATAACTGAGTTTGAGTTAAAAATCTTATTACTTTCATTTTTTTTTAGGTTTTTAATTTGAAAAACAATAAAAATAAAACAAATCAAAAGAGTAATAATTAAACGATCAAAAATTGCATCTTTATATAAGTATTTAAGATAATTAAATTTTGATAATTCTAAGTATTCTTCTGCACTAACAAATTTATTTGGTTTTTCAGTTCTAACATATGCTTTCCAACCTTTTGATGAAGCAGACGTAAAAATATGTCTTTCGTTGGCAACCTTATTTCCTATAGACCAACTAGCAACATTTTTATCTAAGCACAGGTTTTTAAGTTGGTAAAAGAAACATCCTGAAGTAATTATATTTTTTGAAAATGAAAATAAAATCAAAAAGATAATAAAAAAACTTAATCTATTAATTTTGAGTAAATCAAAAAAAAATTTGAGATTATTTTTTTTGAACAAGAAAAATAAATAAAGTATAGCTAAAGCTGCATAAATTTTTAAAAAAACTGCAAAAGTATAAATAATTCCTATTTTAAATAGTAATTCAGAATTAGGTTTTTTAATAAAATTTAAAACATAAATTTGAATTATGAATAAAAGACATATTACAGGTAAATCAGTTCCAAATTCTTTTGATCTACTAAATCTAAGAAGTATCAAAGCTATAATAAAGAACAAATATAATTTTCCAAAATCATCTGTTTTCTTAATTTCAATTAAAACATGAGATAAGAAAAAAATTACAAATATTACAGGCAACAAATATAAAGATGTGTTTTTTAAAAAAGGCAATTGAAAAATTGACATTAGTTCATAAAAACTATGTCCTTGTCCATAATAGTCATTTAAAGATATAAAACCAAAAATAATCTTGAAGTCCTGCATATAATTAATAATTGGTAGTTGATACAATTGCCAATCATCATGCAGGTTATTTGTTACAGCTGTTAAAAAACCTAATAAATAAACAAAAATTATATATTTATTTATATTTGATTTAATAAAGTTAGTAATATTTTTAAAATCAAATAGGAAAAAAATTATGCACAAAAAATAAAAAATTAATGAGAAAGTAATATTTATCGGTAAAAAAAAGTGAAAAATTGTTACAAATAAATATATAAATACAAAACCAAAAATACCTATTTCACCTAAAGTTAGGTTAACAACTTTATTTTTCACAAAAATTTTTTTAAATATTAATCCAGTTACAAGGGTAATTAAGATATAAAAATTATAGATTAAAAAAAAACTTAATATAGAAGTCATTTATTTTTTTTTAATATTTTTCTTCAGTAAAGCTTTTTCCAAGAAACAGTATAGCAATGTAAACAAATACTTTGAGCCTAATTCATCAATCTTAAATTTTGCCTCGCCTACAGTTCTATTATAATATGATATCGGGATAATTTTGTAACTGTATCCTCTTGAAATAGTTTTTAAAGGTAGTTCAAAAAATATATTAAAACTCTCTGAAATTAATGGATACAAACCTATTAAAGTATTTTTTTTATAAATTTTAAAACCGTTCGTAAAATCATTTAAGTCACTCCACATTAAGAATTTTGCTAAAAGATTACCTATTCTGTTAAGAATTAGTTTGATAATAGGATAATCTACAGTTTTTCCACCTTTAATAAATCTTGATCCAAAAACCGCATCTAGATCGTCATTCATAATAGTTTCGTAGTAACGATTTAGATCTTGAACAGTATCAGAGCTATCACTCATCATTATACATACATATTTCCCCTTAGATTCTGTGATACCCAAGCTTATAGCGCCTCCCAAACCTTTATTTTCATTATTTACATATCTAATTTTTTTATTTTTAACTTTTATTTCTTCAATCACTTTAATTGTTTCATCTTCACTAAAGTCATTTACAAATAGCAACTCATAGTTTGGATTATTTATTTCTTTTTCGATTTTATTTGAAATAATTTTGACATTCTCTTCCTCATCTCTTACAGGTATCAATATAGACAATTCTGGGTTCATTATGTTTAAAAATTTATTTTTTTTCTTTTACAATCTTGTTGATAATTTAATTCATCAAGGAAGAATAGTAAAATTTATTGACAATAAAGGTATTAAAATTGTTGTTGATATTGGAGCTCATAAAGGAGAGTTTTTAAAACATATCAAAAAAATTAAAAGCATTAGAAAAGTTTATTCACTTGAACCACAAAAAAAGATTTATCGAGAGCTTTTAAAAGAGATCGATAATAAAATTTTTTTTTCATATAATATTGCAATCTCAAATAGAAATGGCAGACAAAAAATGCAAATCAATGATTTTACAATGACTAGCACACTTTCTAAAGTCAATGAAAATTCTATATATTTTAAAATAAAAAATTTTATTTTAGGGAATAAAAAAAAAAAATTTGAATTCATAAAAACAGAAAAATTGGATCTTTTTATAAAAAAAAGAAAATTAAATCAAATTGATCTATTAAAAATAGATACAGAAGGACATGAATTAACTGTAGTTAATTCTGGATTAAAAACTCTGAAAAAAACCAAATATTTATTAATTGAATTTAGACAAAATGATTTATATTTAGATTATTCTTCACACGTACTTCACAAGTTAGTAACAAAAAATAAATTTAAATTGGTAAAAAAATTTAAATTTCCTTTGTTTAGCATGGAAGATAGATTATATAGAAATACCTCAATAAAATGAAAATTTGTATTGTTACAGGATCTAATGGCTTAGTTGGCTCATCAGCAGTAGAATTTTTTTTAAAAAAAAAATTTAAGGTTATAGGTATAGATAACAACTTAAGAGAATATTTTTTTGGAAAAGATGGATCTACATCTTGGGTAAAAAAAATAAATCTTAAAAAAAATAACTATGATCACAAAAATATAGACATAAGAAATTATAAAAAAATTGAAAATATTTTTAAAAAAAATAAAAATAAAATTAAGTTAATTATTCATACTGCTGCACAGCCATCACACGATTGGGCAGCAAAAGAACCTCTAACTGATTTTACAGTTAATGCTAATGGAACACTCAATTTATTAGAGTGTACTAGGATTTTTTCACCTAAAGCAAAATTCGTATTCACTTCAACTAACAAGGTCTACGGAGATAATCCAAATAAGTTAAAATTAATCAAAAAAAAAACTCGTTTTGAACTATCTAAATCTCATAAGTTTTTCAGAGGAATAAATGAAAAAATGTCAGTTGACAATTGTGTGCATAGCTTATTTGGTGTTTCGAAAACATCATCAGATTTTTTAGTTCAAGAATATGGAAAAAATATTGGTTTAAATACTATAATTTTTAGAGCAGGATGTATAACAGGAACAAATCACTCCTCTGCTGAGTATCATGGTTTTTTATCATATTTAGTTAAGAAATCTTTAAGAGATAAATCCTATAAAATAATAGGATATAAAGGTTTGCAAGTTAGAGATAACTTGCATGCTAATGATTTAGTAAAATGCTTTTGGCAATTTTATAAAAATCCTAAAATTAAAGGTGAAGTTTACAATATAGGTGGGAGCAGATATTCTAATTGTTCAGTAGAGGAGGCACTTAGACAAGTTGAAAAGATAAAAAACATTCACATTAAAAGAAAATATATAAATAAATCAAGAACTGGTGATCACAAGTGGTGGATCAGTGATATTGGAAAATTTAAAAAAGATTATCCCGAATATCGATTAACTTATAATACTAAGAAAATAATAACTGAATTAATTGATTTTTATTCTAAAAATAAGTTAGGACTGAATATTTAACCTAAAATTAACTAATTCTCGTTGGACAATTTAAATCAATAATATATAAACCGACGTAATTTGTGGGGCGATGGCGGAATTGGTAGACGCGTTGGTCTTAGGAACCAATATGGCAACATGTGAAGGTTCGAGTCCTTTTCGCCCTACCATTAAATATTATGAAAGTTACAGTAGAAAACAAAAAAGGTTTAAATAAGGACGTAAAAGTTTTTATCGATAAAGAGACAATGAACTCATATATGGATGAAAAATATGAGGAGATAAAAGGCAGTGTAAATCTAAAAGGATTTAGACCAGGAAAAGTCCCAAAAGAAATTTTAAAAAGACAATTTGGTAAAGCAGTTTTTGGAGAAGTTTTAGATAAAGTTTTAAAAGAAACATCAACTAAAGCATTAGAAGAAAAAAAAATTAAACCAGCCGGTCAACCAAAACTTGATTTAAAAACATATGGTGAAGATAAAGATTTAGAGTATGTTTTATCAGTAACAGAGCTACCAAAAGTAGAAATAAAATCTTTAGAGAATATTAAATTTGATGAATACACTGTAAAAATAGAAGACAGTGAAACAGATAAAAGAATTAAAGAAATAGCAAAAAATCAATCAAATTTTAAAGAAGTAAGCGCTGATACAAAAGCCAAAAAAGGGGATCTAGTCTCTTTAGACTACAAAGCAACAGTTGATGGCAAGGAATTTAAAGGAAGTGAGGGAAAGAACACTCAACTAACTTTAGGTAAAGATTTATTTTTAAAAGGCTTCGACGAACAATTGATTGGAGTTAAAAAAGATGATGAAAAAATTGTAGAGGGAACTTTGCCAGAAAATTTCCCTGAAAAAGAATTAATAAATAAAAAAGCTAAATTCAATTGTAAAATTTTAAGTGTTAAACAATCACAAGAAACAAAAATTGATGATGATTTTGCAAAAAATTTAGGAGCAAAAGATTTAAAAGATTTAAAAACTTTAATTTCAAAACAAATTAATGACGAATATAAAAATTCACTTGATCAATTATCTAAAAACCAAATTTTAAAAGAAATTGAGAAAATTAAAGTAGACGAAGTTCCAGAAAATCTAGTTGAGGAAGAGGTTAAAGTTCTTTCACAAGGAATGTCAGACGAAGAAGCAAAGAAAAATAAAAAAAATTTTGAAGAAAAAGCAAAAACAAGAATTAAAACTGGTTTAATTTTAAACGAGTTTGGTGAAAAAAATCAAATTAAAGTAACAGAACAAGAGGTTCAAGCTGAAGTGCAAAAACAATTAAGAATGATGCCGGGACAAGAAAAAATGGTTATGGATTTTTATCAAAAAAACCCATCTGCATTAGCGAGTTTAAGAGGAACCGTATATGAGGAAAAAATTTTAAATTTAATTAAAGAAAAAGGTAAAGCAAATAAGAAAGAAATTTCAAAAGATGAAGCTGAAAAGATTTTAAAAGAAGCTCATAAGCAAGATCATGATCACGACCATAGCCATGAAAAAGAAAAAAAAGAAACTAAGAAAAAATCACCAACAACATCTACTAAAGAAAAAAAACCTGCTACTAAAAAGGCAAAATCAAAGCCAGCTGTGAAAAAAACAAAAAAAGTTAGCAAAAAGTAATCTCAAGTTGTATAAGTAGAACGAATCAACTTATGACAACAAAATTATCAGAATATATGAGCAATCTTGTACCAATGGTTGTTGAACAATCGAGTAAAGGTGAAAGAGCTTATGATATTTATTCAAGATTATTAAAAGAAAGAATTATTTTTTTAACAGGTCAAATAAATGATAACGTTGCATCATTAGTCACAGCTCAATTATTATTTTTAGAAGCTGAAGATCCAAAAAAAGAAATTTATTTATACATTAATAGCCCGGGAGGTTTAGTTACAGCTGGACTTGGTATTTATGATACAATGCAATATGTGAAACCAGATATTTCTACTTTGTGTATAGGTCAAGCAGCTTCTATGGGCTCTTTTTTGCTTGCCGCAGGAACCAAAGGAAAAAGATTTTCTTTACCCAACTCAAGAATTATGGTTCACCAACCATCTGCAGGTTTTCAAGGCCAAGCGACTGATATTGAAATTCACGCTAATGAAGTTTTATCTTTAAAGAAAAGACTTAATGAAATTTATTCAAAACATACTGGCAAAAATGTTGAAGAAATAAAATCTGCTCTTGAAAGAGACAATTTTATGACAGCAGATGTCGCACAATCTTTTGGTCTAATTGACGAAGTAGTAGAAAAAAGATCTTAATACACAATATATTGAGTCATTATAATCGAAACTTGATTAGTGTGAGTCTTCTATAATAAAGTAATTAAATTGATTCGTTATAAAAATTAAAATGACAACAAATAATAAAAATATTCTTTACTGTTCTTTCTGTGGCAAGAGCCAACACGAAGTAAGAAAGTTGATTGCTGGTCCAACTGTTTTCATCTGTGATGAATGTGTTGAATTATGTATGGATATTATTAAAGAGGAGAGTAAAGACAGTTTTGTAAAACATCAAGATGGCCTTCCTTCTCCAAAAGAAATTTGTTCAGTATTAGATGATTATGTAATTGGTCAAGCTCATGCTAAAAAAGTATTATCGGTTGCAGTGCACAATCATTACAAAAGATTAAATTACGAAAGCAAAACAAGTAAAAATGTAGAGTTATCAAAATCTAATATACTTTTAGTAGGTCCCACAGGTTGTGGAAAAACCTTGCTTGCACAAACTCTTGCTAGAATTCTAGACGTGCCATTTACAATGGCTGACGCAACTACTCTAACAGAAGCAGGTTATGTTGGAGAAGATGTTGAAAATATTATTTTAAAATTATTACAAGCATCTGACTATAATGTTGAAAAAGCTCAAAGAGGTATAGTTTATATTGATGAGGTTGATAAAATAAGCAGAAAATCTGAAAACCCATCAATAACAAGAGATGTTTCTGGTGAAGGTGTACAGCAAGCTCTTCTTAAAATAATGGAAGGAACAGTTGCAAGTGTTCCTCCTCAAGGGGGTAGAAAACATCCTCAACAAGAATTTTTACAAGTAGATACAACAAATATTTTATTTATTTGTGGAGGAGCATTTGCAGGACTTGATAAAATTATTTCTCAAAGAGATAAGGGAACTTCAATTGGTTTTGGTGCAGATGTAAAAAATACACAAGATAAGAAAACTGGTGAATGGATGAAAGGTTTAGAACCAGAAGATTTATTAAAATTTGGATTGATACCTGAATTTATTGGAAGACTTCCAATGATAGCAACACTTGAAGATTTAGATGAAAAATCTTTAATAAAAATATTACAAGAACCAAAAAATTCTTTAACAAAGCAATACCAAGAGCTATTTAAATTGGATGGTGCTAAACTAATATTTAAAGAAAATGCCCTAAAAGAAATAGCGCAAAAAGCTATTAGCAAAAAAACTGGAGCAAGAGGCTTGAGATCAATTCTAGAAAATATTTTGTTAAAAACAATGTACGATCTTCCGAGCCAAGATAATATTGAAGAAGTTATTGTTGATGCTGGTGCTGCAAAAGGTCAATCACAACCAATCCTAGTTCATGCTAAAGGTGACAATAAATCTAAGTCAAACAAGACCACAGCGGCTTAATATCCTTGATAAATTGCAAAAACCTATTGCATTATAAAATATAATATCCATATTATTCATATGGACGTTAAAATTTCACTACCGTTATTACCACTAAGAGATATCGTGGTTTTTCCTAGCATGGTTATTCCTTTGTTTGTAGGAAGAGATAAATCCATTTCAGCTCTAAACGAAGTGATGAAAAAGGATAAAAAAATTATTCTTGTTACACAAAAAAATTCAGAAATTGACGATCCTAAGAAAACAGATGTATTTATGTACGGTTGTGAAGGAAGTATTTTACAATTATTAAAATTACCTGATGGGACAGTTAAAGTTTTGGTTGAAGGAATTAAAAGAGTAAAAATTTTAGATTTTAAAGATAATGAAAAGTTTATAACTTGTGATTATGCTCACTACCAAGATATTTTGTCTAAAGACGAGGATTTATTTCCACTTGCGGCTACAGCATTAAGAAGGTTGGAAAAATTAACTTCTATAAATAAAAAAATTTCTAGTGAAACAATTAATACGATTAAGCAATTAAAAGACCCATCTCAGATTGCTGATAATATTGCATCCCATATAACTGCTACGATTTCAGAAAAACAACAAATTTTTGAAACTGCAGATGTAAAGAAAAGATTAAATGCCATTATTAAAATAATGGAAAATGAGACTAGTATTATTGGTGTAGAAAAAAGAATAAGAGGTAGAGTTAAAACTCAAATGGAAAAAACTCAAAGAGAGTATTATCTAAATGAGCAATTAAAAGCTATTCAAAAAGAACTTGGAGAGATTGAAGATGGCAAGGATGAAACAACAAGTTTAAATAAAGCGATTACGAAGGCTAAAATGCCGAAAGAGGTTGAAAAAAAGTGTCTTCAGGAATTAAAAAAATTAAAAAATATGAGTCCAATGTCTGCAGAGGCTACTGTTGTAAGAAATTATTTAGATTGGATGACCGAACTTCCTTGGCACAAAAAAAGTGAAGTTGATATAGATCTAACTAAAGCACTAAACATTCTTGATAAAGATCACTTTGGATTGGAAAAGGTAAAAGAGAGAATTATTGAATTTTTAGCAGTTCAAAAAAGAATGGAAAAAATCAAAGGGCCAATTTTATGTTTAGTGGGCCCTCCAGGAGTTGGAAAAACATCTTTAGGCAAATCAATAGCAAAAGCAACAAATAGAGAATTTGTTAGAATGTCTGTTGGTGGTATGAGGGATGAAGCAGAAATCAGAGGACATAGAAGAACATATATCGGATCTCTCCCGGGTAAAATTATTCAGATGATGAAAAAAGCAGGGACTAAGAATCCGTTAATTTTGTTAGATGAAATAGATAAAATAGGAAATGATTATAGAGGTGATCCATCTTCAGCGTTATTAGAAGCTTTAGATCCAGAACAGAATACAACATTCAATGATCATTATTTAGAGGTTGATTATGATTTATCAGATGTGATGTTTGTAACGACTGCTAATACCTTGAACATTTTGCCTCCTTTACTAGATAGAATGGAGGTAATTAGATTGGCAGGTTACACAGAAGATGAAAAAATTAGCATTGCAAATAAATATTTGTTACCAAAACAAATTAAAGATAACGGTGTTAAAGAAAAGGAAATGAAACTAGATGATGAAATTATTAAAGAAGTTATTAGGGGATATACAAAAGAGTCAGGTGTAAGAAATCTTGAAAGAGAAATTTCTAAACTAGCAAGAAAAGTTGTAAAAAAAATTGTAGCTGGTGAAGAAAAAGAAGTTGGAATAAATAATAAAAATTTATCTGATTTTTTAGGTGTTCCCAAGTTTAAGTTTGGAGAATTAGAGGCTGAGAATAGAGTAGGTATAGTAACAGGGCTTGCTTGGACTGAGTATGGTGGAGAAATTTTAAAAATTGAAACAGTTACAATGCCAGGCAAAGGAAGAATGCAAATCACTGGAAAATTAGGTGATGTTATGCAAGAGTCAGTTAAAGCAGCGAAATCTTTTGTAAGATCAAAATGTTTAGAATACGGAATCATACCACCAATATTTGAAAAAAAAGATTTTCACATTCATGTTCCCGAAGGAGCAACACCAAAGGATGGTCCATCTGCTGGGATTGGAATGGTAACATCTATCGTCTCATCAATTACCAACATACCTGTAAGGAGAGATATTGCAATGACTGGTGAAGTAACTTTAACAGGCCAAGTATTGCCAATTGGTGGTTTGAAGGAAAAATTATTAGCAGCACACAGAGCTGGAATAAAAGAAGTTTTAATTCCTAAAGAAAATGAAAAAGATCTAGTAGATATGCCTAAGAAAATTATAGATGATATCAAGATTACTCCAGTTGAATATGCTGATCAGGTTATAAAAATAGCTTTAACAAAAGAACTTAAACCTACAGAGTGGGTTGAGGTAGATATATCTAAAAAAGACGATAAATCTCAAGCTAGTATTCAATAATAATTAATTTACATTATTTAAGTGTTGATGTAATAAGTAGCCTTGTTTTGGGCGGTTAGCTCAGTTGGTAGAGCATCTCGTTTACACCGAGGGGGTCAAAGGTTCGAGTCCTTTACTGCCCACCAAAACAATAAAGTGGGGGTGTAGCTCAGTTGGTTAGAGCGATCGCCTGTCACGCGATAGGTCGAGGGTTCGAGTCCCTTCACTCCCGCCACTTTTTCGCATTATTTAATGTTAATATTAATAAAAATGTGACGTATCAGCCCTTCAACAACAGATAAAAACTGATATATAGATCTGCATGTTATCTGAATTTTTAAAAGATTACCTACCAATAATAATATTTTTAGTATTAGCTCTCGGGTTGAGTTGTGCTTTTGTAGTTGTAAACTTTATTCTATCTCCAAAAAAACCTGATCCTGAAAAACTTTCAGCTTATGAATGTGGTTTTGAACCTTTTGAGGACTCAAGAATGGAATTTGATGTGAGGTTTTATTTGGTTGCAATTCTATTTATTATTTTTGATTTAGAGATAGCATTTTTATTTCCATGGGCAATATCTCTTGGAAATATTGGATTATTAGGTTTTTCATCAATGATGATTTTTTTGTTCATACTTACAATAGGTTTTATTTATGAATGGAAAAAGGGTGCATTAGACTGGGAATAAAAATTATAAACCATAATGAATAATAAAATAGATCAAGTTCCTGAGGAATTTAAACAACTTGCACAAGATTTTAGTAAGAATGGTTTTATAACTACATCATTTGATAATTTAATTAACTGGTCAAGATCAGGATCACTTCATTGGATGACTTTTGGATTGGCTTGTTGTGCTGTTGAAATGATGCAAACAGCAATGCCGAGATATGATTTAGAAAGATTTGGAGCAGCTCCAAGAGGTTCACCAAGACAATCAGACGTTATGATAGTTGCAGGAACTTTAACAAATAAAATGGCCCCAGCTTTAAGAAAAGTTTATGACCAGATGCCTGAACCAAGATATGTGATTTCTATGGGTAGTTGCGCAAATGGGGGTGGATATTATCATTATTCATATTCAGTTGTTAGAGGTTGTGATCGAATTGTTCCTGTAGACGTTTATGTACCAGGATGTCCTCCATCTGCAGAGGCATTGTTGTATGGAATACTGCAATTACAAAAAAAAATTAGAAAAAAAGGATCTTTTATTAGATAATTATGAAAAGTTTAGAAGATCTAGAAAAAAAAATTAATTCTGAGTTAACTACTAAAATTAACAATACAGAAATTAAACATAACCAAATTTATATTCAAACAGACAAAGAAGATATGGTTGATGTTGCTATATTTTTAAAAACAAATCAAGATACTAAATTTAGGCAACTAATAGATATAACGGTTGTTGATTACCCAGAACAAAATCAGAGGTTTGAAGTAGTATACTTGTTTTTAAGTCATGAATTTAATCAAAGATTGATTGTAAAATATTCAATTGCCGAAAATGAAGTCATTCCATCATTAACTAGTATTTTTCCATCAGCAAACTGGATGGAGAGAGAGGTATTTGATATGTATGGGGTCTCTTTCAAGGATCACCCAGATCTAAGAAGAATACTAACTGATTATGGGTTTGAAGGCCACCCATTAAGAAAAGATTTTCCATTAACGGGTCACTCAGAAGTTAGATATAGCGAAGATCAGAAGAAGGTGATTAGTGAACCAGTAAAGCTTGAGCAAAATTATAGAAATTTCGATTACGAGAGTCCTTGGGAAGGAACAAAATACATTAAAGAAGAAATTCAGAATAATGACAAAAAAAATTAAAAATTTAAATTTAAATTTTGGCCCTCAGCATCCTGCAGCTCATGGCGTTCTCAGATTAATCCTAGAGCTAGATGGTGAAGTGGTTGAAAAAGCGGATCCTCACATCGGTTTACTTCATAGAGGAACAGAAAAGCTCATTGAAAATAAAACTTATATGCAGGCAGTTCCTTATTTTGATCGTTTAGATTATGTAGCACCGATGAATCAGGAACATGCTTTTGCACTAGCTGTTGAAAAAATACTTAAAATAGATGTACCAATTAGAGCGCAATATATAAGAGTTATATTTTGTGAGATTGGGAGAATCTTAAGTCACATTTTAAATGTTACAACACAAGCTCTTGATGTAGGAGCATTAACACCTTCACTTTGGGGTTTTGAGGAAAGGGAAACTCTAATGACATTTTATGAGAGAGCTTCAGGATCAAGACTTCATGCAAATTATTTCAGAGCAGGAGGTGTTCATCAAGATTTGCCAAAAGGTTTAGAAGAAGATATTGCAAAATTTTGTGAAACGTTTCCGAAAATAATTAACGATTTAGAAAGCTTACTAACTGATAATAGAATTTTTAAACAAAGAAATGTCGATATAGGAGTAGTCACAAAAGAAGATGCCTTAGATTATTCTTTTTCAGGAGTTATGATTAGAGGCTCAGGTGTTCCATGGGATTTAAGAAAATCTCAACCTTATGACTGTTATGAAAGTTTAGACTTTAAAATTCCAGTTGGAAAAAATGGAGATTGTTATGACAGATATTTATGCAGAATTGAAGAAATGAAAGAAAGTGTTTCAATTATCAAACAATGTCTAGCTAAAATGGAAAAGGGACCGATTAAATCATTAGATGGCAAGATTAGCCCACCACCAAAGGCAGAAATCAAACAATCAATGGAAGCTTTAATACATCATTTTAAACTTTTTACGGAAGGTTATAGGGTGCCAAAAGATGAAATTTATACTGCTGTTGAAGCGCCAAAAGGAGAATTTGGTGTTTACTTAATTTCTGATGGATCAAGCAAACCTTACAAATGTAAAATAAGAGCACCGGGATTTTCACATTTACAATCAATGGATTATCTAATCAAAGGTCACATGCTAGCTGATGTTCCTGCGGTATTAGGTTCTTTAGATATCGTTTTTGGTGAGGTAGACAGATGAGTTTAAGAAGACCAGCAAAAGATCAACCAGAAAGTTTTGAATTTAATGCTTCATCACTAGAGGCAGCAAATGTTATTGTTGCAAAATACCCTGAGGGTAAACAGCAAAGTGCTGTTATGGCCTTGCTTTATATTGCCCAAAAGCAAAATAATAATTGGATACCATTAGCTGCAATGAAGTACATCGCTAAGTTTTTAGATATGCCTTATATTAAAGTTTATGAAGTAGCTACTTTCTACACAATGTATAATTTGTCACCTGTTGGCAAATACTTTGTTCAAGTATGTACCACAACACCTTGCATGATAAGAGGCGCAAATCAATTAGTTGAAGCTTGTAAGGAAAAGATTTCTGAAAACGAGTGTGAATTATCAGATGACAAAAGCTGTTCTTGGATGGAAGTTGAATGTTTAGGCGCATGTGTAAATGCTCCAATGATGCAAATTAATGATGACTATTACGAAGATTTAGATAAACAAAAAACTTTGGATATTTTAGATAAAATTTTAAATGGAGAAACTCCAAAACCTGGTTCGTACAGAGGAAGAGTAAATAATGAACCAGAAAATAACAGAAAAACCTTAATGGATTTAAAAAATGCTTAAAGATCAAGATAGAATTTTTCAAAATTTATATAATGATAAAGGTTCAGATGTATCTTCATCACAAGAGAGAGGTGATTGGGTAAATACAAAAGAAATTACGGACAAAGGAAGAGACTGGATAATTAATGAAATTAAAGAATCTCAATTAAGAGGTCGAGGTGGGGCAGGATTTCCTACTGGTTTAAAATGGTCATTTGCGCCAAAAGAAGTTGGATCTAGACCACATTACCTAGTCATTAATGGCGATGAGTCTGAACCAGGTACTTGTAAAGATAGAGATATTTTAAGATTTGAACCTCACAAGTTAATAGAAGGTTGTTTAATAGCATCTTATGCAGTGCAAGCACATGTTTGTTATATTTACATAAGAGGAGAATATTTTGTTGATGGTCAAAAACTTCAAGCAGCAATAGATGAAGCTTATCAAAAAAAATTGTTAGGAAAAAATGCAGCTGGTACTGGATGGGATTTAGATATTTATATTCATTATGGAGCTGGTGCATATATCTGTGGTGAAGAGACCGCACTGCTTGAAAGTTTAGAAGGTAAAAAAGGCCAACCTAGATTAAAACCACCTTTCCCAGCTTTGATAGGTTTATATGGATGTCCTACAATAATAAATAATGTAGAAACAATTGCGGTAGTTCCAACTATTTTAAGAAGAGGAGCCAAATGGTTTGCATCTTTAGGAAGAGAAAAAAATACTGGAACAAAAATTTTCTGTATTTCAGGAAATGTTAATAATCCATGTAATGTTGAGGAAGAAATGAGTATTCCTTTAAAAGAATTAATCGAAGAACATGCAGGTGGAGTAATTGGTGGTTGGGAAAATTTACAAGCTGTAATTCCTGGAGGTTCTTCAATGCCATTAATACCTAAAGAAAGATGTGAAACTTTAAAAATGGACTTTGATGCATGTGTTGAAGAAAAAAGTGGACTTGGAACAGCAGGTATTGTGGTTATTAACAAAGATCAGGACATAATTAAATGTATGGCAAGGATCGCAAGATTTTATAAACATGAGAGTTGTGGTCAATGTACACCTTGTAGAGAAGGTTCTGGATGGATGTGGAGAATGCTTGAGAGAATGGCAAAAGGAGACGCAACCAAAGATGAGGTGGACATGCTAGGAGATGTTACAAATCAAATAGCAGGACACACTATTTGTGCATTTGGGGAAGGTTCATCCTGGCCAGTTCAAGGATTACTTAGACATTTTAAAAAAGAAATTGAGAAAAGAAATAATTTGGATCCTATTGTTCAAAAGAAAAACAATATTCCTTATTTAGTAGATCAACATTTATTAGATAAAAAAAATGCTTAAATTAAAAGTAAATGAAGTCGAAGTTGAAGTTGATGAAGGTTTAACTGTCCTTCAAGCTTGTGAAAAAGCTGGAGTGGAAATTCCAAGATTTTGTTACCATGAAAAGTTATCAATAGCAGGTAACTGCAGAATGTGTTTAGTTGAAATGGAAAAATCTCCTAAACCAATTGCTTCATGTGCTATGCCAGCTGCTGAGGGTATGAATATCAAAACAAATACTGCTTTAGTAGAAAAAGCTCGTAAGGGTGTAATGGAATTTTTGTTAGCTAATCATCCTTTAGATTGTCCAGTATGTGATCAAGGTGGTGAATGTGATCTTCAAGATCAATCAATGTACTATGGGGTAGACAAATCAAGATTTAAAGAAAATAAAAGAGCTGTTCCTGAAAAAAATATGGGACCATTGATTAAAACTCAAATGACAAGATGTATTCACTGTACGAGATGTGTGAGATTTGCAACAGAAGTTGCGGGAGTTCCAGAGCTTGGTGCTATTGGAAGAGGTGAAGATATGCAAATTACAACTTATCTAGAGCAATCAATGCAATCTGAATTGTCTGCTAACGTTGTAGATTTATGTCCTGTAGGGGCCCTAACATCAAAACCTTATGTATTTGAAGCTAGACCATGGGAACTAAAGAAAACTGAAACAATTGATGTAATGGATGCAATTGGATCAAATGTAAGAGTAGATACATATGATTGGGAAGTCAAAAGAGTACTTCCAATTATAAATGAAGATATTAATGAGGAATGGATCTCAGACAAAACTAGATATGCTTGTGATGGTCTTCTACATCAAAGATTAGATGCTCCATTTATTAAATACAACGGCAAGTTTGAAAAAGCCTCATGGAATGAAGTGTATAAAATTATTAAATCTAAATTTGAAAACACATCAAAAGAAAAAATATGTGGTTTTGTTGGAGATTTAACTAATATGGAGACCAGTTATATCTTTAAAGAATTTTTTGATCGAACAATTGATACTAAAAATTACGAGTCAAGATCTGATAACAGATTTATAAATAATTCAAAAAGAGAGAACTATTTATTTAATTCTTCTATAAATGGAATTGAAGAAGCAGATTTAATTTTTATAGCAGGCGCAAACCCTAGATATGAAGCAACTATTTTAAATGCTAGAATTAGAAAAGCTTACTTAAGCAACAATACAAAAATAATTTCACTTAATGATGTTGGTGATTTAACTTATCCTTATCAAAGTTTAGATGGTCAAACTCAAACTTTAAATAATATTCTTGAAGGAAATCATGATATATCTAAAGAAATTGTTAATTCAAAAAAACCAATGATTATTATTGGTGAGTCTCTGCTTAGATTGAAATCTTCAGAATTTTTATTTAATAAAACAAAAGAATTTTTATCAAAAAATAATAAAATTTCTGATGAATGGAACTCTTTAAACATTTTATCAACCGATGCAGCATCAGTAGGAAATTTTGATCTTGGAATAATTAATAATGAAAATAATTTAATAAGTGATTTAAAAGAGCATAAATTTGATATTGTTTATCTTATAGGTCAAGACAATTTAGAATTTGATAAAAGAAATGAATTCATAATTTATCAAGGTAGCCATGGTGACAGAGGTGCTGAGTCTGCAGATATTATTTTACCAGGCGCTGCTTATACTGAACAAGACGGACATTTCACTAATTTAGAAGGAAAAATTCAAAAAGCCTTCAAAGCATCATATCCACCAGGTGAGGCAAAAGAAGATTGGCAAATAATTAATGAACTTGCTGAATTTATGAATAATAGAAAATTATTTAATGACAAAGATGAATTAGAAAGCAGCATGTTTAATTATTTAAATTTACAAAAGGAAAAACAAGTAAATGACATTAATAATTCTACAAATGAGTTTCAAAATGAAATTTTAACAATCAAAGTAAAAGACTATTATTTTTCAAATGTTATTGCCAGATCATCAAAAACAATGGTTGAATGCAATAACTCAAAATTAAATCTAAAATCAACAGGTACAGAAGGTTAATATGGAATACTTGAACATAGTTTTTCAAGAAGTTTATAAGATTTTATTCTTACTAATTCCAGTTCTTGTTTCTGTAGCAATGATTGTTTGGCTTGATAGAAGAGTTTGGGCTTTTGTTCAAAAAAGGCAAGGACCCAACGTTGTTGGTCCATTTGGTTTATTACAATCTTTAGCTGATGCTTTAAAATATATATTCAAAGAAATCATTATTCCATCTAGCTCAAATAAAGTAATTTTTATACTAGCTCCTATAGTCACGATGACTTTAGCTTTGATCGCATGGGCTGTAATTCCATTTAGCGCAACTCAGGTTTTGGCTGATATTAATGTTGGAATTCTTTACTTATTTGCTGTTTCTTCACTAGGTGTTTATGGAATAATAATGGGTGGATGGGCATCAAATTCCAAGTATCCTTTTCTTGGAGCAATTCGTTCTGCTGCTCAAATGGTGTCCTATGAGGTTTCAATTGGTGTAATAATTATCAATGTTTTACTTTGTGTTGGTTCATTGAATTTAAACGATATTGTTATTGCTCAACAAAATATGTGGTTTGTAATTCCATTATTCCCAATGTTTGTAATATTTTTTATTTCTGCTTTAGCTGAAACGAATAGACCTCCTTTTGATTTACCTGAGGCAGAAGCAGAGTTGGTTGCCGGTTATCAAACAGAATATTCAGGAATGATGTATGCAATGTTTTGGTTGGGTGAGTATGCAAATATTTTATTGATGTGTGCAATGGGAGCAATATTATTTTTAGGTGGCTGGATGTCCCCAATTGATATTTATCCATTTACGTTAGTGCCAGGTGCAATATGGTTAATATTAAAAATTTTACTTTTATTTATTCTTTTTGCTTTAGTTAAGGCGATAGTACCTAGATATAGATATGACCAGTTAATGAGACTTGGTTGGAAAGTTTTTCTTCCTCTTTCTTTAATTTGGGTGGTATTAACAGCTAGCTATTTGTTTTATTTTAATCTTTTACCTGTGAATCAATAATGAAGATATCAAGATTTTTTAAAACTATATTGATGACAGACTTCATTGGTGGTTTGTTAATTGCTATAAAAGAATTATTTAAATCAAAAAAAACAATTAATTACCCATTTGAAAAAGGTAAAATTAGTCCCCGTTTTAGAGGTGAGCATGCTTTGAGAAGATATCCAAACGGAGAAGAAAGATGTATTGCTTGTAAATTATGTGAAGCAGTTTGCCCTGCACAGGCAATAACAATCGAGTCAGCTGAAAGAGAAGATGGAAGTAGAAAAACAACACGTTACGATATTGATATGATGAAGTGTATTTATTGCGGTTTATGTGAAGAATCTTGTCCAGTAGATGCAATAGTACAAGGTCCAAATTTTGAGTTTTCAACGGAAACAAGAGAAGAACTTTATTACACTAAAGAAAAGTTATTAGATAATGGTGATAGATGGGAGAATGTTTTGGAGGCCAATATTAAAGCTGACAATATTCATAGATAAAAATGATTGCACACGCTATTTTTTTTTATACATTTTCTATAATTGCTGTCGTTTCAGCTATAATGGTAACAGCTTCTAAAAATACTGTTCACTCGGTATTTTTCTTAATTCTTGATTTCATAAGTATCTCTTGTCTTTTCATAATGATTGGTGCTGAATTTTTGGGAATGATAATGCTAATTGTTTATGTTGGTGCTGTAGCAGTTTTATTTTTGTTTGTTGTTATGATGTTAAACGTAGCTCAACAAAAAAATCAATGGTTTGCAGGTCAATCAACCTCTAAACACATTCCAGTTGGTTTAATTATAAGCACATTAATTTTCTTTGAAATTATAATTGTGATAGGTGGCTGGAAATATAAACCTGAAATTTTTGATATTAACAATTCACTTGCTAATACGAGTGTAAGCAACACTCATTCATTGGGCCAAATTTTATACACTGATTATATTCATGTTTTTCAAATAAGTGGAATGATCCTACTCGTAGCTATGATTGGAGCCATAGTATTAACTTTTAGACAAAGATTTGGAGTCAAAAGACAAAGTTATATCAAACAAATTTCTAGAGAAAGAGTAGAAGGTGTTGAAGTGTTAGAAGTTCAGAGTAACAAGGGAGTTAAAATAGATGATTGATATAGGTTTAGGACATTATTTGACTTTAGGTGCTGTTATTTTCTCAATTGGAGTAATTGGTATTTTTCTTAATAGAAAGAACATCATTGTTATATTAATGAGTATTGAACTGATATTACTTGCAGTAAATATCAACTTAGTTGCTTTTTCTATTTATTTGGGAGATTTGGCAGGACAAGTCTTTACTTTATTTATTCTCACTGTTGCAGCAGCAGAAGCGGCCATAGGATTAGCAATCATTGTTGTATATTTCAGAAACTCAGGAACAATACGAGTTGAAGAAATAGATAAGTTAAAAGGATAACCATGGAACTATCAATTATATTCCTTCCATTTATTGCTTCAATTATATCAGGTTTTTTTGGCAGATATATCGGTGATAGAAATTCTGAAATAGTAACAAGTCTTCTAGTTTCAATTTCTGCACTCTTATCAATTTATGTTCTTTATCAAGTAATCGTAAACCAATACGAAGAAAATATTGTTATAGCCACCTGGATAAGCTCAGGTTCACTTGATGTAAATTGGTCGATGTTAATTGATCCTTTGTCAGCAGTGATGTTAGTAGTTGTAACATCCATATCTGCCTTAGTACACATCTATTCAATTGGTTACATGTCTCATGATCCCCATAAACCAAGATTTATGGCTTATTTATCATTATTCACATTTGCAATGTTGATGCTTGTAACATCAGATAATTTTATTCAACTATTTTTTGGCTGGGAAGGTGTTGGTCTTTGTTCTTATTTCTTAATTGGCTTTTGGTTTAAAAAAGAAAGCGCAAATGCTGCAGCGATAAAAGCATTTGTTGTAAACAGAGTTGGTGACTTTGGTTTTGCTCTAGGAATTTTTTTAATATTTTATTTATTTGGAACTGTTAATTATTCAGAAGTTTTTCAACAAATTCCAACAGTTGTAGATAAAAATTTATCCTTTTTAGGTTTTGAAGTTAAAGCAATAGATTTAATTTGTTTACTTTTATTCATTGGAGCAATGGGTAAATCTGCGCAGATATTACTGCATACATGGTTACCTGATGCTATGGAAGGTCCAACACCTGTTTCTGCATTAATTCATGCTGCAACGATGGTAACAGCTGGTGTTTTTTTAGTAGTAAGATGCTCTCCAATTTATGAATATTCACCATTTATATTAAATTTTATAACTATCGTTGGTATGAGTACTGCATTTTTTGCTGCAACTGTTGCTCTAGTTCAAACAGATATAAAAAAAATTATTGCTTACTCTACATGTAGCCAACTTGGTTATATGTTTTTTGCAGCTGGAGTAGGTGCATACAATGTTGCTATGTTTCACTTATTTACTCACGCATTTTTTAAAGCTTTATTATTTTTAGGATCTGGTTCAGTAATTCATGCATTTAAAGATGAGCAAAATATAAATAATATGGGAGGTGTATGGAAAAAGTTACCATATACTTATGCTTTAATGATAATAGGAACGCTTGCTTTGACAGGTTTTCCATTTTTATCAGGATTTTATTCTAAAGATGCAATTATAGAATTTGCGTATTTAAAAGGTAATACTACTGGTTATTATGCAGCTGGCATTGGAATAATTACAGCATTTTTAACATCTATTTATTCATGGAGATTGATATTTAAAACTTTCCATGGTGAGTACAATAACAAAGAGATCAAGATAGAAGAAACACACGAGTCTCCATTAGTTATGCTTGTTCCATTATTTATTCTTTCAATAGGAGCTGTATTTGCTGGTTTTCTATTTAAAGGGCTATTTATTGGCCATGGTGAGAATTTATTCTGGGCAGAGTCTATTAAGTTTTTAGTGCCTTTGAGTACTGAGCACCCACCTTTATGGTTTTTACTTTTAACACCGTGTTTGGTTTTATTATCTATTCCAATTGCTTATTACTTATTTGTTAAGAACAAAGAATTACCTTACTCAATAGCTTCAATGAACAAACCTTTGTATAATTTTTTAGTAAATAAATGGTACTTTGATGAGTTATATGACGTATTGTTTATTAAATCTTCAAAAAAACTAGGTTTATTTTTATGGAAATTTTGTGATGGAACCATAATTGATGGTTTTGGTCCTGATGGAATTTCTTCTTTTATAAAAAAATGTTCAATTAAAGCAACTAAATTTCAAAGTGGTTTTATCTATCAATATGCATTTGTAATGTTATTAGGTTTCTCTGCTTTACTAACTTTTTTAATAGTTAAATAATGAATTTTCCTATTCTTTCATCTTTAATATTATTGCCAATAGTTGGTGCTTTATTTTTATTTTTTACTAAAGATAAAGAGGGAAATAATTCAACTGCTAAATATGTTGCTTTATTTACAACTGTAGTAAATTTTTTAATTTCGATTTATTTGTGGATTTCTTTTGATCAATCAACATCTAGTTTTCAGTTTGTAGAAGATAGAGTATGGATTGAAGGATTTATTAATTATAAAGTTGGAGTAGATGGTATTTCAATTTTATTTATTATTTTAACTACATTTATAACTCCCATTTGTATTATATCTGTAAATAATTCAGTCAAAAATAGATTAAGAGATTTTTTAATTGCAATTCTAATCATGGAAAGTTTCATGATAGGTGTTTTCTGTGCACTTGATTTAGTTGTATTCTATTTATTTTTTGAAGCTGGCTTAATTCCAATGTTTTTAATTATTGGTATTTGGGGAGGTGAAAGAAGAGTTTATTCAGCATTCAAATTCTTTTTATACACACTGTTAGGATCTGTTTTGATGTTAGTTGCAATAATTTCAATTTATTGGATTACAGGAACAACTGACGTAGTTCAACTTTACGAAATTGGTATTGATGTTAAATATCAAAATCTTTTGTGGTTAGCATTTTTTAGCTCATTTGCTGTTAAAACACCTATGTGGCCAGTTCATACATGGTTACCCGATGCACATGTTGAGGCTCCTACTGCTGGATCTGTTTTGTTAGCTGCTATATTATTAAAGATGGCTGGATATGGTTTTATTAGATTTTCTTTAGGCCTTTTCCCAATTGCATCAGAGGTGTTTACTCCATTAATTTACACCTTGAGTGTTATAGCAATCATATTTACCTCACTGATAGCTTTAATGCAGGAAGATATGAAAAAATTAATTGCTTATTCATCAGTTGCGCATATGGGTTTTGTAACTTTAGGTATATTCACTTTGCAACAGCAGGGAATTGAAGGAAGTATAATTCAAATGATTAGCCACGGATTAGTTTCAGCAGCATTATTTTTAACTGTTGGTGTAGTTTATGACAGAATGCATTCTAGATTAATAAGTACATATGGAGGACTAGTTTCTGTAATTCCAAAGTATTCAATATTGTTTATGTTATTTGCTTTGGCATCTCTAGGTTTACCTGGAACCAGTGGTTTCATCGGTGAGTTTTTAATATTAATGGGAGCTTTTAAAGATAATTTTTTAGTGGCAGTTATAGCAAGTATTGGGGTGATTTTAGGAGCTGCATACATGTTGTGGCTTTATAAAAGAGTAATATTTGGAAAATTAATAAACAAAGATCTTAAAACAATTTTAGATTTAAATAGATCTGAATACTTTATATTAAGTTGTTTAGCTGCACCAATCTTATTTTTTGGTTTTTATCCTGATCCATTAATAAACACTATTGAAGTTTCTGTGACTGACCTAATTAATATGCATAACACAAATATAGCTAGTAAATAATATGGAAAATTTAAATTTAGTATTACCTGAAATATTTATTTCACTTTCAATAATGTTTTTACTTATTTTAGGCGTTTTTAAAAAAAATAGTTCAAAAATCACTTTCAATTTATCTTTGTTTACAATTTTAATTACAGCAATAATAACACTAAACGAAACGTTCTCGGTTAGTAGGGAAACATTGTTTAATGAAAGTGTTGTGATTGACAGTATGTCTTCACTAATGAAAATTATAACTTTAATTGGAGGTTTTTTAGTTTTAGTCATTTCATCAAGCTATTTAAAAACATTTAAAATATATAATATCGAATACCCAGTTCTTATTTTGAGCTCTATACTTGGTATGATGGTGATGATTAGTTCAAATGATTTAATTGTTTTTTATATGGGATTAGAATTACAATCATTAGCTCTTTACGTGTTAGCAACATATAATAGAGATCAACTAAAATCATCCGAAGCTGGTTTGAAATATTTTGTTTTAAGTGCACTATCTTCAGGATTGTTATTATATGGATGTTCTTTAGTTTATGGTTTTTCAGGATCAACTAATTTTGATATAATATCAAATCAATTAAATTCTAATGAATATGTTTTAACATTTGGAATTGTATTTATCTTAGTTGGTTTAGCATTTAAAATTTCTGCAGTTCCATTTCATATGTGGGCACCTGATGTTTACGAGGGGTCACCAACAACTGTAACTTTATTTTTTACAATAGTACCAAAGATCGCTGCTTTAACTGTATTTATAAGATTTTTATATGTTCCTTTCCTAAATTTAATTGATCAATGGCAAATGATAATAATTTTCTTATCTATTGCTTCCATGGTTTTTGGAGCTGTTGCTGCAATAGGGCAAACTAATATTAAAAGACTAATTGCTTATAGCTCTATAGGACATATTGGTTACACATTAGCAGGACTAGCCACAGCTTCGAATGAAGGAATTCAAAGTTCAATAATCTATATTTCAATATACGTAGTTATGAATTTAGCTCTTTTCTCATGTCTATTGATGTTAAGAAGAAAGGATCAATATTATGAGAATATTGAGGATCTCTCAGGATTATCAAAAAACCATCCACTATTATCCCTATGTTTGCTTGTAATACTCTTTTCTTTAGCTGGTATACCACCTCTAGCTGGTTTCTTTGCTAAGTTTTATGTTTTTAAAGCAGTATTAGAACAATCAATGTTTTTCTTAGCTATAGTAGGATTGTTATCTACAGTAGTTGCAGCTTTTTATTATTTAAGAATTATAAAAATAATTTACTTTGATAAAGAAAAAGACAAATACGATACTGACCATAGCTTATGGTTAAAATTTTCACTTACAGTTTCAACGATATTAATTCTTTTATACTTCATATTCCCAAGTCAGTTAATAGAAGTTGTTTCAAGAATTAATATTATTTGATGAAATTAAAAAAATTTAAATTTAAAAAAGTTAAAAGCACTAATAATACTGCAATTAGAATTATCAAAGAAACTAAATACAACTTAGGTATGGTTATTGCTGAAACACAAGTGAATGGTAGAGGACAGTATGGAAGAAAATGGATATCGTTAAAAGGAAATTTGTTTATATCTTTCTTCAATGAACTTAATAAAACAAAACTTTCGATTAACACTATAACAAAAATCAATTGTCTTTTAGTAAAAAAATTACTCTCGTTATTTACAAGTAAAAAAATTTTATTTAAAAAACCAAATGACTTATTAATTGATAAAAAAAAGATTAGTGGCATTTTACAAGAAGTCATATTTATAAGAGGTAAAAAATTTTTAATTACTGGCATAGGTATAAATATTAAAAAAAATCCAATTATAAGGAATTATCCTGCCACAAACTTGCAAGAGGTAACTAAAAAAAGTATTAGTAAATTAATTGTAGAAAACAAATTAAAACAACTTTTTGAAAAAAATTTATCGAAATTGTATAAAAATTAAATAATGTATATTCTAGGTGATATTGGTAATACAGAAACAAAATTATGTATTGTTTCTAAAAATAATAAAATTTCAAAAAAAATTACTTTTTTATCAAAATCTATAAGCAACAGACAGCTAGATATTTTATTTAAAAAAAATAAAATTCAATTAAATAAAATTGAAAAAATATTATTTTGTAGTGTCGTTCCAAAAACATTTTCTATAATTAATAAATTTTTATCGAAAAAAGTTAAACTAAAATGCTATGAGGTTAAAAAATTAAACTTAAAATCACTTATAAAAATCAAAGTAGATTATAAACAGATAGGCTCAGATAGAATTACTAATGCTGTAAGTTTAATGAATAACAAAAATAATTTTATAATTTTAGATTTTGGTACAGCAACAACTTTTGATGTAATTATTAGAAATACTTATTTTGGAGGAATTATTGCCCCGGGTGTGAGGTTGTCTCTTAATACCTTGTCTGACAAAGCAACTTTGATTCCAAAAATAGATTTAAAAAAGATTAATAAAGTTATTGGCAAAAATACAATCTCTGCTGTTAGATCAGGCTTTTTTTGGGGTTATGCGGGTTTAATTGACAATATTATTAATTTAATTAAGAAGGAAACTGGAAAATCTTTTAAAGTAATTATTACTGGTGGATTTTCAGATTTATTTAAAAACTCAATAAAAACGAAAGCAAGTCATAACCAAGATATTACAATTAAAGGCCTAATAAAGATTTCAAAATTAATTTGATAACATGAAAGATGAATTATTATTTTGTCCCTTAGGCGGATCAGGTGAAATAGGCATGAACATGAATTTGTTCGGCTATGGAAAACCTAGTGATCATAAATGGATTATGGTCGATATAGGGGTAACATTTGCAGATGATACTATTCCAGGTGTTGATTTAATTTATCCAGATCCTGGGTTTATAGTAGAAAGAAAAAATAATTTATTAGGAATAGTTTTAACACACGCACACGAGGATCATATTGGTGCAATTGCTCATTTATGGCCAAAATTACAATGTAAAATTTTTGCAACACCTTTTACAGCTGTATTAATTCGAGAAAAATTTAGAGAAAAACAAATCGATATAACTAATGATTTACAAATTGTTGAGTTAAATGGAAAGGTTTCTCTGGATCCATTTGAAATTGAATACATTACTTTAACTCATTCTATATTAGAACCAAACGGACTTAGAATAAAAACTCCTGCAGGAGTTATTTTGCATACTGGAGATTGGAAGGTAGATCCAAATCCTTTGATTGGAGACAATATAAACGAAAAAAGATTAAAGGAAATTGGTGAAGAAGGTGTACTAGCAATGATTTGCGATTCAACAAATGTTTTTAGCGCTGGTAGATCAGGTTCAGAATTAGATGTAAGAAAAAATATGTTAAAAGTTATGTCTCGATTAAAAAAAAGAATTATCATAACCTCTTTTGCTTCAAACGTAGCTAGAATGGAGACAGCTTTTTATTGTGCAGAACAAACAGGAAGACAAATCTCTTTAGTTGGTAGATCAATGCATCGTATTTATAAAGCTGCACGTCAATGTGGATATTTAAAAAATACAATTGAGCCAATTGATCCAAGAGAAGCTAAAAATTTTTCAAGAGAAAAAATTGTGTATTTATGTACTGGAAGCCAGGGAGAACCAATGGGTGCAATGATGAGAATTTCTAGCTATGTTCATCCAGATGTTTTTATTGAAAAAGGTGATGCTGTCATTTTTTCTTCAAAAATCATACCTGGTAATGAAAAAAAACTTTATAAACTTCACAACCAACTTGTTAAGGATGGAATAGAAGTAATATCTGAAGAAACTGAATTTGTTCATGTTTCTGGACATCCAAATAGAGAAGATCTTAAAGAGATGTATCAATGGGTAAAGCCTAGATGTGTAATACCTGTACACGGTGAACATAGGCACATGATAGAACACATTAATTTTGCAAAAGAAATGCAAGTACCACATCCAGTTCAAGTCGAAAATGGTGATATTGTTATGCTACACCCAAGTGAAAAACCTGAAGTATATGACAAGGCCCCGAGCGGCAGACTTTATTTAGATGGTAGTGTAAGCGTTGATCCAGACTCACAATCAATAAAAGATAGAAAAAATTTAAGTGCTAACGGATATCTTGAGGTAACAATAATGATTACACCTAAAGGAAATATACATAATAACCCTATACTTTCATTTCGTGGTTTACCTGTAAATGATCGAGATGATTTTGTATATGGATTAGAAGAGGAAATAGAGAGAACTTCTAGAACTTTCAAAATAGGAAGCAAACAACAAGAGCATAATCTTATTGATGCATTAAAAATTGCTTGCAGAAAATTTTCTAAAGAAAAAACCGGAAAAAAACCTTTTACCAATATCAATTTAGTAAGAATTTAATGAGCGCAACAGGCCTAGCTATTATCTACATAATAATATGGTGGATAGTTTTTTTTGCTATTTTGCCTATTGATGTAAATCGAACAAAGACAGTAAAAATTGATGGTGAGGATCCTGGATCTCCTGAAAATCCAAAAATGCTGAAAAAATTCCTTTATTGCACCGGAATTACTACTGTTATTTTCATTATAATTTACTTATTAATTAAATTTGAATATTTAAATTTAAGAAATATGATTAATTAAGATGCTTTTATCAAATTCATTTATACCTATATTAAAAAATAATCCTTCAGAAGCAAAAATTAAATCTCATCAATTGATGTTGAGAGTAGGCATGATTAAGCAAGCCTCTGCAGGAATTTATTCATGGTTACCTTTAGGTTTTAAGGTAATGAAAAAAATAGAAGACATTGTCAGACAAGAACAAAACAAAATTGGAGCTCAAGAAATATTAATGCCAACAATTCAATCCAGCGAAATTTGGAGAGAAAGTGGTCGTTATGACGATTATGGTGAAGAGATGTTAAGAATAACCGACCGTCAAAATAGAGAAATGTTATATGGACCAACCAATGAGGAGCAAGTTACTGAAATTTTTAGATCTTCAATTAAATCTTATAAATCACTCCCACAACTTATGTATCATATTCAATGGAAGTTCAGAGATGAAATTAGACCTAGATTTGGAATTATGCGTGGTAGAGAGTTTTATATGAAAGATGCCTATTCATTTGATGTATCAGATGAAGAAGCTTTTTATTCTTATAATAAATTCTTTCTTTCATATTTGAGAACTTTTAAAAGATTATCTTTGACAGCAATACCTATGGCTGCTGACACAGGACCTATCGGTGGAAATTTATCTCATGAATTTATTATTCTTGCAGATACAGGTGAAAGTAAAATTTTCACAGATAAAAGAATATTCGATCTTGATAGTGATGATACTCAACTAGAAAAAGCATCATTGGAAAGTATGAGAAAAAAATATGAACAGTTTTATGCTGTAACTGATGAAAAATTTAACAAAGAAGAATTTGAAAAAATTGTTTCTAAGGAAAATCAATTGATTACAAAAGGTATCGAAGTAGGTCATATATTTTATTTCGGTGACAAGTATTCAAAACCAATGGGAGCATCTGTTGATTTACCTGGAGGAAAAAAAGATTTTGTAAAAATGGGTTCTTATGGAATTGGTGTATCGAGGTTAGTAGGGGCTATAATTGAGGCTAAATATGATGATAAAAATGAAATCATGAAATGGCCATTGTCTGTTGCTCCTTATGATATTGCTTTAATACCTATGATAAATAAAAATGACACCTCAGCTTTAGATAAAGCAAATAATATCAATATAGAATTAATCAAAAATAATATTGATGCAATCATTGATGATACAGATGAGAATTTCTCATCAAAAATTAAAAAAATGAATTTAATTGGTACCCCATATCAAATTATTATTGGCAAGAAAAGTGAGGGTGATTTATTAGAGTTCAAGGAAACTGGTGGTGAAACTCAAAATTTACCATTAAGTAAAATTATAGAAATTATAACTAAACAAAAAAATTCAATTTGATTTCTACTTTAGAAAAAGAAATTACTTTTAGATTTTTAAAAGCCAGAAAAAAAGATGGCTTTTTGAATGTTATATCTATTTTTTCTTTTATAGGAATAAGTCTTGGAGTTGCGGTTCTTATTATTGTGATGTCTGTTATGAATGGATTTAGGACTGAGCTGATTAATAAAATAGTCGGCTTTAATTCACACATAACTGTAAAAACTTATGGAAGTCCAATTGATGAAAAAAAAATAAATAAAAAAAATTTAAAATTAATTTCAGAAAATATTATTTTAAGCAACTCTGGTGAAGCTATTATACTTAAAAACGATACATCAAAAGGTATAGTATTACGTGGATATAAAACAAATGACTTTCCAAGCTTAGAAATTGTCAAAAATGAAAATTTTAAAGGTAATAAAAATCAATTAAATAGAAACTATATTTCTATAGGCAATGAATTAAGTTTTTCTTTAGATCTAAAAATAGGTGATGAATTAACTTTACTTTCACCATCAGGGGTAGAAACAATTATTGGTAGTATGCCAAAACAAAAAACCTTTTTGGTAGCATCAATTTACAATAGTGGTTTAGCTGAGTTTGATAATAATATCGCATTTATTAACTTAAATACTCTTGAGGATTTTTTTGACTATAAGTCAGAGGATAGAAATTTAGAAATTTATTTGAAAAACCCAAATAAAATTAAGCAACAAAAATTTATTGTCCAAGAAATTTTTGATGAAGAATTTGTTGTAAGTTGGGCTGATATGAATAGTTCATTATTTTCTGCTTTAAAAGTAGAAAGAAATGTAATGTTTATTATCTTATCTTTAATAATTATTGTGGCAGCATTTAATATAATTTCTGGGTTAACAATTTTAGTTAAAAACAAAACAAGAGATATCGCAATTTTAAAGTCAATTGGTGTGTTAAATAAATCAATTGTAAAAATATTTTTTTTAGTAGGTGTAATAATAGGAACATCAGCTACTATTTTTGGAATTTTTTTAGGTGTAACGTTTTCTTTTTATATAGAGAATTTTAGACAATTTCTTAGCTCAACATTTAATATAAGTTTATTTCCAGAAGAAATTTATTTTTTAAGCAAGATGCCTTCAGAAATAGATCCAACATCAATTTTTTTAATATCAATTTGTTCAATAATTATAACAATAATAGTTTCAATTTTTCCTGCCTTTAAAGCAGCGAAACTGGACCCAATTAAATCTTTAAAATATGAATAATTTTCTTGAATTAAAAAAAATATTTAAAACTTTTAAAACTGAAAAAACAGTTAAAGTATTAAAAAATCTTTCTCAAAAATTTGATAAAGGTAAAAGCTATTCTATAATGGGGCCATCTGGGTCAGGTAAATCAACTCTCTTAAATTTAATTTCATTGATCGATAGACCATCATCTGGGTCAATCCATTTTGATAAAATTCCTGTAAATTTTAATGAATCTGAAAAAAATGATATTTTTAGATCAAAAAAAATAGGTATTGTTTATCAACAAAACAATCTTCTCCCAGATTTTACTGCTTTAGAAAATATATATTTGGCCTCACTTGCAATTAATGAAAATAAAGAATTAGCAATATCTAATGCAGAAAAATTACTCATAAAAATTGGTCTTTCTAAGAGGGCAAATCACTTTCCGTCTCAATTATCAGGTGGTGAGGCTCAAAGAGTTGCTATAGCAAGAGCTATTGTAAATAATCCTGAAATTATTTTAGCGGATGAACCAACTGGAAGTTTGGATATGGAAACTGCAAAAGATGTTTTTGAACTTTTATATAACCAAAAAAGGTCGGATAGACTTATTATATTTGCAACTCATAATAGATTCTTTGCTAACAAGGCAGATTGCCTATTGGAGATGATAGATGGTAGTATAAAATCATATAATGCCTGAGTCTCATTCTCAAAATTTCAATCATCTTAAAATTCATACTCAATATTCTATTTGTGAAGGAGCAGCTAGAATTGATGATTTACAAGAATACTCTAAGAAAAATAAAATAAAATCACTTGGTTTGTGTGACACTTTAAATTTATGTGGAGCGCTTGAGTTTGCTGAAAAAATCTCAAAGTGTGGAACTCAACCAATAATCGGAACTCAAATTAATTTTAAAATCGAAGAAACAATAGGTTTACTCCCTTTGTTTGCTCTTAATGAAGTTGGATATAAAAACATAATAGAACTCTCATCTTTATCGTATTTAAAAAACGATGAATTGTCGGATCCACATTTAGATTTTGAATTATTATTAAATAACTCTGATGGTGTAGCTGTATTTTCAGGAACTGTTTTTGGTTTGTTTGGTAAATTATTTGATAAAGGAAAGCTTACTGAAATTGATGAAGCTTATAGTAAAATTAAAAAAACCTTTGATGATAGATTTTATATAGAGATTCAAAGACATAATGATCAAAATGAAATTGGATTTGAAAAATTTAATTTAAAAAAATCATTAGATCTAGAAATTCCTATTATTGCAACTAATGAAGTTTTTTATTTAGATAAAGAAATGCATGAAGCACACGATGCTTTAATTTGTATAGGAAACAAGACATATGTAAATGAAAAAAATAGGTTAAGATTAACAGATCAGCATTATCTAAAAACTAATTCAGAGATGTCAGAATTATTTGCTGACTTACCTGAAGCTTTAGAAAATAATTATAATTTTCCATTAAGATGTAGCTATAGACCATTATTTTCTAACCCAATATTGCCTAATATTAGTAGTGAGAAAGATGGTAATGCAGATGAAATTTTAAAAAAAGATTCAATAGAAGGCTTAAAAGTCAAATTCAATAAGATTTTTAATTTAAGTGATAAAGATTTAGAAAATAATAATTCTTATAGAAAATATAAGGAAAGGCTAAATCACGAACTTTCTATTATTATTGAAATGAAATATTCGAGTTATTTTCTCATAGTTGCTGACTACATAAAGTGGGCAAAAAACAATGATATTCCCGTAGGTCCTGGAAGAGGTTCAGGAGCTGGTTCGTTAGTAGCCTGGTGTTTATCAATTACCGATGTAGATCCAATAAAATTTAACCTCATTTTTGAAAGATTTTTAAATCCCGATAGAATTTCAATGCCAGATTTTGATATAGATTTTTGCGAGGATAAAAGAGATCAAGTTTTTGAGTATCTAACAACAAAATACAAAGACAGTGTAGCTCACATTATAACATTTGGTAAATTAAAAGCACGAATGGTAATCAGAGACGTTGGACGAGTTTTGGGATTATCATATGGATTTGTTGACAGCATATCTAAGATGATACCTTTCGATCCATCTAGACCACAAAATCTAACTCAGTGCATTGCAGGAGAGCCACGATTACAAAAACTTATAAATGACGATCCAAGAGTAAAAAAACTTACCGATCTCTCTTTAAAATTAGAGGGTCTTAATAGGAATGTTGCCACTCATGCTGCTGGAGTAGTAATAGCAGATAAAAAACTCACTGAAGTTGTTCCATTGTATAAAGATGTTTCTGCAGATTTGCTTTTGCCATCCACGCAATTTGATATGTATTCAGCAGAAAATGCTGGTTTAGTAAAATTTGATTTTTTAGGTTTAAAAACGCTAACTGTTATTAACAATACACAAAAACTTGTAAGAAAAAAAACTAAAGATTTTGATATAGAAAAAATAAGTTACGAAGATCAAAAAGTTTTTGATCTAATGTCTACAGGTAAAACAGTTGGCTTATTCCAAATTGAAAGTGCTGGTATGAGAGAAGCCTTAATTCAAATGAAACCAAATCATATTGAAGATATTATTGCCTTAGTTGCTCTATACAGACCGGGACCAATGAGCAATATTCCAATATATAATGACTGTAAACATGGAAAACAAAAACCAGATTATTTACACCCACTTCTAGAAGATATTTTAAAACCAACTTATGGTGTAATTATTTATCAAGAACAGGTAATGCAGATTGCACAAAAATTATCAGGATTTACAGCAGGACAAGCTGATCTTTTAAGAAGAGCAATGGGTAAAAAGAAAAGAGCAGAACTTGAAAAACAAAAACAGGGGTTTATTGCTGGAGCTGTTAAAAATGGAATAGCAAAAGATGTTGCTGCTGGAATTTTTTTAAAAATTGAACCATTTGCAGAATATGGCTTTAATAAAAGTCACGCTGCAGCATATGCAATTATTTCTTACCAAACTGCATTTTTAAAAACATATTATCCACATGAGTTTATTGCAGCATCAATGACTATGGATATATCAAATCAAAATAAATTAAGTGAGTTTTATGAGGAATTAAAAAGATTAAAAGTTGAAGTTGTTCGTCCAGATATAAATGAATGTTTTGCAGATTTTAGAACAATTGATAATAAATTTTATTATGCTTTGGGAGGAATTAAAGCTGTAGGTTATGAGGCAATATCAAATATAGTTAAGGAAAGAATTTTAAATGGAAAATTTAAATCAGTTCATGATTTTATAAATAGAGTAAATCCAAAAGATATAAATAAACTTCAATTAGAAGGTTTGGTTAAAGCTGGTGTATTTGATAATTTAAACTCAAATAGACAGACTTTGCATGATTCAATTCCCGGTATGATAGCTAAAAGCAAAAGTATATTTGATAATAAATCCGCTAATCAGATTGATTTATTCTCAGAAGATGAAAGTACGAAGGATGATTTTTTAATAAAAACTGAAGATTGGAAATTTGAAGAAAGATTATCAAAAGAATTTGAATCAGTTGGTTTCTTTATTTCAGACCATCCGTTAAATCAATTTACAGAGATTTTTAATGATTATAAAATAACAGATTATTCAAGTTTTATTTCAAAAGAAGATTTAAAAGACGCTAATATAGCTGCAACCCTGCTGAAGGTTCAAGAAAGAAAAACAGCAAAAGGAAATTCTTACGCTGTTTTAAAATTAACAGATTTATCAAGTGTATTTGAACTTTTTATTTTCTCAGATGTTTTAGAATTAAACAGAGAAATTTTGAAAGATGGCAGCTCACTTATTTTAACAATATTTAAAAATGTTTCTAATGATGAAAATCGACTAACTAGAATTAATGTGCAAAAAATAGCCTCACTTAAAGATTTATTTAACAGCCCTATAAACGAGGTTTCATTCCAGCTTAATTCTGAAGAACAGATTGAAAAAATATCTACAATTTTGAATGATGAAGGCAAAACTATAGTAAATATTAATTTGGTCACTCAAGATAATATTCTTAAATTTAGATTAAAAAATACACGTAAATTAGAAAGAAAATCTCTAAATCTCTTAAGAAATCAAGAAATAAAGGCAATTATTAACTAAATAATCACTTGTTAAATTTAGTAAATATTTGTAAATAATCCCTAAATTAAATTAACACGCACACAGTTGTTGGTTTTATACCTCCGGTCCTTAATTGGAAATTACTGTGGTGGCTTAACCGGGAATAAATATGAAAATACCTAACGTTACAATACAACAATTATTAGAAGCAGGCGTTCATCTTGGACATAAAACTTTAAGATGGAATCCGAAAATGAAGAAATATATTTTTGGAAAGAGGGACTCTATTCACATTATAGATCTGACTCAAACTATTGAATTAACAAAAGTAGCTTTGGAAAAAGTTTATGAAACAATTGCAAATAATGGAAAAATTTTATTTGTATCTACAAAAAAACAAGCATCAGAAGCTATAGCCGAAGTAGCAAAAGAAACAGATCAGTATTTTGTTAATTATAGATGGTTAGGAGGAATGTTAACTAATTGGGGTACTATCTCAAATTCAATCAAAAAATTAAAAAAATTAGAAACTGATTTGGCTTCAGAAAATAGAGGTTTTACCAAAAAAGAACTTTTAAAAATGAGTGTAAAAAAAGATAAGCTTCAAAGATCTTTAGGTGGCATAGCTGAAATGAAAAAAATTCCAGAGTTAGTATTTGTTATTGATACAAATTATGAAGCTTTAGCTATAGCAGAGTCTGCTAAATTAGGAATACCAATTATTGCTATTTTAGATAGCAACTCCAATCCAGATCATATCGATTATCCAATTCCAGGCAACGATGATGCTAGAAGAGCTATTGATCTTTATTGTAATTTAATTAAAGAAACAATTAATAGCGCTAAAAGCTCTACACCTAAAGTTGAGTCAAAAAAAGATAAAGTTAAAGATGAGAATAAAACAAAAACTATTCAGGAACTAGATAGAGATAAGTTAGAAAAAAAATTTTCAAAAGAAGATAAGGAGAAGTTAAATTAATGAGTGATATAGAAAAAGTAAAAAAACTTAGAGAGGCAACAGGAGCAGGTTTTAAAGATTGTAACTCCGCTATCAAAGAGTCTAATGGAGATTTAGACAAGGCAATTGAAATTTTAAGAGTTAAAGGAATTTCAAAAGCATCCAAAAAAATGTCTAGAGATGCGAAAGAAGGTGTTGTTGTAGTTAGTGGAGATGAAATCAAAACTTCTGTGATTGAAATAAATTGTGAAACAGATTTTGTTGCTAAAAATGATGATTTCATTAACTTCGTTAAAGAGTTAAGTGAATTAAATAATCAAAATAATTCAAACATTGAAGATTTAAAAATATCAAAAATGAAAAATGGCCAAACAGTTGATGATAATTTAGTAGCTTTAATTGCAAAAATCGGTGAAAAAATTACAATCGGAAAAGCTAAAACTATTCAAAATACTGAAGGAGTTAATAACCACTATCTTCATACAGTTGTAAAAGATAATGTTGCAAAATTAGCTGTTATGGTTTCTTTAAATACTAAAGATAATTCAGAAACAGTTAAAACATTTAGCAAACAACTATCAATGCATATTGCAGCATCAAACCCACTAGCTTTAGAGTCAAGCTCAATAGACCAGGCTATTATAGATAAAGAACAAGAGTTAGTTACTGAAGAATTAAAGAACTCTGGAAAACCTGAGGATATTGCAAAAAAAATAAGCTTAGGTAAAATGAATAAATTTAAAGAAGAGAATGCTCTTTTAACACAGGCTTGGGTAATGGAACCTAAAAAGAAAGTTAAAGATGTATTAGAGGAACTCGCTATAGCTGATTTGAAAATTAAAGAGTTTTATAGAATAAAGATTGGAGAATAAATGTTTGATGAGAAATCATACAGCCTTAAAATGGATAAAGCCATTGAGGTATTCTCCAAAGAACTATCATCCTTACGTACTGGTAGAGCAAATGCCTCAATGTTGGATTTAATTAGAGTAGATGTTTATGGTCAACAAATGCCAATAAACCAAGTTGGTAGTATAACAACCCCCGAACCAAGAATGATTAATATTCAAGTATGGGATGCAAACAATGTATCATTAGTAGATGCTGCTATACAAAAATCCGATTTAGGTTTAAATCCTCAAATTGATGGACAATTAATAAGACTGCCTGTGCCTGAACTAAATGAGGAAAGAAGAACAGAGCTTAAAAAATTAATTAAATCTATCGGCGAAAAGTGCAAAGTTTCAATTCGAAATGTTCGTAGAGAAGCAAATGAAGATCTAAAAAAATTGCTAAAATCAAAAGAAATTGGTGAAGATGAAGAAAAGACAAATGAAAAAAAAGTTCAAACAATTACCGACGAACATATTAAATCAGTTGATGATAAAGTTTCTTTAAAAGAAAAAGAAATAATGACCATATGAACCCTTTAAATCATGTAGCCATTATCATGGATGGTAATGGAAGATGGGGTTTGAAAAATAAAAAATCAAGAAATGCTGGTCATAAGGCTGGATTAAAAACTGTAGAAACAATTATAAAAGCATCCATAAAGAATAAAATTAAATTTTTAACTTTGTTTGCATTTTCAACTGAAAATTGGAAAAGACCAAAAAAAGAGATTAAATATTTGTTCGGTTTATTAGAAAATTTTCTCAGAAGTAAAATAGATGATCTTAATAAGCAAAATATTAAACTTAAATTTATAGGAAATAAAAATTTTTCAATAAAATTAAATAAACTATTAAATTCAGCTGAAAAAAAAACCTATAACAACAAAACTCTACAAATTAATTTAGCATTAAACTATGGTTCAAAAGATGAATTGTTGGATGCATTTAAAAACATGCAAAGAAAAAAAATTAAAGTAAACGAAAAAAATTTTATAAAGTATTTACAAACAAAGGACATGCCGGACCCTGATTTGTTAATTAGAACAGGAAATACAAATAGATTAAGCAATTTTCTCTTATGGCAGCTGGCTTATTCTGAAATTTTTTTTGAAAAAAAATTATGGCCAGAATTTAAAGAAAAAGATTACAATAAAATATTAAAAAAATTTAAATTAATAAAAAGAAATTTTGGAAATATTTGATGTTAAGCAATTTCTTTAAAAGGACAATAACCTCAATAACTCTAATTACCATGTTAATCTTTTGTCTATATTATAATGACATTAGCTGGAAAGTTTTAGTTATTTTTTTCTCATGTTTATGTTTCTATGAATTTTACAATTTAATTAATAAAATTAATTTAAGTAAAATTTTCAAACCAATAATAATTTTTTTAATTTCATTATATTTATATTTTTTTTATTTACTTGTAATTAGAATAACAATTGAATTTGGTGAAGAGATAATCCTAATTCTATTAGTTGCTTGTATTTTTTCTGATATTGGAGGCTATGTGATCGGTAAACTGATTGGAGGTAGAAAATTAATAAGCATAAGTCCTAATAAGACTATATCAGGTGCTTTAGGATCAATTATATTTACAATATTTGGAACATCTTTATTAATTATTTTATTAAAAAAAATAGATTTAGGGCTCATCGAAATAAAATTTTCATTACTAAGTTATTTATGGATGATATTAATGTCTATATATTGTCAATCAGGAGATCTATTTATCTCTTATTTAAAGAGAAAAGCAAAAGTTAAGGATACTGGAAATATCCTTCCTGGACATGGCGGAATTTTAGACAGAGTTGATGGAATAATATTCGCAATACCTTTTGGTTTTTTTACATATAACATTTTTATTTTTAACTCTAGTGTATGAAAAAAAGAATTGCTATTTTAGGTTCAACAGGTTCTATTGGCAAAACATTATTAAATATTATTGAAAAAGATAAAAAAAATTTTCAAATTACATTACTTACAGCAAATAAAAATTACAAACTTATAATAGATCAAGCTGAAAAGTTTAATGTTAAAAATATTATTATTGCAGATTATCAAAATTATTTGAGAGCAAAAAAAATATTACATAAAAGTAAAATTAATATTTATAATAATTTTGATATAGTTGATAAAATTTTTACTAAAAAAATTGATTACACAATGTGCTCAATAGTAGGAATGGAGGGTCTTCTTCCTACAATTAAAATAATTAAATACACAAAAAAAATTGCTATTGCTAACAAAGAAGCAATAATTTGTGGTTGGAATTTAATTAAAAAAGAAATTGATAAATATAAAACAATTTTTTTCCCAGTAGATTCTGAACATTTTTCAATTTGGGAGATTTTGAATTCAAAATTTGTACCAGAAATTGAAAAAATTTATATTACAGCATCAGGTGGTCCATTCCTTAATAAGTCAATTTCTGAAATTAAAAAAGCTAAAATTTATGAAGCATTGAAGCATCCTAATTGGATAATGGGAAAGAAAATTTCAATTGACTCAGCTACAATGATGAACAAGGTATTTGAAGTAATTGAAACTAAAAATATATTTAATATATCATATAATAAGATTGGTATTTTGGTTCATCCAAAATCTTATATTCATGCAATTGTTAAATTTAAAAATGGAATAACAAAAATTCTTCTTCATGATACTTCGATGAAAATTCCTATTTTTAATACTTTGTATTATGGTGTGCATAAAAAAATAAATTCTAAATTATTAGATTTAGATAAATTAAATAATTTAAATTTAAAACCTGTAGATTTAAAAAAATTCGCATCAATTAAAATATTAAATAAACTTCCAAAAATTTCTTCATTGTATGAGACTATATTAGTTGTAGCTAATGATGAATTCGTAAATTTATTTCTAGAAAAAAAAATAAATTTTAATCAAATATCAGATAAACTTTTAAGTTTTATAAAAATTAAAGAATTTCAAAAATACAAGAGGCAGAAACCTGAAAATATTCACGAAATAGTGGAATTAAGTAAATATGTTCGTTTAAAAATTAGATCTTTAAGTATATAAGGCATTATGCTCATCGTATTTTTTAATCGTTTTTTATTAACAATTTTAATTTTGTTTTTTTTAATTTCAAATTCATTTTCAGAAATTATTAATAAAATTGAAATTTCTGGCAATGATAGAATACCAACTGAAACTATTAAGATTTTCTCTAAAATTTCGATTAATGATAAAGTTGATGATAATAAACTAAACGAAATTTTAAAGAATTTATACGATACCAATTATTTTAGTTTAATTAATTTATCTTTAAAAAATAATATTTTAAAAATTGATGTAGTTGAAAATCCTATTGTTTATAATGTTGTATTTGATGGTATCAAGTCAGAATCTTTAATAGAAACTTTAAAAACGCAACTTCAACTTAAGGAGCGAACACCATTTAATGAAATATTACTTGTCCAAGACAAAATAAATATAAAATCTACATTGAGAAATAAAGGTTATTTTTTTTCCAGTGTTGATATTTATAAAGAAACCTTAAAAGATAATAGAGTTGATGTAATAATTGACATTAAACTTGGAGAAAAATCAAAAATTAAAAAAATTTCATTTTTGGGAGATAAAAAATTTAAAAATAAAAAACTTGCAAACATAATTGTGAGTGAAGAATTTAAATTTTGGAAATTTATATCAAGTAGAAAATTTTTAAATGAAGAAATTATTAATTTGGATAAAAGATTATTAAAGAATTTTTATTTAAACAAGGGTTATTATAATGTTAAAATCAATTCTTCATTTGCTAAATTAATAAACGAAAATGAATTTGAGTTAATTTACAATATTGATTCTGGTTCTAAAATCTATTTTGGGGATTTGAGTATAAATTTACCAAGCGACTATGATGAAGAGAACTTTAATGAGATAAAAAATCAATTTAATGAAATTAAAGGATCAGTTTACTCTGTTAATAAGATTGAGAATATTTTAGAAAAAATAGATAGAGTTGTACTAAGCGAACAATTCGAGTCAATTAATGCAAATGTTGAAGAAAATTTAATTGAGAATAAATTAAATCTAACATTTAATATTTTTGAGGATGAAAAAGTATTTATAGAAAGAATAAATATTTTTGGAAACAATGTAACTTCAGAGAATGTAATAAGAAACCAACTTTTAATTGATGAAGGAGATCCTTTTAATAAGTTATTAGAAGCAAAATCAATAAACAACATTAAAAGTTTAAATTTTTTTCGAACTGTTGAAAGTGAAATTGTAGATGGTAATGATAAAAATTCAAAAATAATAAATATCGAAGTTCAAGAAAAACCAACAGGTGAGATTATGGCTGGAGCTGGTGTTGGTACATCAGGAAGTAATATTGTATTTGGTGTTAAAGAGAATAATTTCTTGGGAAGAGGTATTGGGTTAAATGCAAACTTAAATTTGGGTACCGAAAGAATTAAAGGTAAGTTTTCTGTTAATAATCCTAATTATCAGAATACAAATAAATCATTAAACTTTGAAGTTTCTGCTACAGAGACAGATAGATTAAAAAATTCTGGATATAAAACAAATCAAACTGGATTTTCTCTAGGCACACGATTTGAATACTTCGATGATTTATATTTATCTTTAGGTAATTCATTTTTTTATGAAAAATTAGAAACTGATAGTACTGCATCTGCTAGACAAAAAACTCAAGAAGGTGATTATTTTGATGGATTTATTAAATTAAAATTTGATTATGATAAAAGAAATCAAAAATTTCAAACTACAGATGGTTTTAGAAGTACCTATGGCGTAAATCTACCCTACGTAAGTGATAGTTATACTTTAACAAACACTTATAGTTATAAATACTTTACAGAACTTTATGAAAATAACGTTTCATCAATATCGTTTCTTTTTCAAAGTGCCAACTCATTAAAGGATGATGATATTAAATTGTCGGAGAGGCTATATATGCCTTCTAGCAAACTCAGGGGTTTTGAAATTGGAAAAGTTGGCCCTAAGGATGGCGATGATTTTATTGGAGGAAATTTTTTATCTGCAATAAATATAAACACAACAGTTCCACAAATTTTACCTAATAACGAGTCTACAGATTTTCTTATTTTTATGGATATAGGTAATATATGGGGAGTAGATTATGATTCTTCACTTGATGATGAGAAAATTAGAAGTGCAATTGGTATAGGTATAGATTGGTTTACTCCAATTGGTCCTTTGAATTTTTCTTTGGCTCAACCATTGAGCAAAAGTAGTAACGACAAAACTGAGAGTTTTAGATTTAATTTGGGAACTACATTTTAAATTAAATGAAACTCTTCTTAAAAATTAATATTTTAATTTTAATTCTAATAAATACTTCATTTGCAAATGATAAAATTGTTTTTCTAGATATTAATTATGTTTTATCAAATTCTGAGAAAGGTAAATTAATACTTAAACAATTTGATGAAAAAAATAAAAAAAATATATTAGAACTAGAAAAGAAAGAAAATATTCTAAAAAATAAAGAAAAAGATCTTGAAATTAAAAAAAATATTTTATCTGAAAACGAGTTAAATAAACAAATTGAAGATTTAAAAGTTCAAATTGTTCAATTTAAAAAAGAAAAAGATAGAATGGTTAAAGAATTTAATATTTATAAAAAGAAGGAATTATCTAGTTTGATGCAGGAGATGAATCCTATAATCTCAGAATATGTAAAAGAAAAATCAATTGATTTAGTTTTAGATAAAAAAAATATATTAATTGGAAAAACAAGTTATGATATAACTGAAAATATTTTAGAATTGGTAAATACAAAATTAAAATAAATGCAAAAACTTGATAAAAAACAAATAGAAGAACTATTACCACATAGGGAGCCAATGCTCTTGATAGATGAATTGTATAATATTAAAAAATTATTTTCTGCTACGGCAGTTGTAAACGTTAGAAAAGATAGTTTTTTTGTACAGGGTCATTTTCCAGATAATCCAGTAATGCCTGGAGTTTTAATTGTTGAGTCTTTTGGACAAGCAGCAGCTGCTTTGACAGCTCATGGTTTAGATAAATCCACATATGAGGATAAGCTAGTATTTTTAATGGGTGTAGAAAAAGCTAGGTTTAGAAATCCAGTTATACCAGATTGTAAACTTGAATTAAATATTGAAGCTATAAGATCACACGGTAAGGTATGGAAGTATAAAGGTGAAGCTTTTGTTGGAGATAAAAAAATGGCTGATGCTATTTGGTCTGCTACTATTGTTGACAAGAAATAAATAGCAATAATTATTGATAACTTTTTTTTTTCTTCTTTGCTAAAAACACTTATGGTTAATCCCTTTTACAAAAATCATGGTCCTGTCAAAATTTCTGAAATTTTGAAAATTTTAAAATTAGATGATTTTAAATTATCAACCGATCAAGATATTTCCGATGTTAAAGATTTAATTATGGCTAAAAAAAATGAAATTACTTTTTTAAATTCTAAAAAATATGAAAATGTTGCAAAAAATACAAAAGCTTCATATTGCATTACATTAAAAAACTTAAATCATATTTTGCCTAAAAATTGTATTCCCATAAATGTAGACAATGTTTTAGTTTCACTATCAAAAATAACTTCAAGATTTTACCCAACTTCAATAGAGGACAGCTTTGATGACACTATATTACCTATAGAAGAAACAAAATTTAAAAATATTGTAAAATATGGAAGAAATGTTTTGATTGGTAAAAATGTTTCTATAGGTATAAATTGTTCTATTGGCCACAACACAATTGTTGAAAAAAATGTTTCTATTGGAAATGATTGCTCAATAGGGTCAAACGTTATTTTAAGAAGTACTGTAATTAAAAATAACGTAAAGATTTTAGATAGTTGTGTCTTAGGCAAACATGGATTTGGTTTCTTTCCAATAAATGAAAAAAATTTAAGATATCCACATATTGGGATAGTAATTATAGAGGATTATTGTGAAATTGGTTGCAACTCAACAATAGATAGAGGATCTATGTCCAATACAATTATTGGTAAAAATACTTATTTAGACAATCAAATACATATCGCTCATAATGTAAAAATAGGTGAAAATTCAATTATAGCAGGTCAAGTAGGTATAGCCGGCAGTTCAATCATTGGTAATAATGTTAAAATCGGTGGACAAGCAGGAATATCAGGTCATTTAAGAATTGGAAATAATGTAGAAATTGGTGGAGGCAGTGGAGTAATCAAAGATATTCCAGACAATTCGAAAGTAATGGGTTATCCAGCCAAAAGTATTAGAGACTTTTTAAGGAATATTAAATGATTCATCAAACTGCAATCATAGATCCAAAAGCAATTATTTCAAAGAATGTTAAAATTGGAGCTTACTCAGTTATTGGACCTGAAGTAGTAATTGAAGACAATACAGAAATCCAATCTCATGTTAGCATAGTAGGTCATACGAAAATTGGTACTAATAATAAAATTTATCCATTTGCATCGATTGGAAACAATCCTCAGGACATGAAATACAAAGGAGAAAAAACAAGTTTAATTATAGGAAACAATAATATCATTAGAGAATATGTTACTATTAATCCTGGTACAGTCCAAGGAGGAGGGGCTACAATCTTAGGTAATGACAATTTATTGATGATAGGAGCACATATAGCCCATGATTGTAGATTAGGAAACAAAATTGTAATTGCAAATAATGCAGCTATAGCAGGACATGCTATTATTGATGATTACGTTATACTTGGAGGAAATTGTGGGGTACATCAATTTACTAGAATAGGTAAAATGGCAATGGTTGGTGGTATGACCGGTGTATCAAGAGATGTAATACCGTACGGATTATCTACAGGTAACAGGAATGTTTTAAACGGTATAAACATTGTAGGATTAAGAAGAATAAATACACCTAACAAAGATATAATCTGCTTAACGGATGCATATAAAGATATGTTTAAAACTGAAAATCTTAGTGAAAATTTGAAAAATTTAAATATTGAATTTAAACAAAATGAATTAGTTAATGAAGTAATAGAATTTATAAATAAAGATAAAAAGAGACCTATTTGCACTCCAGAAATAAAATAAAATGATTGGACTTTTTTTAGGTGGAACAGATTTTCCGTCATTAATTCTAAAAAAATTAAAAAAAAAAAGAAAAAAATATTTTATTATAGATTTGACTAAAAATAATTTATTTAAAAAGTATAAAAATAGTTATTTTATAAGTATTGGTAAATTTGGAGAAATTTTAAAATTAATTCATGATAAGAAATGTAAAAAAGTTCTTTTTGCTGGAAAAATAGAAAAACCAAAAATATCAAATCTTAAATTAGACTTTAAAGGTTTTTATTATTTACCTAGAATTATTAAAGCATTTAAACTAGGAGATGCAGCTATTTTAAAAGAGCTTATTAACATTTTAAATGAAAATAAAATTAAAGTTATAAAATCTAATTTTTTTAATCCGGAATTAACTTTAAATAAAGGCACATATACAAAACTTAAGCCAACTTTGGATGATTTAAAAGAAATAGGTCAAGGTTTAAAATATTTAAAAAAATTAAGCCCTTATAACCATACACAAGCTGTAATTGTTAGAAACAATAAAGTAATTAAAAAAGAAACATCTAGAGGAACAAAAAAAATGATTGAAAAAACAATCAGAAATGAACAAAAAAACGGAATATTAATTAAATTTCCTAAAAAAAAACAAGATTTAAGGGCTGATTTACCCACCATTGGTTTTGATACATTAATCGATTGTAAAAAGGCCAATTTAAAAGGAATTGTATTAAAATCTAAAGAAAATATTTTTTTAGATCAAAAAAAATCAATCTATTTTGCAAATAAAAATAAAATTTTTATACACATATTATGAAAAGAATTTTTATTGTTACGGGAGAGCCCTCAGGTGATAAATTAGCTTCAAAAGTAATTTTAAAGCTAAAAGAAATCAACCCGAATATTCAATATTTATGTGTGGGTGGAGCAAATCTGGAAAAGCAAGGAGTCAAATCAATATTTAATCTTAAAGAAATAACCTATATTGGTTTTACAAGTATATTATTTAACATTTTTAAAATTAAAAAAAAAATAAATTTCACAATAGAAGAAATAATTAAATTTAATCCTGATATCTTATTTACTGTAGACAGCCCAGAATTTACTTTGCGTGTTGCAGAAAAAGTAAAAAAAGTTAATCCTTCAATTAAAACAATTCATTATGTTGCTCCACAGGTATGGATCTGGAGAGAAAATAGAGTAAAAAAATTTAAAAAATTTCTTGATCATGTACTTTTACTTTTTGATTTTGAGAAGAAATATTTTGACAAAGAGAACATTAAAAATACTTTTGTAGGGCATCCATTGTTAGAAAAAGAAAATAATCAAAAAGTTGATTTATCAAATTTGCTTACAGCAAAACAAAAAATAATTTCAATTTTTCCTGGAAGTAGAGAATCTGAAATAAAAGTTTTAATGCCAATACTGATTGATTTTGTTAAATTAATGAATAAAAACTTTAATAATTTTTCCTTTGTATTTCACGCAACCAGTGAAAATAAAAATCATATAAATAATTATTTACAAAAGTTACATATTGACAATATTCAAGTTATATCTGATGAAAATATCAAAAATAAAACTTTAATTAATTCAATTTTTGCTGTCGCTAAGTCTGGAACTATTTCTTTGGAAATTTGTAATTTTAAAATTCCATCCATAATAATTTATAAAATAAATTTTATAAATTATTTTATCATGAAATTACTGGTTAAAGTTAAGTACGCTAATATTATTAACATAATAAATAAAAAAGAAATTATACCTGAATTATTACAAGGTGAATGTAATCCTAACGAAATTTATAAATCTGTAGTGTATTTTTTAAATAATCCTAAAGCTATGCAAGATCAGGTTAAAATTTGCTCTAAAACATTGAATGGCATTAAGTCTGAAAGCTCTTCCTCTTTAGAAGCTAGTAAAACATTAAATAACTATTTGTCTTTGTAATCTTTTTATAACCTCATCTTTTCCTAAGGAAATTACAATATCATATAAACCAGGACCAAATTTTGATCCTGTTAAAGCAATCCGTATAGGCTGACCAACTCCTTTAAAGTTTGTATCATTTGTTTTAATTAAATTATTTACAACGGGCTCTAAATTCTCCTTATTTATAGTTGATTTAGATGATAATTCTTTAATAAATTCTGAAATAATTTTTTTTGCTTTATCATCAATCAATTTTAAATCGTCCTGATTGAAGTTAATCTCATCATTGATGATAAATTTTGCATTATTATAGATATCTTCTAAGGTTTTGGCCTTATTTTTTAAAAAAGATAATGACGATTTAATTTTTGTTTCTTTATCATTTTTAATTTCATCTTTATAAATTTTGCAATATTCGAATAGATTTTGATAAAGTTCGTTTTCGTTGATTGTTTTTATATAGTGCTCGTTCATTGATAAAATTCTGCTAATATCTAGTTTTGATGGTGATTTACCAATACCTTCTAAATTAAAGTATTCAATACTCTCATTCAGAGTAAATATTTCTTTGTCTTGATATGACCATCCAAGTCTTAGTAAATAATTTCTTAACGCATCAGGTATTATCCCTATTTTTGAGTAATCATCCAAAGTCGAGGCATTATCTCTTTTAGACAGTTTTTTACCTTCAATAGTGTGAATTAATGGAATATGCGCAAATTCTGGAACATCCCAACCCATTGCTTGATATATTTGTATTTGCTTAAAAGTATTTATTTTATGATCATCTCCTCTAATTATATGTGTCATTCCCATTTGATGATCATCAACAGTTGCAGAAAGATTATAAGTCGGTGTTCCATCATTTCTTAAAATTATAAAATCTTCTATTGTATTATTTTCAATTTCAACATCTCCTTGAACTAGATCTTTAAGTTTAGAATTTCCTTCTATTTTACTTTTAAATCTAATTACAGGTTTAATATCTTTAGGAGCTTCTTTTTCATCAGCATCTCTCCATTTTCTATTATAAATATATGGCATCTTTTTTTGCCTAGCTCTTTTTTTTTGCTCCTCTATCTCTTCAGCAGAGCAGTAACATTTATATGCATTCCCTTTTTGTAATAATTCATTTGCAATTTTAATGTGATCTTCTATTTTTTGTGACTGAATATATTCATCACCATCATGCTCAATCCCTATCCACTTTAATGATTTAATAATTTGTATTTTGTGTTCCTCTTTGGATCTTTCTTTGTCAGTATCTTCAATTCTTAGATGAAAAGTTCCTTTTTGATTTTTAGAGAACAACCAATTAAATAAGGCAGTTCTAACACCTCCAATATGAAGAGCTCCAGTAGGAGAAGGTGCAAAACGTGTTGCTACTTTAGACATCAATGTTGTTTAGACTATTTTTTTAGAAGTTTCTATATAAAGATACTAAAACTCCTTGAACTTTTACTCTATCAGGTCCAAAAATCTTAGTTTCATAGTTTCTATTAGCACTTTCAAGGGCCACAACTTTACCTTTTTTTCGAATTCTTTTTAACATTGCTTCATGCTCATCTATTAATGCAACGACAATTTTACCATTATCAGCAGTATCTGTTCTTTTGATAATAACAGTATCACCTTCATGAATACCTGCATCTATCATCGAGTCACCTTGAACTTTTAAACCAAAGTAATCACCATTTTTTTCTAAATTATTTGGTAGTGGAATTCTAGAAACCTCATTTTGTATTGCTTCAACTGGTGTTCCAGCAGCAATCCTTCCAAGCACTGGCACTTCTACTTCATCAGAAGTAGTTTGCTCTTCATCTAAACCGCCTTTGATTACACTTGGTGAAAAGCTATTATAAATATCATTTGCAGAAGCTGTTTCTGGTAATTTAATTACCTCTAGAGCTCTTGCTTTGTGAGCTAATCTTTTAATAAAACCTCTTTCTTCTAAAGCACTAATCAATCTATGAATACCTGATTTAGATTTTAAATTAAGAGACTGTTTCATCTCTTCATATGATGGAGATACGCCAGAACTTCTCAACTTCTTGTTGATAAATAAAAGTAAGTTTTTTTGTTTTTTTGTTAGCATAAGAACAAATATCGTACAAATAATGTTCTATAAAAGTTCTTTTAAATTAACAATACTAAAAAAAACTAGCAAAATAGGGCTTTATTTGACTATAAAACTGAAAAAATAGAATTTTTATCTAAGTTTTTCAAAAGTGATTCACCAATTAAAAAAGTGTTAATTGATGTTTTGTTATTTAGTTCTAATAGCTCATCTTTAGTCTTAATTCCACTTTCAGATATTAAAGGACCTTTGTGACTTTTTACAACATCATAAATATCATAAGTTGTATTTATATCAGTTTTAAGTGTTTTTAAATTTCTATTGTTTATTCCAATTAATGCATCTTTAAAATTTAATGCTTTTTTAGCTTCTTTTACTGTATGCACTTCAACTATAACAGACATATTGTATTTCATAGCTTCATCATATAATTCATAAGCAAGATCATCTGAAACACCAGCTAAAATAATTAAAATAGCATCAGCGCCATAACTTTTTGCCAAAGGTATTTGAAATTTATCGATAAAAAAATCCTTACATAATACAGGTAAATTTATTTTATCTTTTATTTTGCTTATGTGAATTAAATTTCCTAAAAAATAATCCTCTTCTGTTAAAACCGAAAGGCAAGTTGCTTTATTAGTTAAATAAATCTGAGCAATATCTACAGGATTATAATCCTCAATTATTATACCTGCTGAAGGACTTGCTTTTTTAATTTCAGCAATAATTGAAGTTTTATTATTTTTTATATTATTTTCTATTTTCTCTTTAAAATTAATATAGCTGTTGTTTTTATTAATTAACTCATCCAAAGTTTTAAGATCTAAGGATTTTTTTAATTTATCTACTTTTTCAATTTTTTTTTGAATGATATTTTGAAGTATATTTTCAGACATTTTGAATTTTTTCTAGATGTAAAAAGCTTTTTCCAGAAAGGATAAATTCTCTAGTGTAATTATATGCTTCAGAAAAGTCTGTAAATTTTTCTCCAACAATTAACCCTGCTGCAGCATTTAAACAAACTGCTTTTGAAAAATCATTATCTTCACCTTTTAATATTTCAATCATCTTATCAGCATTAAATTTTGCATCATCACCCACTAAATTTTTTAAATTATCAGCACTAACTCCCAAAGCATTTGGATTTATTTTTATTTCAGATATTTGACCATCTTTTAATTGAATAACATTAGTGATTGCATATGGAGATATTTCATCTAATCCATCCTCACTATTTACTATCCAAGCAAATTTTAAATTTAAATTTTTAAGTCCTTCTGCAAATACTTTTAATAATTTTTTATCAAAAACACCTACGACTTGTCTCTCTACAAGAGCTGGATTACTTAATGGACCAATCATATTAAAAATGGTTCTTTTTCCAATTTTCTTTCTTACAGGTCCTACAAATCTCATTGCACTATGATAATTTGGTGCAAACATAAAACCAAAATTGTTGGTATTAATTTCTTTTTCTATATCCTCAGGTTCTAAATCAATTTTAATTTTAAGAGCTTCTAAAACATCACCGGACCCACATTTTGAGGAAACAGCTTTATTGCCATGTTTGGCAACTTTTGTACCCATGCTAGCTAAAAGTAGGGCAGAAGCTGTTGAAATATTAAGAGTATTCATGCCATCACCGCCGGTACCACAAGTATCAATACAATCTCTTACATTTACTCTTTTAGACTTTTCTCTAAGAACAAAAACACCACCTGCTATTTCATCTGAAACTTCTCCCTTTTCAGATAATAAGGTTAAAAAACTAAAAATTTCGTGATCACTAGCTTTTCCAGTCATTAATATTTCAAAGGCAGTTTTACTTTCTTCAAAAGTTAAATTTTGTTTATTTTTAAGTTTTTCTAAAATTTGTTTCATAAATTTAATTTTTAATAAAGTTTTTAAGAATTCTCATTCCAAACTTAGTTTTAATACTTTCAGGATGGAATTGTACACCATGAATATTAAATTTATTATGTTGAACACCCATTATAATTCCATCTTCTGTCTCTGCTGTAATCTCTAGCTCTTTTGATAACGTTTTTTTATCAATTACCAAACTATGGTATCTGGTAGCTTCAAATGTATTTGGGAGGTTTTTTAAAATACCAATTTTTTTGGATTTAATTTTGCTTGTTTTGCCGTGCATTAACTTTCTTGCTTGGACAATTTTTGATCCAAAAACTTGTCCAATTATCTGATGGCCCAAACATACTCCTAGAAAAGGTAATTCTTTATATAATGATTTTAATATTTTAATACAATTGCCAGATTGATTTGGGTTACCTGGTCCTGGTGAAATAACAATTTTATCATATTTCTTTTTAATGATTTCTTTAGAATTAATTTTATCATTTCTAACTACATCAACTTTAACATTTAATGATGAGATGTAGTGATACAAATTAAAAGTAAAACTATCGTAATTATCTATTAACAATACTTTCATCATCTTAAAGCATTAATTAAAGCTTTCGCTTTATTAACTGTTTCCTCATATTCATTTTTAGGTTTACTGTCTGCAACTATACCTGCACCTGCTTGCACAAAAAATTTTTTATTTTTAGCAACTGCAGTTCTTAAGGCTATGCATGTATCAAATTCTCCATTTGCAGAAAAATATCCAATTCCACCTGCGTAAACTTTTCTTTTTGATGTTTCTAATTCATCTATAATTTCCATAGCTCTAATTTTTGGAGCTCCAGAAACAGTACCTGCTGGAAAACCAGCTAAGAGCGATTTAAATTTTGAAAATTTTTTATTATATTCCCCAACTACATTTGAAACTATATGCATAACATGAGAATATCTTTCAATAATGAAGCTTTCTGTAACTTTTACCGAATTTATCTTTGAGACTTTACCGGCATCATTTCTACCCAAATCAAGTAACATCAAATGCTCTGAAAGTTCTTTTTTATCTTTTAGCAGGTCTCTTTCATAAAAAAGATCTTCCTTTTTAGTTTTACCCCTTGGTCTAGTTCCTGCGATTGGTCTTACAGTAATTTTATTATCCCTAAGTCTCACAAGTATTTCAGGACTTGCACCAATTATTTGAAAATCCTCAAAATTAAAGAAAAACATAAAAGGAGAAGGGTTTGTTACTCTTAGTTTCTTATAAATATCTAATGGTTTTTTTGTTAATTTTGCCTCAAATCTTTGGCTTAAAACAACCTGAAAAATATCTCCTAATTTAATGTATTTTTTTGCCTTATTAACCATTGATAAAAATTTATTTTTTGAAGTGTTAGATTTCACTTTTATATTTTTTGATTTTTGAATTATTTTTTTATCAATATTTTTAATTGATGACTGAATGAGTAATTTAAACAAATCAGATTTAATTTCTTCATATTTATGTTTATAGTTTTTAATTTTTTCATCTTTAAAAATGTTAGATATATAAAATATTTCTTTTTTTAAATTGTCATGAATAACTAAAGTTCTTGGGCGTAGAAGCCTTACATCTGGCAAATTAAGATCGTTTTTACAATTATTTGGAATTTTTTCTATGTATCTGATTGAATCATAAGAAAAATATCCAGAGATTAATGAGCAAATGTTAGGTAATTTTTTGGGAGTTTCAAATTTGAAATCTTCAATGATTTTTTCTATTAATTTATTTGGTTTATCATTTAATTTCCTTTTTTTATTTGTTTGAATTAGATAAGAGTTATTATTATTAAATTCCCAAATTTTATCAGGATTTTTACCAAATATTGTATATCTACCTTTGATTTTACCTTTTTCTACAGACTCAAATATAAAACTATTTTTTTCCTCTAGGAAATTATCTATTAGGTTTAATACTTCCTCATCATTTTTTACTTTCTTTTTAGTAAAGATAATTTGATTTTTTTTGCTTCTGTGTCGAAACTTAAAATCTTTGAAGCTTCGATTAATAATCATTTGAAATAATTTTTAACTCTATCAATAGTTTTTTGATTTAATTGAACTTGATACTTATCATTAAGTAATTGATCATACGATTGTAAGATGGTTTTTCTATTATTTGTATTTTGGCTATTTACAAATTTAAGATATTTTTCATCTGCTTTGTTAAATGAATTTTTATTTGTTCCAGTAATTTTTACTAAAAAAATTTTATCTTCTTTATTTACTAGAGCAAAAGAGTTTACAGGTAACGCATAAAGCATTTTTACTGAATTAATATCAATGAGTTTGTCATCTTCTATAGAATTAATAGAAGAATATTCCTTATTTAAACCTGCAAGTTCTTCAAATTTTGAATTATCAAATTCCTTTTTTTGAATTTCTTCTATTATTTCTCTATTGTAATCAAATTTACCTTTTTGATATATTAACTCAACTATTTCTCCTTTAATGATTTCATCATTTAAATCTGGAGCTCGATCATATTGATTAACAATATTATAAAGTAAAAAGTTATCACCACTTTCTATCAAGTCTATTTTAGATGCTTTCTTAGAATAAATTAGATCTTCATTAATCTGTTTACTAGAGCTAGGTGCAAACTCATTTACTTCAATAGTGTCAACATTTATATCTTCTAATATAGTGTCAAAAGCACTTCCTTGAGAAATTTTGTTTTCAATTGAGTCTATTTCATCAAAAAACTCTTGGTTAAACTCTTCTATACCAATTAGATTTTTTGGATTTAAAATCACATACTTAAAATCTATATATTCTCTTTTTAATTGATCCTTATTTTCATCAATAAATACTTCAATTTCATTTGCTGTGTAATCATTTTTTGTTTTATATAGATTTTCCATATCAAAATACTCGATGTCTAAGGATTTATTATTTTCTTCAAACTTTTTTTCTATCAAAAAATTTGGTGTTATTGTTCCAGCACCAATAAAATCAAATAAGTGTTTCTGTAATTCTCTATTTTTTAATTGCAATTCAAACATTGGAGCTGACAAGTTGTTGGAGAGCAAAAATTTTTCATATTTAATTCTTTGAAAAGCACCATTTTCATCTTGGAAATTTTTATTTTCTTTAATGTTTTTAAGTATGGTTCTTTCGTTAATTGAAAGATCAAAGTCTTTAATTTCTAAATCAATCAATGTAGTTGAAATTAATCCTGATAATAATTCCTCAATAATATTGTTGTCTAAATTATCCCGAATAGCTTCTTGTGAAATTCCACTTTGATTCACATAATCAATAAAATCTTGGGTTGTTACATTTGTTTTATTTATTTTTGCAATATTGTTTTGATTGTTTGTGCTAAACCCACCACCAAAACCACCAAAACCAAAAGCGATGATGATTATGACAATTAACACCAATCCACCAAGTTGTTTCCAGCCTAAGTTTTTTAATTTTTCAATCATAGCGTTATAAATTTATTGATCTGTAAAAAACAAATCTATAGATTAAAAAGTCAATTATGACAAATAAATATATGTATTTTGTAGCTAATTGGAAAATGTTTGGTGATTTAAGATCTCTAAATTCACTTGATAAAGTAATAAAGTTTTCAAAAAATAATAAAAAAAATAAGATAAAAATAGTTTATTGCCCACCAAATACATTAATTCGTCCATTATCGAGAAGACTTAAAAAAACAAAAATAGAGGTTGGTGCCCAAAACTGTCATCACAGCTATGACTACGGTGCGCACACTGGCCAAGTAAATTCTACTATGCTCAAAAATGTTGGAGCAAAGTATGTTATTTTGGGACATTCAGAAAATAGACAACTAGGTGAGACAGATAATTTAATTAATTTAAAAATAAAAAGTGCAGTTAAATCAGGTCTCAAAATTATATTTTGTATTGGCGAAACCTTGAAAGAAAGAAGACAAAAAAAAACTAATCAAATTTTGAAAAGACAAATTGAAAAAGGATTAAAATCGATAAAGAAAAAATCCAAAATTATTATAGCCTATGAACCGGTATGGTCTATTGGTACAGGTGTAATTCCAAAAGAAGCTGATTTAAACAAAACTATTTCATTTATTAAAAGTAGATTTATTAAAAATTATCCAAAAATTTTATATGGTGGATCTGTAAACGCTAATAACGTAAGTATATTAAAAAAAATTCCCAACATTGATGGTTTTTTGATAGGAGGCGCATCACAAATTTCAAAGAAATTTATTGATATAATTCAAAAAACCATTAATTAGACCCACATGGAAACTTTATTATTAGTAATCAACATCATACTTGCAGTTATTTTAGTTCTTTTGGTTTTATTGCAAAAATCAGAGGGAGGTGCTCTTGGTATTGGAGTTTCCCAAGAAAATTTTATGTTATCTAGATCAGCAGGCAGCTTCATGACAAAAGCCACTGCAATTGTAGCAACACTTTTTATTATTTGTAGTCTGGCTCTAACAATAATTTCTAGAGCAGAACTTACTCCTACGGGGTCAGTATTGGATACAGTTGAGGAAAAAACTGAAGACACGCCTTCAATTCCGGAAAACAATTAATTAATCCTTTTCAATTCATTTTTTATTCGCTATAAGATACTTCCATGGCGCGATATATATTTGTCACTGGCGGCGTGGTTTCCTCCCTTGGTAAAGGTCTATCTTCTGCATCCCTTGCTTATTTATTACAATCAAGAGGTTACAAAGTTCGTTTAAGAAAATTAGACCCATATCTAAATGTCGATCCAGGAACAATGAGTCCATTTCAACATGGTGAAGTTTTTGTAACAGACGATGGTGCTGAAACAGATTTAGATCTAGGTCACTATGAAAGATTTTCTGGCGTTACTGCAAAGAAAACCGATAACATCACAACTGGAAAAATTTATAGCGATGTTCTTAAAAAAGAAAGAAAAGGTCAGTATTTAGGTAAAACTGTTCAAGTAATTCCTCATATCACAGATAGAATTAAAGAATTTATAAAACACGATACATCTAAAGAAGATTTTGTAATTTGTGAAATAGGAGGAATAGTAGGTGATATAGAAAGTTTACCGTTTGTAGAAGCGATAAGACAATTTTCCAATGATATCGGTAAAAAAAATGCATTATTTATTCATTTAACTTTAGTTCCTTATTTAAAAGCATCGGATGAAATAAAAACAAAACCAACCCAACACTCAGTTAAGGAATTAAGAAGCATTGGTATTCAACCTGATATTATTATTTGTAGATCAGAAAGACCTATTCCTTTAGACCATAGAAAAAAAATATCTTTGTTTTGTAATGTTGATATTAAAAATGTAATTGAAACTGTTGATGTTAAAACTATTTATGAAGCACCAATTAGTTTTTTTAATCAAAAATTAGATATTCAAGTTTTAAATTATTTTAAATTAAAATCAAAAAAACCTGCAAATTTGAATCCTTGGAAAAAAATAACTAAAATTACCCTTAATACTAAAAGACATGTTAACATTGCAATTATTGGAAAATACGTTGAATTAAAGGATGCTTATAAATCTTTAGATGAAGCACTTACTCATGGAGGAATATCCAATAATCTTAAAGTTAATTTGGTTAGAATAGATTCTGAAAAATTAAAAGTTTCAGAAATAAAAAATAAACTTAAAAATGTTTCAGGAATTCTAATTCCAGGTGGATTTGGCAAAAGGGGAACTGAGGGTAAAATTGAAGCGATAAGGTATGCAAGAAAAAATAAAATTCCATTCCTTGGAATTTGTTATGGAATGCAAATGGCAATAATTGAATTTGCTAGAAATCAATTAAAAATTAAAAAAGCAACTTCTTCTGAGTTTGACAAAGTTGGTGTTCATATTATTGGCTTGATGCATGAATGGGAGAAAAGCGGCAGAAAAGTTAAAGGAACAGATAAAGACTTAGGAGGCACCATGAGACTTGGTTCTTATGATGCAATCTTAAAAGATAAATCTAAAATTAGAGATGTTTATAAATCTAGATTAATCAAAGAGAGACATAGACATAGATATGAAGTGGATATTTCATATAAAGAAAAATTTGAGAAGAAAGGGTTAATATTTTCAGGTTTATCTCCAGATCATAAGTTACCAGAGATAATAGAACTTAAAAATCATCCATGGTTTATAGGAGTTCAGTTTCATCCTGAATTTAAATCTAGACCTTTGAACCCACATCCTTTATTCTCTTCTTTTATCAAAGCAGCAAAAAATCATAGATGAGTACAATTAAAGTAAATTGTGAAAACTTAGAAATTTCAAACAACAATAAGATTTGTATTATTGCAGGTCCTTGCCAGTTAGAGACAGAGCAACATGCAATCGACATGGCTGGAAAAATTAAGGAAATTACGTCGAAATTTGGCCTTGGATTTATTTACAAAACTTCATTTGATAAAGCGAACAGAACCAGCTTAAAAGGGAAAAGGGGAGCAGGATTAGATGCATCACTTCCCGTATTTGATAAAATTAAAAAGGAATTGAATGTTCCTATTTTAACAGACATTCATAATGCTGAACAATGTGAAATTGTTTCAAAACACGTTGATGTTTTACAAATCCCAGCTTTTCTATGTAGGCAAACCGATTTGTTAATTGCTGCGGCTAAAACAAATAAAATTATTAATGTTAAAAAAGGTCAGTTCTTAGCACCATGGGATATGGTCAATGTAACTAAAAAAATTTCAGATTCTGGTAATAAAAATATTTTAGTAACTGAGAGAGGAGCGAGCTTTGGTTACAATACTTTAGTATCTGACATGAGATCTTTACCTATTATGGCAAAGAACGGTTATCCAGTAATTTTTGATGCCACTCATTCAGTTCAACAACCAGGTGGTCAAGGAGAATCCTCTGGTGGTCAAAGAGAGTTTGTTGAATATTTAGCAAGAGCAGCAGTTGCAGTTGGAGTTGCTGGTATATTTATTGAAACGCATCAAGATCCAGACAATGCTCCATCTGATGGACCAAACATGGTACCATTGAATAAATTAGAGAATCTATTAAAACAATTACACGATATAGATAATCTAATTAAAAAATAGTGAGTAAAATTTTAAAAGTAAAAGCACGTCAAATTTTTGACAGCAGAGGAAATCCAACAGTAGAGGCAGAGGTTTATATTAAAAATAATAGCGCATCCGCTATCTGTCCTTCAGGTGCTTCCACAGGAACTTTTGAAGCTTTTGAAAAACGAGATAAAAATAATAAACGGTATTTAGGAAAAAGTGTTTTAAATGCAGTTAACTTAGTTAACACAAAGATTTCAAAAAAATTAAAAGGCCAAAGTATCCATAATCAAGAAAGAGTTGATGCTTTGTTAATTAACTTAGATGGTACGAGACAAAAAACAAACTTAGGAGCTAATGCGATGTTAGCTGTTTCCATGGCTGTAAAAAAATTGTCTGCAAAAGCAAAAAAATTACCTTTGTATAAAACATTTTTTCAAAAAAATAACTTTCAATTACCTTATCCATTAATGAACATTATTAATGGTGGAGCGCATGCAAATAATGGTCTTAGAATTCAAGAGTTTATGATCAGACCTGATCGAGCAAAAAGTTTTTCTGAGGCAATGCGGATTTGTTTTGTTGTTATTAAAAACTTAAGTAAATTAATTAAAGCTAATGGTTTATCAACTTCAGTAGGTGATGAAGGTGGGTTTGCACCTATGATCAGTAGTAATAACCAAGCTTTAGATTTAATTGTGAGTGCAATTAAAAAATCAGGATTTATTAATGGAAAAGATGTTTCTATTTGCCTTGATGTGGCTGCTAATGAATTATGCAAAAAGAACAAATACTCTATTCATTCAAAAAATTATATTTCAGTAGATAAATCCATTAAAGAATATCAAAAAATTATTAAAAAATATAAAATTAAGTCTATTGAGGATCCATTTGCTGAAAATGATTGGTTGGCATGGAATAAATTAATGAGATCAATAAAAAAAGTTCAGATTGTTGGAGATGATTTGTATGTAACAAATCTTGAAAGATTGAAGAAAGGTTTCTTAAATATTTCTTCAAATTCTATCTTAATAAAGCTTAATCAAATTGGTACTGTTTCAGAAACGTTAGATGTAATTAAATTTGCACAAACCATTGGATATAAAACAATTATATCTCATCGATCTGGTGATAGTGAAGATACGTTTATTGCTGATTTAGCTGTGGGCACTAATTCAAATCAAATTAAAACAGGATCTTTAGCTAGATCTGAGAGGGTTGCAAAATATAATCAATTAATCCGTATCGAAGAAGAACTTGGAAAAAAAGTGAGGATGAATAAGATCAATTAATGCTTCGATTAATAAAAAGAAATTACTTTTTATTAATATCAGTTTTTCTTATTTTTTATTTTGGTTTTAACTTAGTATCTGGAGAAAGAGGTCTTTTTTCGTATATAGAAAAAAAGGAACTTTTGTCTAACTTGAAAAAAGAAGAATTAAACCTAACTAGTAAAATAGAGGATATGGATCATAAAAATTCACTTCTAAGTACTAATTTAGATCTCGATTATATTGAGACTTTAATTAGAGAACGATTTTTGTTTGGTAAAAAAAATGAGACTATTTATATAATTAAAAAAGATGAAAAGTAGACACCCAGAAAAAGAAAACAAGCCGGTAAATCCAATTAAAAAAAAACCTGAATGGATTAGATCTAAACTTACAAATAGTAAGGAATTCTTTTTAACCAAAACTATAGTCAATAATAATAATCTTGTAACTGTTTGTCAGGAAGCAAATTGCCCTAATATAACTGAATGTTGGAGTAAGCGACATGCAACTTTTATGATTATGGGAGACACTTGCACAAGAGCTTGTGCTTTTTGTGATGTTAAAACTGGTGTACCAGGAAAATTAGATCAACTTGAACCTGTAAAAATTGCAGAAGCGGTAAAAAAATTAAATTTAAAACATGTTGTGATTACTTCAGTGGATAGAGATGATTTAGATGATGGTGGATCAGAACATTTTTTTGAAGTGATTAATCAAACTAGAAAGTCAAACCCAAACACTACTATTGAGGTTCTGACACCTGACTTTTTAAGAAAAGGAGATGCTTATAAAAAAGTTTTAGATGCTAAACCAGATGTTTTTAATCATAATATTGAAACTGTCCCTAGTCTTTATTTAAAAGTTCGACCTGGATCTAGATATTTTGCATCTTTAGAACTTTTAAAAAATGCAAAAAAAGTTAATAAAAATATTTTTACTAAATCAGGAATAATGGTTGGCTTAGGGGAGACAAGAGATGAAATTTTACAAGTCATGGATGATTTAAGGGCTGCAGATGTTGATTTCATAACTATTGGTCAATATTTACAACCATCTACAAAACATTATCCATTAGATAGATATTACACACCAAAAGAATTTAAGGATTTAGGTACAATAGCAAAAGCTAAAGGATTTTTGTTAGTGTCTTCATCTCCTTTAACTAGATCTTCATATCATGCAGATGAAGATTTTGCTAAACTTCAACAAAACAGATTAAAAAATAATTAATGCCAAAAGCATCAGTTAAGCGATTAATTGATAACAGAAAAGACATACTAATCGAGTTTGTTTTAGATATTGAAAAATACCCAGAATTTATTCCTTTCTGTGACAATTCAAAAGTTTATGAGAGAAGTGATAACGGGGAAACCATAAATATAATTGCTGATCTCACGATAGGTAAGGGTCCGTTTAAAGATACATTTAAAAGTGACGTTAAATTAAATAAAAAAAATGATCATATACATGTTGTTAATTTAGGTGGACCATTAAATCATTTAGAAAATAATTGGAAATTTATTGAGATAGGAAATGATACTGATGGTTATAAAACTGAGGTTATGTTTGATATTGATTTTGAAATCGAAAATAAGTTTTTAAATATTCTAATGACAAAATCTTTTCAATTTGGTTTGGAAAAGATAGCAGATGCGTTTCAAAAAAGAGCTGAAAGTATTAAATAATTTTACTGATTATCTTAATTACAGTACGAACCGTTGATTTTTGAATCGAATTACGTTTTTTTGATTTAAATTTATTTTCTTTGATAAGTAGAGTTTTACTCTTTTTGACCCCAATATAAACAAGACCAACCGGTTTTTCTTTTGATCCACCTCCAGGTCCAGCAACTCCTGTTATCGAGACATTGATTTTACTTTTTGAAATTTTAGATAAATTTTGAACCATTGCCTGGCAGCACTCATGGCTTACCGCACCGTATTTTCTAATAATATTTTTATTAACCTTTAATATTTTTATTTTAGCTTGATTAGAGTAAGTGGTCAGACCCATTTGAAAGTATTTTGATGAATTAGGTAATTTAGTTAGATTATGAGCCAATAATCCACCCGTACAAGATTCAGCTACGGATATAGTTAATTTTTTTTTAATTAATTTTTTATGAAGTAATTGATTAACCATTAGAATTTTAAACTTATTAAATATATTAATATCATTGAATATAAACCTGCCATTACATCATCCATAATTATTCCAAAATAGTTTTTATGATTTTTGTCAAAATAACTTATTGGAAAAGGTTTTAGGATGTCAAAAAATCTAAAAAAAACAAAAGATAAAATATAATAAATTTCAATTGAAATACTTATTTGATTAGATTGATTTAAATATAATAGTAAAATTAAAGGCATGGCTTGCCCCAAAACTTCATCAATTACTATTTGCTGTGGGTCCTTATTTTTAAATTCAGACTCAGAGTCTTTTACTGCATAAAATGAATAAAAGAACAAAAGTATAAAAAAAATAATTGAAAACTTAAGATCTGTATAACCTAAAATTTCATAAGCAATATAAATAAAAACAGCTGTTACAGCAGACGTTACAGTGCCAGGAATTTTGGTTAAATACCCATAACCAAAGAAAGTGGATAACAAAACATTTATTTTTTTCATTGTGTAATTGAGCAAATAACTTCACAAGCTATTGCTTTTTCCTTTCCAATTAATCCAAGTTTTTCTACTGTTTTACCTTTTAGGTTAATTAATTCTTTTTCAATATTTAATAAACTAGATATAGATTTGATTATTTTATCGCGACACTTTGAAACTTTTGGTTGCTCACATATTAAATTTATATCTAAATTATTAATATAAAAGTTATTATGATTTAATATTTTGAGAATAAGCTTAAGCATTTTTGGCGATCTAATATTTTTATATTTTTTTTGATTATCTGGAAAAAAAGTACCAATATCTTTTTTTCTCATCGCCCCAAGAAGAGAGTCGATTATTGAATGAATAATCACATCCCCATCTGAATGTCCTTTAAGTCCTGAATGATAAGGAATTTTTACACCACCCAAAAAAAGTTTTTTACCTCTTATTAATCTATGAATATCAAAACCTATACCAAAATAAGTTTTAGTAGTTTCGATATCTTCTTTAAATGTAATTTTATTATTTAAATTTTCTCCTTTAATAAATTTGACTTTTAAATTGTTTTGAATAAATAATGTTGCTTCATCAGTGATTTTATTTTTTTGTTTATTTGAAAGAATATATAAATCTTTAAATTTATAAGCTTGTGGGGTTTGAGTTAAAATTAAATTATTTCTATTTAAGTTAAAAAGTTGTTTTTTTACTTTATATTTAATGGAGTCTTTTGAATTAATATAAGGTATTACTGCTTTATTGTTTTTAAGTGATTTTATTAGATTTTTTAAAAGTTTGATTGTGAAGTTAGGTCTAGCAGCATCGTGAATTAAAACATTATTAGGTCTAAATCTTTTTATATATTTTAAGGCTAATAAAGAAGAATCAGATCTTTCTTTACCACCTTTTATAATTGATACATTCTTAGGGAATTTTTCTTTAATATTTTTTTTATTATTTACGACCAATATAATTTTTTTAAACAGCTTTGATTTCAACGCTTTTTCTAAAGAATGTTTAAAAAGAGCCTTGTTTTTATAAATATTGAATTGCTTTGGTTTATTTGAATTAAATCTTTTGCTTTGTCCTGATGCTAGTATTATAAAATAATTATTCATTTATATGGTAGTTTTTATATTCAAATGTACGAATTTATTAAAAAAAATATATATCTAATAATATTATTTATTATCACATTATCGATAGGTTTTTTAACCTTTTTAACTTTTATTGATAAAGGATTTATTGAATTATCAGATCAAAATTTACAAATTCTATTAGTTCTAAACATTGTTCTTTTAATAGCCCTTTTTGTTTTTATTTTTATTGAGATTAAGAGCGCAATTAAAAATGATATCGATAAAGATGGTTTAAAATCCAATAAAAAATATATTACATACTTTGGTTTATTTACTTTAATTCCATCGGTATTAATTTCAATATTTTCACTCTTTTTATTTTCTTTTGCTTTAGAAAAGTATTTTGACAAAAAAGTTACCACAGTTGTTAATAATTCTTATGAGTTAGCTAGAAATTATGTAGAGGAAATTAGAAATAAAATTCAATCTGATATTGTTTTAATAGCTTTTGATACCAATAAAAGTAAAAAATTTTTAAATGATAATCAAAATGAATATAAAAGATTTTTAGAAACACAAAAATTAATTAGAAATGTTGATGAAATACACATCATTGATACTAATAAAAAACTTTTGTTTTCAACTTTGAAAGATAATCAACCATATATACCCCCAGTTGATAGAGCTTTAAATTTAGTATTGGATGATGATCGTCCTTTAAAAATCATTAATGCACCAGAAAATATTTCTGCAGCAATAATGAGGCTACAAAATTTTGAGGATAGATTTTTATATGTGGTTAAATATTTAGACAAAGATATTTCTAGATATTTAACAGAGTCTCAAGAAGCTATTAATTTTTACTATACAGTTGAGGAAAAAAGCACTGGAATTAAAATCTCATTTGCCATTATTTACATTATTGTTGTTAGTGTTTTATTATTTGTTTCTATATCTATCGCGATCAGATTTTCATCAAGATTTTTTAGATCTATAAATAACTTAATCCTCGCTTCAACATCCATAGGACAAGGAAATTTTAATGCAAAAGTTCCTGAGGTGAAGACTGATAAAGATTTAGAAACTTTAAATAAAAATTTTAACTTGATGATAGATAGGCTTAAGAGTCAGCAAGAAAAGCTAATTATAAATGAAAGACATGAGGCTTGGGGAAGTTTAGCCAGGAAACTTGCTCATGAAATTAAAAATCCACTTACACCAATTCAATTAACTATAGATAGATTAAAAAATAAATATTCTAAACAATTAAACGAAAATGAAATTGAAAATTTTAAAGATAATTTAAAAGTTATTAATAATCAAATAAAACAAATAGAAAAATTGGTTAATGAATTTTCTGACTTTGCAAGAATGCCTAAACCTATTTTTAGAGAGAATAATTTAGTAGATATAATTCATGAAAATATAAATTTACTTAAAGAATTAGATAATTCTATTGAAATTACTTTTAAAAAAGATTTTGATAAAATTACCTTAGAGAGTGATAAAGAACAATTAAGTAGAGTTTTTTTAAATTTGATAAAAAATTCTATAGAAAGTATTAACCAAAAAGCTCAAAACAACAACAATTTCAGTAAAAAAATTACTATTGAACTTATCCAAGATGATAGCCACATTAGATCAACGATTGAGGATAATGGTGTCGGTTTTAATGAATTAAAAGATAATATTAAAAACATACTTAACCCTTATTTTACAACTAAAAAAAATGGAACCGGTTTAGGATTATCAATAGTTAATAAAATAATTAATGACCACAATGGAAAAATAGAATTTATACCAATCAAAGATGGTGCAAAAATTAATATAATGTTTTCAAAACAAAAATGAGCGAGGAAATTTTAATAGTAGACGACAACGCTGACATCAGAAATATAATTAATGAATTAATTTTAGATGCTGGTTACAAAACTCGTTTAGCAGCAAATTACAATCAAGCACTTGCTGAAATAGATAAAAAATTGCCCAACGTTGCAATTCTTGATGTTAAATTAGATAAGGGAGACAATGATGGTATTGAGCTACTTTCACATATTAAATCTAAAAATAAAGATATACCTGTTATAATTATATCTGGTCATGCAAACATTGAAATGGCTATAAAATCTTTGCAGCACGGTGCTTTTGAATTTATAGAGAAACCATTTGATCAAGAAAGATTAATTAATTTTGTCAAAAGAGCAGTTGAAAATTTTAATTTAAAAAAACAAAATAGAGAATACGAAAGTAAATTATTTTCATCTTATGAATTAATAGGAAACAGTAAAAATATAGTAAATATAATTGATCAAATTAAAAAAATATCAATAACTGAAAGTAGAGTATTTATAAGTGGGCCCTCAGGTTCAGGAAAAGAATTAATTGCTAGAAAAATTCATAAGGCTTCTACAAGGAGCAAAAATCCTTTTATTGTCCTAAATGGTGCTTTGCTAGATATCAACAAGTATGAATTAGAATTATTTGGTGAAGAAAAAGAAAATGGGTCTATCTCATATGGTGCTTTAGAGAAAGCTAATAAAGGAACACTTTTAATTGATCAAGTTTCAGAAATACCACTGGATATACAGTCAAAAATATTAAGAGTTTTAATTGATCAAAAATTTAAAAGAGTAAACGGAAGTAATGATGTAAGTGTGGATGTAAGATTAATTTGCTCATCAAGTAAAGATTTAAAAAAAGAAATAGAAATTGGAAATTTCAGAGAAGATTTATTTCATAGAATAAATGTTTTTGAAATAAATATTGAACCATTAAATCAAAGAATTTCAGATATACCTTTGTTAATTAAATATTTTTCAAAAAAAATATCTGAAAATTATAAAATTAAAGAATTAGATATAGATGAAAACAACAGTTACATACTTAATCATAATTGGCATGGTAATGTGAGAGAGTTAAGAAATTTGATAGAGAGAATAGCAATATTACAACCTGACACTAAAGATAAAATTTCAAATATTATTAAAGAATCTTTAAAAAATACAAATTTTGACGATCAATTGGCTGAAAATAGCCTTTCTGTGCCATTAAAAGAAGCTAGAGAAAAATTTGAAAAAGAGTATTTAACTATTCAACTAAAAAAGTTTAATGGAAATATTTCAAAAACAGCAAATTTTGTTGGAATGGAAAGAAGTGCATTACATAGAAAATTAAAAGGTTTAGGCATCAAAGAATTTAATTAGATGAATATAATCATTTGTGGAGCTGGAAGAGTAGGGTTTACTATAGCTAAACAGCTAAGTGAACAAGGTCATTCTATAACTGTTATCGACCCTTCTAGTGAAGATATTCAAAAAATTGATGATGCTTTGGACGTTAAAGCTATAGTAGGAAAAGGCACTTATCCTTCAATATTAGAAAAAGCTAACGCAGCTGAGACTGACATGATTATAGCAGTCACTAGAAACGATGAAATTAATATGCTTATTTGCCAAATAGCTTTTTCGATTTTTAATATTCCAAAAAAAATAGCAAGAATAAGATCTCAAGATTACTTAAATCCAAAATTTACCAGAGTTTATAATAAAGAAAATTTACCAATAGATGTTATTATTTCACCCGAGATTGAAATTGCTAAATCAATTCAAAGAAAACTCGAGGCTCCTGGAGCACTAGATAGTGTTCCATTTGCTGAAAATAAAATAAGATTATTAGAGATTTTAATTAATGAAAACTGCAAACTAATTAACATCAAACTAAACGATTTAACAAAGAAACACCCTAATTTAGATGCAAACATTATTGGAATAATAAGAGATGAAAAATTTTTAATTCCCAAGAAAAATGACGATGTCAGAAAAAATGATAAAATTTATGTAATAATTAATTCTTCTCAAATGTCAGAAACTTTAGAAGTTTTTGGTCATAATGAAAAAATATCTAAAAATATACTGATTGTTGGTGGAGGAAATATAGGTTTTAATCTAGCAAAAAATATAGAAGAAACTTTGGATGCAGCACGAGTTAAAATTATTGAAAAAAATAAAGAAAGAGCCGAATTTCTTGCTAGTGAATTAAATAACACTATTGTTATCAATGGTGATGCTTTAGATGAAGAGGTTCTAGTAGAGGCTAATTTACAAGAAGCTGAAACAGTTCTTGCTTTAACAAATGATGATGAAGATAATTTGATGGTAAGCGTTCTTGTTGAAAAATTTGCAAAGGATGAAAAAGATGTGGATGACAAAAGAACAATGGCTCTAATTAATAAGCCTAATTATTCTTTATTGCAAAACTCTTTAAAAATTGACGATCTTATTGACCCAAGAATGAATACAGTCTCAAGTATCTTAAAACATATCCACAAAGGAACTATAGAAACTGCTTACACAATTATGAATGGTGAATATGAAGTAATTGAAGCTGAAATTATAGAAACATCAGAGCTTATTAATAAAGAATTAAAAAATTCAAACTTACCAGATGAGATAAGAATTGGAGCGGTCTTAAGAGAAAATAAAATTATAATACCTCGATCAAATTTTGTTTTTCAAAAAGAAGATAAAGTTGTTTTTTTAGCAAAGAAAGACTCAATTTCAGTAGTAGAAAATATATTTAGAATTAGTTCTATTTAATTAAATGTCATTTTTTAGAGTAAAGTATTTAAGTTTCTTTTTTATATTAATATCTATTTTTTCTTTTTTTAACATTATTTATTCATATTATTTTAGTTTATATCTAAATCTAAATACATATTATTTTAGCTTAGTAATTTCTGCAGCTCTTGGAATAATTTTTTATAAAATTAAAACTGATACCAAAAAACCTACAATATTTGAAAAAATATTAACCGTTTTATTGGGATACGTTTTAATGCCATTGATCTTATCGATACCTTTTTATTTAAGTATTTATAACTTATCTTTTTTAAATTCTTTATTTGAAGCTGTCTCAGGATTTACTTCGACAGGTTTTACTATCTTTCAAAATATAAAACATATTGATCAAGGCCTAATTTTATGGAGATCATCTATACAGTGGATTGGAGGTTTGTATTTTTTATATTCTATTATTTATTTAATTGATATTTATGATGAAAGTTTAAAAAAATCTTTAACTAATTTTTTATCTTTTAATTCTACCGAGATTTTAAAACAATCAATTAAAATTCTTTTATTATACTCAGGATTAACTGTATCAATTTTTATTATTTTAAATATTTTTGGAATTAGATCATTTAATTCACTAAATTTAGCAATGACAATAATTTCATCAGGTGGATTTCTGCCTTCAAATGATCTTACGTCAATTTTAATAAATGATTTTCAAATAATTATATTTTCTCTTTTAATGCTAATTTCCTTTTTTAGTATTTTTTTTACTTATAATTTAATTTTTTTAAGAAATAAAAATTTAAATTTTTTTTATGAAGACATACATTTATTTTTATATTTTATTGTAGTTATAAGTATATTTTTTGTTTTCTTTAGCTATGATACTAATTTCACATATGGTTTTTTATCTTTAGTGAGCAGTATTTCAAATATAGGTATCTCACTTGAAGTTGATCAGGCTAACTTACATTTTATATATATCTTACTTGTAATTATCGGTGGATCTTTTTTTTCTACGAGCTCAGGTTTAAGGTTTTTAAAAATATATTCTTTAACTAAATATTCTGTTAATCAAATTCTTTCATTTAGTAAACCAAAAAATGTATTTATGAATAAACTAATTTTTTCAAAAATTAATTTTGATACTAAAGACATAAATAAATATTTTTTAACAATATTAATTTTTGTTATTTCACTTTTTTCTTTAACCATCATATTGTCTTTGTCTGATATTCAATTTGAATATTCATTCAAATTAGCTATATTGACATTGATGAACACGGTTAATTCATCTGCTTATGGTCTGTCGGACTTTGATTTTCAAAATTTACACTTTTTAACCAAATATTTTCTAATATTTTTTATGATTATCGGTAGGGTTGAACTGTTATCTTTATTACTGATTGCTAAAAAATTTCTTTTTAAAAACTAATTTAGTATTATATATATCAGTAAATTTTGCGCCCTTAGCTCAGCTGGATAGAGCATCGGTTTTCTAAACCGAGGGTCGGAGGTTCGAATCCTCCAGGGCGCGCCATTTCGTCATTTTTTATTGCTATTATTAAAATATTTGTACTTGACTAGAATTCATCTAAAGAAGGTTTTGCTAATTATTTTTTCTTGAAGAGCATTTTCTTACATGCTTAAATTAAGAATATTCAAAAGTAATTTTGAATTATTTGTTAACAAATAAAAATAACTAAAAGGAAGAATAATGTTTAAATACTTAAAACAATTAACTTCTTTAGTCGCTATGGTTGCAGTGTTGTTTACTTTTACAACAGAAACTATGGCTGCTAAAAAATCTAAAACACTTAAAAACACTCAAAAGAAGGGTTTTGTAAGATGTGGAGTATCTCAAGGTCTTCCAGGATTTTCTAATGCTGACGCTGCAGGAAATTGGACTGGTGTTGACGTTGATGTATGTAGAGCTGTTGCTGCTGCTGTATTAGGTGATGCAAACAAAGTTAAGTTTACACCACTAAGTGCTAAAGAAAGATTTACAGCTTTAACTTCTAATGAGATTGATATCTTATCAAGAAACACAACTTGGACTCTTTCTAGGGATGCTGACATCGGACTTACTTTCGTAGGTGTAAACTTCTACGATGGTCAAGGTTTTATGGTTAGAAAAAATTCAGGTATATCATCTGTAAATGATTTTAAAGATGGTGTTTCTGCTTGTACTAACCTTGGAACAACTACTGAGCTTAATATGAGAGATTTCTTTAATTCAAAAGGAATTAAATATGAGCCAGTAACTTTCGAAAAAGCTGACGAAGTTGTTGCAGCATATGATGCTGGTAGATGTGATACATACACAACTGATAAATCTGGTTTAGCTGCTCAAAGAATTAAATTGAGTGCTCCAGATGATCATATAGTTTTACCTGAAACTATTTCAAAAGAGCCTCTAGGCCCTGTTGTACGTCAAGGTGACTCTGTTTGGGAAGATATCGTAAGATGGTCTCTAAACACTATGATCGAAGCTGAAGAGTATGGTGTTACTTCTTCTAATGCAGACTCAATGAAAACTTCTGACAATCCAGCTGTAAAAAGATTAGTTGGTGCTGAAGGTGAATTAGGAGCTGCTTTAGGTTTAGATAATGACTGGAGTTTAAGAATTATCAAGCAAGTTGGTAACTATGGTGAAAGCTACAAAAGAAATATTGCTGACACTGGAATTCTACCTGACAGAGGTCCAAATGAATTATGGACTAAAGGTGGAATACTTTATGTACCACCAGCAAGATAATTTATCTTAATAAATACTTAAAAAGGGCTAGATTTTTCTAGCCCTTTTTTTTATAAGTTTTGAATTATCGTGAATATTAAAAAAATATTACCCCAGTTACTTACACTTCTAGTTGTAATTCTTATATTTGGATTTTTTTCATATAACGCCCAAGTTAACATGGAAAATAGAGGAATTACTTTTGGGTATGGTTTTTTATCACAAGAATCATCCTTTGATGTTCAATTTTCTTTAATTGAATATGATGGTTCTCATTCATATTTTAGAGCTTATTTAGTAGGGTTGTTAAACACTATTTTAGTTTCAGTTATAGGAATAATATTTGCAACTATTATTGGTGTTGTGGTTGGTATTGCAAGATTATCAAACAACTATCTTATCAATAAAACTGCTGCGGTTTATGTAGAATTTTTTAGAAACATCCCTTTATTGTTACAAATATTTTTTTGGTATTTTGCTGCTTTAAGAGCACTTCCATTGCCTCAAGATACAGAACCTATGTTTGGAGTTTTTTTCCTTACTATAAAAGGTTTTTTTGTTCCTTCTTTTGTATGGAATAATCTAGATATTTTTATTTATTCTCTAATTGCTGCAATAATTTCAATTATTTTTGTAAGAATTTACGCAAGAAAAAAACAAGAGAACTATGGTATACAAACTCCAGTTCTATCAATTTCAATAGGTCTTTTGTTAATTTTACCAATTTTAAGTTTTTTAATAGGAGGTGTTGATGCTTCAGTTGAAATACCTGTAATTAAACAATTGTCTCAATCTGGTTACACTTTTGAAGGAGGAATAAAGTTACCACCTGAATTAATATCTCTTGCTTTAGCTTTATCGTTATATACAGCAACTTTTATTGCTGAATGTGTAAGAGCAGGTGTTCAAGGTGTTAGTAAAGGTCAAAAAGAAGCTGCTGCTTCTATAGGATTAACTCCTAACCAAGTATTAAAATTAGTGGTAATGCCGCAAGCTTTGAGGATTATAATTCCACCAACTACTAATCAATATTTAAATTTAACAAAAAATTCATCTCTTGCGGCTGCAATTGCATATCCTGATCTGGTTCTTGTATTCGCAGGAACTGCTTTGATGCAGACAGGTAGAGCAATAGAAATTGTTTCTATAACAATGTTAACATATTTATCTTTGAGTATATCAATTTCAATATTTATGAATTGGTACAATAAAAAAATAGCTATTAAAGAAAAATAATGAATAAATTGAATTTTTTACAACCAGATAAAAATAATCTTAATACTTATTTATATACAGGAACAATTCTAGTTGCATTAAGTATATTTATAGTTTTTTTAAATTCTTTTTTTAATAAAGATTTAATTTCTTTTTTACCTGGAACTCTCAGTTTCTTTTTGCCATTGATTTTAGGATTTATAGGACTTCATTTAATTAGAATTGATCATTCAGGTTTAAAGTTTTTAGATTCAATTAATAAAAATATTAATACTAACAATTTTAATGCTTTTTTATCATTATTAATTGTATTCGTGGTTATCAAATCGCTCCCACCATTATTAAGTTGGTTTATTTTAGATGCAAATATTGCTGGAGACACGAAAGATGTATGTACAGGTAGTGGAGCTTGTTGGACTTATATTAAAATTTGGTTTAACAGATTTATGTATGGTATGTATCCAAATGCTGAGCAGTGGCGTATTAACTTATCTTTTATAGCTTTAGCTTTTCTTGGTACTATTGGTTTCTTTGCTACTGAAAAATTTAAAAAATATTTGACCCTTTATTATGTAGTAGTTTATCCAGTAATTGCTTTTTTCTTTATTTTCTTTTTTATATCTGGTGGTCCAATATTTTTTGATTTCTCGTATGGAATTATTGCAGCTGTAATCTCAGTTATAATAGGATTTTTTATTCCTTCAAAATTTAAAATGTATTATTTTATTATAGTTCCGATCACACTCTACATTTTATTAAAATATGTATTTTTTTATGAAGAACTTATTGAACTTGGTAAATTAGAAGCATTAGAGTGGGTAGAGACAGGTGCTTGGGGAGGCTTGTCTTTAACTTTTATAGTATCATTTTTTTGTTTGATTTTCTGTTTTCCAATAGGCTTGTTTTTATCTTTAGGTAGAAGGTCAGATTTTCCAATAATTAAATATTTTTCAATAGGTATGATTGAATTTTGGAGAGGTGTTCCATTGATTACAGTATTATTTATGTCCTCAGTAATGTTTCCAATGTTTTTACCTGAAGATATGTTTATAGATAAATTAGTAAGAGTAATCATTGCAATTTCATTATTTGAAGCAGCTTATGTTGCTGAAGTTATCAGAGGTGGTTTGCAAGCACTACCTAGAGGCCAATATGATGCTGCTAAATCTTTAGGAATGGGTTATTGGAAAATGCATATTTTAGTAATTTTACCTCAGGCACTTAAACTTGTGATACCTGGAATTGCTAACACCTTTTTAGCGCTTGTTAAAGATACTCCTTTAATATTTGTTGTTGGACTTTTAGAAATTGTTGGAATGTTAAATCTTGCTAAAACGAACCCAGAGTGGCTAGGTTTTGCGATGGAAGGTTATGTGTTTGCCTCAGTACTATTTTTTATTATTTGCTATGCAATGAGTAAATATAGTTATAATTTAGAACAAAAATATAAAACGGAAAGATAATGTCAGATAAAATAATACAAATTACTGAAATGAATAAATGGTTTGGTGATTTCCAAGTTTTAAAAAATATAAACCTGGAAGTAGAAAAAAATAAAAAAATTGTAGTTTGTGGACCATCTGGTTCAGGAAAATCAACATTAATAAGATGTATAAATAGATTAGAAGAGCATCAAGAGGGATCAATTATTGTAGATGGGAATGAATTAACAGCAGATACTAAAGACATAGAGAAAATTAGAGCTGAAGTTGGAATGGTATTTCAACAATTTAATCTCTTTCCTCATCTTTCTATTTTAGATAATTGTACATTGGCACCAATTTGGGTAAAAAAAATGCCAAAAAAAGATGCAGAGGATTTAGCTATTCAACATTTAGAAAAAGTACAAATTGCAGATCAAGCAAATAAATACCCAGGACAACTTTCAGGTGGTCAACAACAAAGATGTGCAATTGCTAGAGCATTATGCATGGAGCCAAAAATAATGTTATTTGATGAACCAACATCAGCTCTTGACCCAGAAATGATTAAAGAAGTTTTAGATGCAATGGTTAATTTAGCAAAAGCAGGAATGACAATGATTGTAGTAACACATGAGATGGGATTTGCTAAAGAGGTAGCTGATGAGGTTATATTTATGGATGAGGGAATGATTGTTGAAAGGGCTGAGACTAAAGAGTTTTTTGCTAATCCAAAGAGCGACAGAACTAAGCTGTTTTTAAGTCAGATACTATAGAAAATATATAATTTTTAAGCAATAAATTTAAATTAAATCAATCGAAATATGTTCATTTTATATTCAACTAATGCTTGACAGTATTTTAATTATATTAAGTTTCTTACAAAAAAAAATAAATTTTTCTATTGCAGTAACATTAATAAATAGGTTGAATAGACCTTATAAAATTTAATTAAGAGGGGTCTTAATGGAAGATAATTTCAATAAACACTTAGGCAATAAGCTTAAGCTAAGAAGATTAGCTTTAGGTTTAACACAGACTAAAGTAGCAAAAGCAATTAATGTAACATTTCAACAAATCCAAAAATACGAAAAAGGGACTAACGGTGTAAGCTCGATAAGATTACTTCAGCTTGCAAATTATTTAAAAGTGCCAATTAATTATTTCTTTGAAGATTTTTCGGAATATTTAGTGAATTTAGAAAAATCACAAGAAGGTCACATGAATGTTAATTATAATTTTTTAGTAAAATTATATTCAGAACTCAATGCTGATCAAAAATTAAAATTTAATAAATCTTTACAAATTTCAGGTTCAGGAATTTCAAAAGCAGTTTAATTAAATTTTTAATTAAGACCCTAGATTTTTATTTAAGAGATATTCTTTTTTATAATTTTGATTTTTTGGCTCCTCGGGCAGGACTCGAACCTGCGACCAATTGATTAACAGTCAACTGCTCTACCAACTGAGCTACCGAGGAATGTAAAAAAGCCAACTTACTTTTTTTTGTAACTAAAACAAGATTTTTTTTGGAGGCAACGCCCGGAATCGAACCGGGATACAAGGATTTGCAATCCTCTGCGTAACCATTCCGCCACGTTGCCATCTTATTTTTAGCTAATAGCTACAGATGCCTTTTTATATTAAATTTTTTCTATTAGTCTATTAAATAACGATCCAAATTGATTATTGTTAATTTAGATTATTAAATTATAAACTTTAACATCAATGAGTAGTGATAAATATATACATTCTGATGTAGAAAATAGAATTTATTCTTATTGGGAAAAAAATGGTCTTTTTAAACCTAAAGAAAATTCAAAAAAATTCTCAATTGTTATACCGCCACCAAATGTAACAGGCAGTTTACATATGGGGCATGCGCTTAACAATTCTATTCAAGATTTATTAGTTCGTTATCACAGGATGAATAATTTTGAAACTTTATGGCAACCAGGTACAGACCATGCTGGAATTGCTACACAAGCATTAGTAGAGAAAAAATTAACCTCAAAAAAAATTGATAAAAATGAAATTGGTAGAGAAAAATTCATTGAAAAAGTTTGGGAGTGGAAAGAGCAATATGGAGACATAATAATTAACCAATTAAAAAAACTTGGTTGTTCTTGTGATTGGTCAAGAAATGCCTTCACAATGGATGAGAATTTATCTAAGTCAGTAATTAAGGTTTTTGTAGATCTTTACAACAAAGGTCTAATCTATAAAGATAAGAAATTAGTTAACTGGGATACAGTTTTAAAAACAGCTATTTCAGACCTAGAGGTAGATCAAAGAGAAGTAAATTCTAAAATTTATTTCATCAGATATCCAATAGATGGGACTGAAGAATTTATTACAATTGCAACAACAAGACCTGAAACTATGCTTGGTGATACAGCTATAGCTGTAAATCCAAAAGATGAACGATTTAAATCCTTTGTTGGAAAAACTGTTACCATTCCAATCGTTGGAAGAAAAATAAAAATTATTGAGGATGAGTATGCAGATCCTGAACAAGGAACAGGGGCATTAAAAATAACTCCTGCACACGATTTTAATGACTATGATGTTGGCCAAAGAAATAATCTTGAAGTAATAAATATTTTTACTGAAGCAGGTAAGATTAATGATAACGCTCCAAAAGAATATGTTGGTCTTGATAGGTTTGATGCTAGAAAAAAAATTTTAAAAGAACTTAAAGAAAAAGAATTTTTTATAAAAGAAGAAAATATTAAAAACAAAGTTCCTTATGGAGATAGATCTAATTCAATAATTGAACCTTTCCTAACAGAGCAATGGTTTGCTGATGCGGGTAAATTATCTGTTAAAGCTAAAGAAGTTGTTAATTCAAAAAAGACAAATTTCTTTCCTGAAAATTGGTCTAAAACTTATTTTCAATGGATGAATAATATTGAGCCATGGTGTATTTCAAGACAGCTTTGGTGGGGACATCAAATACCTGCCTGGTATGGACCAGATAAAAAAATTTTTGTTGCTGAAAATGAAGATGATGCAAAACAACAAGCTAAAAAACATTATGGTAAAGATGTTGAATTAAATCGTGATCCAGATGTTTTAGATACATGGTTCTCATCTGGCTTATGGCCTTTTGCTACACTTGGTTGGCCGGATGATAATAAATATGTAGATAAATTTTACCCAACGTCAGTATTAGTTACAGGTTTTGATATTATATTTTTCTGGGTAGCTAGAATGATTATGTTTGGTACTGAATTTTTAAACAAAGAACCATTTAAAGATATTTATGTTCATGCATTGGTTAGAGATGAAAAGGGACAGAAAATGTCTAAGTCTAAAGGTAATGTAATTGACCCTTTAGATTTAATTGAAAAATATAGTGCAGATGCTCTTAGATTTACTTTGCTATCAATGGCTTCACCTGGCACAGATGTTAAACTTTCTGAAGATAGAGTTAAAGGTTATAGAAATTTTTTAAATAAATTATGGAATGCAAATAATTTTTTAATCACTAATGAATGTGATTTTAAAGATATAGATCAAGTTCCTAGTTTAAATGTAAATATTAACAAATGGATTTATTCAGAACTTATTGAAACTAAAAATAAAATCGAAAAAAATCTTGAAGATTATAGATTTGATGAAGCAGCTAAAAATGCTTATCAATTTGCATGGCATTCTTATTGCGATTGGTATTTAGAGCTGTCTAAAACAATACTATTTTCAGATGATGAAAAAGCTAAAGCCGAGGTTAAAAAAGTATCATCTTTTGTATTCAAACAAATTTTGATTTTGCTACATCCTTTTATTCCTTTTGTTACTGAAGAAATTTGGCTTAAAAATAAATTTGATAATGACGGTAGTGATTATTTGATGCTTAAAAATTGGTTATCAGATGAAATAAATAAGGATACCAGTACTGAACAGGTTGAAAATATCATCAATATTATTTCAGAGATTAGATCATTTAAAAATGAGCTAAATGTAAGCCCAGGCTCATTTATTGATGTATCAATAAGCAATATTAATAAAAATCAAAAAGAATTTATTAATACAAATGAAATTATTCTAAAAAAACTAGGAAGAATAAATAGTATATTGGATAAAGATTTAGATAAACCAGCTGCGACAATGGTTGTTTCTGGTGATTTGTTTAAGATTTATTTTGATAAAGATGTTGATTTAAAATTAATCAAAGAAAATTTAACAAATAAACAAAGTAGATTAGAGCAAGAGATGAATAAAATATCTCAGAGATTGGAGAATAAGAGTTTTGTAGATCGAGCTCCAAAAGAGATTGTTGAACAAGAAAAAAATAATTATAATAATTTAAAGAATGATATTGAGAAAATATCAGTAACAATAAAGGGTATATAATGGCTAAATTCAATAAAAAGAAACTTCCAAGCAGACATACATCATTAGGAGCAGACAGAGCTCCACACAGATCATTTTATTATGCTATGGGGGAAACTGAGAAAGATGTGGCAAAACCCTTTGTTGGCGTCGTTTCCACATGGAATGAGGCAGCTCCTTGTAACATTGCCTTAATGAGACAAGCTCAATCAGTTAAAAAAGGAGTTAGAGCTAATGGTGGAACTCCAAGAGAATTTTGTACAATTACTGTTACTGATGGTATTGCAATGGGCCATGAAGGAATGAAGTCTTCATTGATATCTAGAGAAGTAATAGCAGATTCTGCTGAACTTACGGTTAGAGGTCATTGTTATGATGCATTAGTAGGGATTGCGGGATGTGATAAATCATTACCAGGTCTAATGATGTCTATGGTTAGATTGAATGTACCAAGTGTATTTATATATGGTGGATCAATCCTACCAGGCAAATATAAAGGGAAAGACGTAACAGTTGTAGATGTATTTGAGGCAGTTGGAAAACATTCAACAGGTCAAATGTCTGCTGCAGAACTTAGAAAATTAGAATTAGTTGCTTGTCCAAGCGCAGGCGCTTGTGGAGGTCAATTTACCGCGAATACAATGGCATGTGTATCTGAAGCAATTGGATTAGCACTTCCTTATTCTGCTGGAACACCAGCTCCATATGAAGAAAGAGATAAATACGCGAAAGCTAGTGGTAAAACTGTTATGAACCTTTTGAAAAAAGGAATTAAACCAAGAGATATTGTTACAAGAAAAGCTTTAGAAAATGCTGCAACAGTTGTTGCTGCAACTGGTGGTTCTACAAATGCAGGATTACATTTACCTGCTATTGCAAATGAAGCAGGAATTAAATTTGACTTAATGGATGTTGCTAAAATTTTTAAAAGAACACCTTATCTTGCAGATTTAAAACCAGGTGGAAAATATGTTGCAAAAGATATGTGGTTAGCAGGTGGTGTCCCAATGTTATTAAAAACTTTATATGAAGGTGGATATATTCATGGTGATTGTATGACAGTTACTGGGAAAACTATGAAAGAAAATTTAAAAGGTATTAAATTTAATCCAAAACAAAAAGTAATGAGATCTTATAAAAATCCATTATCGCCAACTGGAGGTGTTGTTGGATTAAAAGGAAACTTAGCTCCAGAAGGTGCAATTGTTAAAGTTGCTGGACTAAAAAAATTACAATTTACAGGTAAAGCAAGATGCTTTGAAAATGAGGAAAGTGCAATGAAAGCTTTTCAAAGCAAAAAGTATAACGATGGTGATGTAATTATAATTAGATACGAAGGACCTGTTGGAGGCCCAGGTATGAGAGAAATGTTATCTACAACAAGTGCAATTTATGGACAGGGAAAAGGGGAGAAAGTAGCCCTTATTACAGACGGTAGGTTCTCTGGAGCCACAAGAGGCTTTTGTGTCGGTCACGTAGGCCCTGAGGCCGCTCTAGGGGGTCCTATAGGCCTTTTACGTACAGGAGATATCATTGATATCGATGCCAAAAAAGGAACTATAAATGTAAGACTTTCTAAAAAAGAAATGGCCGCAAGAAAAAGAAAATGGAAAGCTAGAAAATCAGATTTTGGTTCAGGTACTTTATGGAAATATGCACAAACAGTTGGACCTGCGTATTTAGGTGCACCAACACATCCAGGTAAGAAAAAAGAAGTTAAGGATTATTCAGAGATTTAATGAAAATTCGTCCAGTTATTTTATGTGGAGGTGCTGGAACTCGACTTTGGCCAAATTCTAAAAACCATCAAGCAAAACAGTTTATTGATTTTGGTAGTTGGACTTTGCTTGGAAAAACACTTGAGAGAACAAAAGCATCAATATTTGATGCTCCAGTTATAAGTACAAATAAAAAATATCTTAAACAAATAAAACAACATCTTAGAAAGTATAAAATAAATAATTACAAAATTGTTCTAGAACCAGCAAAAAGAAACACTGCACCAGCTATATTAAGTACGGCTTTGATTAAAGACATTTCAAACAATCAACCTTTAATGTTTTTTTCAGCAGATCATTTAATTGAAAAGATGAGTATTTTTAATAAGGCTATTAATAAAAACAAAAAGAATTTAAGTGATCAAAATATATTTATATTTGGGATAAAACCAAGCTCACCATCTAGCGAATATGGTTATTTTTTAACTAAAAAAATCAAAGGTAATATTAATAAAGTAATTAGATTTATTGAAAAACCAAAAGAAGCTAAGGCCAAACAAATTATAAAGAATAAAGGCTATTGGAATTCTGGAATGTTTTATCTTAGAAAAGATTCTATTATTAATAACTTTAAAAAATATCAGCCCAAAACTTACAGAAATTGTTTAGATGCAGTTAGCAAAGCAAAATATAAGGCTAATACATATTATCTAAATAAAGCTTCATTCATAAAAGCGACTGCCAAATCATTTGATTATGCAATCCTAGAAAAAACTAAACAAATTAATGCTATCAAATTAGACATTCCTTGGTCAGATCTTGGTAGTTGGAAAGAAATTTTGAAGATGTATGACAAAAATAAAAACAAATATATTAAGAAAAAAAATGTCTATTACCGTCCATGGGGTAGATACACAAATCTATTCGAGGGCAAAGAGTTTTTAATTAAAGAGTTATATGTAAAACCAAAAGGTATTTTGAGTTTACAAAAACATCATCACCGAGCTGAACATTGGTTGGTCACACAAGGAAATGCAAAAATAACTCTTAATAAAGATATTATAATTAAAAAGCCAGGTGAACATATATTCATTCCATTAGAAGCAATTCATAGAGTTCAAAACTCAGGAAAAAAACCTGTAAAAATTATCGAAGCTCAAGTTGGCTCAATTCTAAAAGAAAGTGATATTGTTAGATATCAAGATGTTTATGGTAGAGTGAAGTAATGGAGTTATTAACAATAATTTTATTAGTAATAATCGTTCTTCTTACATATTTGTTATTAAAAAAAGAAAAAGTATTAGGTATTAAAACTGAAACCAAAGATGATAATGATCAAATTAAAATTGTAGAAAATAAAGACTATAGAAAAAATATTTATGATTTATTAAATTATATTCCCGAGGGAATTATAATTTTAGACAAAGGTAAGAAAATTCTCTTCTGCAACAACTCTGCTAATAAATTATTTCAGATAAAAATAGATGAGAATATAAGTGGCTTTTTAAGAAACCCTGATCTTTTAATTTCAATTGATAAATCATTTGAGGGTAACAATATTTCAGATCTTGAAATTGAAATTAGAAATCAAGCTGTTCAAAGATTAAATATAACAATTTACCTTGATCAGAATAATCTATTTTTTGATGAAGTATGTTGCGTCTTATTCATAAGGGATTTAACTGAATTCCATAAATTCCAACAATTAAAATCTGATTTTGTGGCTAACGTATCACATGAGCTAAGAACACCTCTACAATCCATTAAAATGGGACTTGAAACATTTGAAAATAATTCAGATTTAAAAAAGAATTCTGAAGTAACAAATTTATTACCAGTAATGAGCTCTCAATCTGAGAGAATGGAAAATTTAATCAGAGATTTATTGTCATTATCTAAAATTGAATTACAGGAACATATACGACCAACGCATGAAATAGATCTTATAGAACTAATTGATTATGTTATTAAAACTTACGAAAAAATAATTAGTAAAAATAATATTAGTATTAAATTTAACAAAACTGATAATTTTAAAATAATTGGTGATAGGGATAAATTAATAGAAATTTTTACTAATCTTATCGATAATTCAATCAAGTATAGTGATAAAAATAAAGAAATTACAATCACTGCTAAAAAAGATGGTGAGTTTAATACTGTTTCAGTAGCAGATCAGGGAATAGGTATTCCAAAAGAGTCTATACATAGAATCACTGAAAGATTTTTTACAGTTGATCCAAGCAAAAGCCGAAGTGTAGGTGGCACGGGTCTTGGTTTAGCCATTGTAAAACATTTAGTCTCACAACATAGAGCTGAGATGGACATTAATAGTATTGAAAATAAAGGAACTACAATAGACATCAAATTTAATCCTTTGTAATTCAACTAAAAAGTTAGTCGTTGTAACAAAAGTTTAACCTTCCTTTAATAAAGTATTAAAGAATCAGAATTATTTAGTTTTGCATTATGAATTTAACAAGGAGAAATATGAATAAATTAACAAGTATATTTATAGGCTTTCTTTTAGTAATTGGTTTTACGACATCAAGTTACTCAAGAGATCAAATCAAAATAGTGGGGTCATCAACTGTTTACCCTTATGCAACAGTAGTTGCAGAAAAGTTTGGTAAAAGTGGAAAATTCAAAACACCAGTTATTGAAAGTACAGGAACAGGTGGTGGAATGAAATTATTCTGTGCTGGAGTTGGTGCTAATCATCCAGATATTACTAATGCTTCAAGAGCAATTAAACCTAAGGAAAAAACTTTATGTGAAAAAAATGGAGTTTCCGAAATTATTGAAATTGTAGTAGGCAATGATGGAATTTCATTTGCACATGCTGTTAGTGCTCCAGATGCAGATTTTACAAAAGAGCAATTGTGGAGAGCTTTAGCTGCTAAAGTTGATGTTGATGGTAAACTTGTTGAAAATCCATATAAAAAATGGAGTGATATAGATGCAAGTCTTCCTAATAAAAAAATTGAAATTTTAGTTGCTCCTCCAACTTCTGGTACTAGAGACGCATGGAATTCTCTTGTAATGGTTAAAGGATGTACAAAAACTGCTAAATCTTTATTTGGTGATAAAGCTAAAAAAGAATGTGCTAAAATTAGAGAAGATGGTTACGCTGTAGAAGCAGGTGAAAATGATACTTTAATTGTACAAAAACTTACATCTAACCCTGATGCTTTTGGTTTTTTTGGTTATAGTTATCTAGTTGCTAATAAAGATAAGGTTAAAGCATCCTCTGTTGAAGGAGTTCAACCATCTTTAGAAGGTATTCAAGATTACTCTTATCCGATAGCAAGACCTTTGTTTTTTTATGTTAAAAAAGCTCACATAGGTGTAATTCCTGGCATTCAGGAATTTTTAAAAGAGTTCACTTCTAAAAAAGCTATGAGTAACAGGGGTTACTTAGCGAAAATAGGATTAGTCCCTTTAGCATCTGAAGAATACCAAATAACAAGAACAGCTGCTTTAGATTTAAACACAATAAGTATCAAATAAATTTAAACTTATCCCCAATAAAAGGCCAGTAAATACTGGCCTTTTATTTAATTTCAATTTCAGAGTTAGTTTGTAACAAAAATGTAACATTTAAAAGTTATAGAAACCTCGAATGAACTTCGTTCTAATATTTTTAATAACAATATTTTCTCTATCATTATTTTTTTATGGAAGATCAAAAACTAAAAGTATTGCAATCGAAAAAAATATTAAATTAAATGCATTACCTAAATTTTATGGATATTACCTTATTTTATGGTGTTCAATTCCTTCTCTAGTTTTTTTATTAATATGGTCATTATTTGAGCCTGTAATAATTAAATCAATAATAATTGAAACTGCAGCAAATCAAGGGGCTATTTTTAATGACAAAAATGAAGCTAATTTAATTTATGAAAAAATCAAAGCTATTCATTTAGGAACTTATTTTGGTGATATTGACAGTATTTTAAGAGAAAGCGCACTTGCTTATGCAAAATTTATTAATCTTTTTACAAATTCAAAAGTTGTACTAATTTTTGCTATAGTAATAGTATCGGTAATTTATTCCTTAAAAAAAATTAACAAAAATAATAAAGCAAGAGATGATGTAGAAATTATATTAAAAGGCTTATTGTTTGTATCATCTCTTATTGCAATTTTAACAACACTAGGAATAATTTTTTCATTATTATTTGAAAGTATTAAATTTTTTTCTGTAATTAATATTTTTGATTATTTATTTGGAACAAATTGGAGCCCACAAAGAGCTTTTGTAAGAGATGCCTCTTCAATTACTGCAGCAGAATTTGAAGAATTAAAGGATGCTTTCGGTTTTATTCCTTTAATTGCTGGAACAACTTTTATTGCATTCATAGCAATGTTAGTTGCAGTTCCAATTGGACTTTTTTCAGGAATTTATATGGCAGAATACGCCTCATTAAAAATTAGAAGGATTTCAAAACCAATAATCGAAATTTTAGCAGGTATTCCAACTGTTGTTTATGGTTTTTTTGCAGCTTTAACAGTTGGACCTTTTTTTAGACAAATTGGAGAAAATTTTGGTTTAACAGTTTCATCAGAAAGTGCTTTGGCAGCAGGATTGATAATGGGTATAATGATTATACCGTATGTCTCATCTTTATCAGATGATGTAATTAATTCTGTCCCTCAATCACTTAGAGATGGTTCATATGCAATTGGTGCTACAAAATCTGAAACAATTAAAAAAGTAGTTATACCTGCGGCTTTACCGGGAATAATAGGTTCTATTCTTTTAGCAGTCTCAAGAGCAATAGGTGAAACTATGATCGTTGTGATGGCTGCGGGTCTAGCTGCAAACCTTACTATAAATCCTCTTGAATCAACCACAACAATCACAACTCAAATAGTTATGATTTTAGTTGGTGACCAAGAGTTTGATAGCCCTAAAACACAATCTGCATTTGCTCTAGGGTTAACATTATTTATTGCAACCTTAATTTTGAATTACATTGCTCAAAGAGCTGTTAAAAAATATCGAGAAAAGTATGACTAAAGAACAAAGACTTAAGAAAAGACATAATGCAGAAAAAAGATTTAGGTTTTATGGTCTAGCATCAATTTTTTTCGCTTTGTTATTTGTTTTGATTTTAGTGCATAACATTTTTTCTAAAGGTAGTTCTGCATTTATGAAAACAGCAATAAATGTTGAGGTTTTCTATGATAAAGATCTTCTTGAATTGGAACCTGGGGCATCCGAAGAAGAAATATTAGAGGCTGACTTTTTTGATATTACGATAGAAAGTTTGCTAAAGGTATATCCAGCAAAAAACATGGATGAAGAAGATGCGCTTATAGAACTTTTTACAACTGATGCTGAAATTGAAATAAAAAAAGCTTTTTTAAATAATAAAAATTTAATCGGTAAAAAAATTAATTTAGAAATCACGGCCTCAGATGATATTGATCAATTACATAAGGGGAATTATCCAAGAGATTTACCTGAAGACAGGAGAAGAATTTCCAATTTCCAGTTAGAAATTTACGATGTCTTAGTAGAAAATAAAACAATCACTAAAAATTTTAATAATTACTTTTTTAAAAATGGAGACTCAAGAGATCCAGAAATAGCTGGTATAGGTGGTGCTCTTGTAGGTTCTTTTTATAGTATTTTAATTTGTTTATTATTGGCATTCCCAGTAGCAGTATTAGCTTCGATCTACCTGGAGGAATTTGCACCTAAAAATAAAATCACTGATTTCATAGAAATAAATATTAATAACTTGGCCGCTGTACCTTCAATTGTTTATGGTTTATTGGCTCTTCAAATACTTCTAGCTACAATTCAATTACCAAGATCTACTCCTCTGGTAGCTGGTATCACTTTGGCGCTTATGACTTTACCTAGAATAATAATTCCTTGTAGGGCTTCTTTGAAGGCGGTACCGCCATCAATAAGAGAAGGTGCATTAGCAGTAGGTGCATCAAAATTTCAATCTGTATTTCATCATGTAGTTCCTTTAGCTTTACCTGGTACTTTATCAGGAACTATTATTGGATTAGCACAAGCATTAGGAGAAACAGCTCCATTAATTTTGATAGGAATGGTAGCTTTTGTTGTTGATATTCCATCAACACCAATTGATCCTTCTTCATCTTTACCCGTACAAGTCTATTTATGGTCAGAGTCTGCTGAGAGAGGGTTTGTTGAAAAAACATCAGCCACTATTATGATGTTATTAAGTTTTTTGATTGTAATGAATTTTTTAGCAGTATACTTAAGACAAAAATTTGAGAAAAGATGGAACTAATGAATAATGTAAAAATAAAATCTAAAAATCTAAATGTCTATTATGGAGAAAAACAAGCTTTGTTTGATGTGAATTTAGATTTAAACGAAAAAGAAGTTACTGCTTTAATTGGGCCATCAGGATGTGGAAAATCTACCTTTATTAGATGTATAAACAGAATGAATGATGTAATCGATATTTGTAAGGTATCTGGAAACATTGAAATAGATGGTGTTGAAATCAACGATAAAAATTTAGATGTAGTATCTTTAAGAGAAAGAGTAGGAATGGTTTTTCAAAAACCAAATCCATTTCCAAAAAGCATTTATGATAATATTTCTTATGGTCCAAAAATTCATGGAAAAGGTGAAACTAAAAGTGAATTAGATGAAATCGTAGAAAATAGTTTAAAGAAAGCTGCATTGTGGGAAGAAGTTAAAGATAGACTCGATGAACCTGGAACTGGTCTTTCTGGTGGTCAACAACAACGTCTTTGTATTGCTAGAGCAATTTCTGTTAATCCTGAAGTTATATTAATGGATGAACCTTGTTCTGCTCTAGATCCTATTGCAACGGCAAAAATTGAAGAATTAATTGATGAACTAAAAAAAACTTACACTATTGTAATTGTGACGCATTCAATGGCACAGGCAGTTAGAGTTTCGCAGAAAACAGGGTTTTTTCACCTTGGTAAATTAATCGAAGTAGGCAAAACAGAGAAAATTTTTAAAAATCCTGACAATAAAATGACACAAGACTATATTACAGGTAGATTTGGATAAATTATGAGTAATGAACATACAGTAAAGTCTTATGAAGAAGAATTAAGATACTTAATAGACTCTGTTATAAAAATGGGAAGTTTAACCGAGTCACAATTGGTCGACTCTATGGACGCCGTTATCAAAGTTGATAAAGATTCAATTGATAAAATTATTAAAAGTGATGATGAAATAAATAAATTCAGATCTAAAATTGATACTCAAATAATGACATTGTTGGTAAAGAGAGCGCCAATGGCAATTGATTTAAGAGAAACAATTAGCTCATTAAAAATATCTCAAGATTTAGAAAGAATTGGAGATTTGTCTAAAAGTAATGCAAAGAAAGTTAAACCTCTTCCATTAGATTTACCTGAGGAACTTTTAGGTAATTTAAAAAGACTAGGTGATTTAGTTATAAAGCAGTTAAACGATGTGCTAGATAGTTACGTTAATAAAAACTATGATAAGGCAAAAGAAGTGTGGGAAAAAGATGAGCAAGTAGATGACCTTACTTATATTGCTATGGAAAGTGTAATTGATTTTCTCTCTAAAGATAAAAAGAATTTAGACTTTTCAACACATTTAATTTTCGCAACAAAAAATCTTGAAAGAGCTGGAGATCATATAACAAATATTGCTGAGTCAATTTGTTATTTAATTAAAGGCGAGTATCTAAAAGGAAGCAGACCAAAAGGTAAAGTTATTCAACAATAAAATGAATGGCAAAATATTTATTATTGAGGACGAACCTTCAATAATTCAATTAGTTCAACATAATTTAGAAAAAAATGGTTTTTTAGTTTCATCGTCATTGAATGGCAATGATGGCTTAAAGGAATTAAAAAAATTTCAGCCAGATTTACTTTTATTAGATTGGATGTTACCTGATCTCTCCGGTATTGAAATTTGCAAAAATATTAGAAAAGACAATAGTTTTAAAAATTTACCTGTGATCATGTTAACTGCCAAAGGTGAAGAAGAAGATAAAATTAAAGGGTTAGATAGTGGGGTAGATGATTATTTAACTAAACCTTTCAGTTTCAATGAGCTAATGGCGAGAATTAAAGCTGTTTTAAGAAGATCTAACCCTAACACTGTATCTGATAATTTAGAGTTTGAAGATTTAGTTTTAGATAGGATTGAAAAAAGAGTTTACAGAGATAAAAAAGAAATACAACTTGGACCTACGGAATTTAGGTTACTAGAATTTTTTTTGGTAAATCCAAAGAGAGTTTATTCTAGAGATCAGATTTTAGAAAATGTTTGGCCCAACAATATAAATGTTGAAAGCAGAACTATTGATGTTCATATCAGAAGATTAAGAAAATCAATTAATATCCAAAATAAAAAAGAACTTATAAGGACTGTAAGATCCTCTGGTTATTCTCTAATTTAAAATTTAATCTAATTCTTTTGAAGTTCGTAGATAGAAACATAATGTTTCTTCTTAGGCAGTGGGATTATGGTTGGAACTTTAGTCAATCTTGGTTTTATTGATTTATTTCCTACAATTATATTTTTGTCATAATTTTCCAAATCAACCTCAGGATGAGGATTTCCATCATTGATTAATGGCCACGCATCACAAGCTCTATATCCAAATAAAATTAACGGTCTTGAGTTATTCATTTGATTGTGTCCAGACCCATGAACTGATCTACAATGAAAAAATACTACTGTTCCAGCCATTCCAGTTATAGAAACACTATCTTTAGTTCCTATTTTATTTTTCTTAGTATCTATTTTTCCAACAAAATAATTTTCTTTGCTGTGGTGGCTGTACAATTTCTTTTTGTGTGAATTCTTTATTATTTTAAGTGGCCCATTTTTTTCATAACAATCATCTAAATATATACCAACTGTAATTAAATCATCGTTTGTATGAGGGTAAAAAGCCCAATCTTGATGCCATCCAATTTCACTACCTTTTTTCTTATTTGGAAGCTTGAAATTTAATTTACCTAGATGGAATCTAACTGTTCCACCTAATAATTTTTTAGCTATAGATATAATCTTTTTATCTCTAGACAATTCATAGAAAACTTTATGTCTGTTCTGAGGATTATTTAGTCTTAAAATTTCTTTATTTTTTGAAGAGCCTGAATTGTAGACAAAATGGTAATTATCATAGGACTGAGTTCCATTTGCACCATTACCTTTTTTTCTTTTTTTTTCTTTTGAAATTACTTCATTAACAATTTTATTTATTTTATTTATCTTTGTTTGAGAAATTAAATTTTTTTTAACAAGAAAGCCATTTTTTTTAAATAAATTTAAATCATTCATCATATCTTATTATATGAAACAAGAAAAAATTCTCTACAATAATTAACAGTTTTTATTCTAAATCATTAATGTCATTTTCACTTATTTCATCTATAGGTTTATGAATTTTCCAGTTTTTAGTAGATCCATCTATTGATCTAGCAGTTATTACTGTCTCGGTTGGGGGACAATCAGGTTCATGACAATTTAATTCTGCAATGCTTAAAATTGTACTTTCTGGTATTTCATATTTTTTTATAAAATAATTTTTTAAATTCTGAATTGTTTCTAAATTTGGTTTTTTTTTATTAAACATTTTTTTATTGATCCCAAATTGAAGTCCACAAAGTATTTCCACTCATGTCACCAATAAATATACTTGATTTATCGTCAGTCATTGCGATTGCACTAACTTCAGAACCTGTGAAACTTCTAATTATTATAGTGTTATTCTCATTTTCAATTTGAGATAAAAAAACAGAACCATCACTCAAACCAGCAAAAATTGCTTTTTCATCAGGGAATGGTTCTATAAATGTAACTTGTTTATTTCCTATATAAGGAAGACAGATAGGTTCACGACCCATTGGTCCTTCACCATCAAAAGGCCAACATATTGCATCTATTGCTCCTGATGTTGCCAAGTAACTTGTATCATCAATGAAAGCAAAACTTTTAACTTTTGAGCCATATCCTGACATAGCAAAATCAAGTTTATCTTTTAAACGCCAGCAACGAAGTACATTTTCTTGCATGGAAGTTACCAAGTATTTACCATCTGGGCTAAAACTCACTTTATTGTGAGAACCTTTCCAATTTAATTTTGTTGATTTCCACTTATTGCTGTAATCTTTTTTCCAAACTGTAACACCTCCGTATCTAGATACAGCCAACCGTCTTCCTTTAGCATCAAATGCCAAACCTCCAATTGTACTATCATGATTTAAAGATTTTGGTTCTTTTTTATTTTTATCCCAATAATAAACTACCTTACCCGAAGAACAAACTAGGTTTCCATTATGTGCTGCAACATGATCTACCCATCGTGAACCAAAGTTTGTAACTTCATTTATTTCTCCGTTAAGTGAAATTTTTAAAAAATAACCATCATCACCACCAGTTAAAATATTATCACCATCCTTTGCCATACAAAGAATCACACCTTTATGAGCCTTTAAAGTTTTGTGTTTTTCTCCAGAACTGAAAATTCTTATAGTACCATCGCCAAAACCAGCAGCTATATAATTACCAATTGAAACTGCACAGGTTACTGGAACTCCAATTTCTAACTGAATTCCTCTTTGCTCAAATTTAGTTTTATCTAACTGTGGAAATTGATTTAAATCAGTTGTCATTCTGATTTACAGGCTTCAAATCCTTCTTTTAAATTCATGGTTTCTAGGTTACGTCCAATAAACACTAGTCTAGAGCTACGTTCTTTATCGTCTGGCCATTTTCCCATTGGAGAAGCGTCCATCAACATATGAACACCTTGAAACACATATCGATCATTTTCACCTTTGAAATCAAGTATTCCTTTAGTTCTCATAATATCTTGACCTTTTGTCTGCAAAAGTTTTCCAAACCAGTTTTGAAATTTTTCCATGTCTAAAGGTTTGTCAGATACGAATGATAAACTTGTAACATCATCATCATGCTCATGATCATGATCTGACTCAAGAAAATCTGGTTCTACCTCTAAAATACGTTTTAAACTAAATGCATCAAGATTAAGAATTTCCTTTAGTGGTGCTCCACATTTTGTTGTTTTAATAATTTTAGCAAAAGGATTAATTTTACGAATTCTCTTTGTTACTACGTCTATATTCTCATCTTTCACAAGATCTATTTTGTTTAGTAATATTACATCACCAAAAGCAATTTGTTCCTCAGCTTCGTGATGATCTTCAATTTGTGAGCTTAGATGAACTGCATCAGCAACTGTAACAATTGCATCTAGCTTTGTTTTATTTGCCACATCTTGATCTACAAAGAAGGTTTGAGCTACAGGAGCTGGATCTGCTAAACCTGTTGTTTCAACTATAATTGCATCAAGTTTATCAGCTCGCTTCATTAACCCACTAAGTATTCTAATTAGGTCACCTCTGACTGTGCAGCATATACAGCCATTGTTCATTTCAAAAACTTCCTCGTCAGCATCCACCACAAGGTCATTATCAATACCTTGTTCACCAAATTCATTTACAATAACGGCGTACTTTTGGCCGTGCTGTTCTGTTAGAATTCTATTAAGAAGTGTTGTTTTTCCAGCACCAAGAAAACCTGTTAAAACAGTAACAGGTACTTGGTGCTTGTTTTCCATTAATAACGATTAGCAACCTTTAAAGGATGCAGACATGTTTCTTATTAAATCAAAGTATAATGATTTTCCTGGATTTAAAGTAGCTCCCAAAGGATCCACTACTCCAGTTTTAATATTCATGTCTTTTGCAACCGCTTTAATGATATCAGGGTTAAATTGAGGTTCAGAAAATACACAAGCAACTTTATCGTGTTCAATTATCTCTCTGATTTCTGCTAGTTGTTCTGCTCCAGGCATTACATCTGTATTAACAGTAAAAGCACCTAATATATTCACATTAAATCTTTCTTCAAAATATTGGTAAGCGTCATGGAATACAATAGAAGAAACACTGCTACTTAAATCAGTCATCACATCGATTGTAAGTTTATCGATTTCTTTTAAGGCTTTAGATAAATTACTTTTGTACTTAGCTTCATTCTTAGGATCATTTTCAATTAAATGCTCAACCATCTCATTTAATATTACTTTTGCATTAATTGGATCTAACCAAATGTGTGGATCAAATTCTCCATGTGCATGTCCTTCATGATCGTCATGCCCATGATCATCGTGATCATCTTCTTTTTTACCGTGATCATCATGATCGTCATGTCCATGATCGTCTTCCTTTTTACCATGATCATCGTGGTCGTGATCATCTTCTTTTTTACCGTGATCATCGTGATCATGATCGTCTTCCTTTTTACCATGATCATCGTGGTCGTGATCATCTTCTTTTTTACCATGATCATCGTGGTCGTCATGTCCGTGATCGTCATGATCATCAAAAATGTTTCTTTCTCTAAACTTTAATACCTGTAATCCTTTGATTTCCATTAATTCAATTTTTTCAGCTTTTTTAGCGATTGAATTTAATGGTTTTTCCAAAAAATTTTCTAAATCTTCTCCAACCCAGAATATCAGGTCAGCATTTTGAAGCATTTTTGCATGTGAAGGTTTCATTGCAAATCCATGAGGAGACGCATAACCATCTACAATTAAATCTGGTTTAGCAACACCATCCATTAAGTAACTGGCTAATGAATGAATTGGTTTAATAGAAGCAACTACTTTGATTTCAGCGTTTACTGATGTAAAGAATGTTAAAAATGATAGTATAGATAGTATAAAAGGTATTTTTTTTAGAGTTTTCATAATAAAATATTTAATTGGTTGTTATAATATAACATTATGTAATAATATAACATTTAGAAGTCAAGCAATATATGAGTACTGAAAACAACATATTAGTAAAATTACATAATGCTGGTTTTAAGCAGAATAATAAGTGGTTAGTTGAAGGAGTTTCTTTAACAGTGGAGAAGGGTAAAATTGTTACACTTATTGGTCCAAATGGTTCAGGCAAAAGCACTACTGCAAAAATTGCTTTAGGTATTTATAAAAATATTGAGGGCAATGTTGAAAAATACACTAACAAAGTTGGATATGTTCCTCAAAAAATTTCAATAGATTGGACCCTACCTTTAAGAGTTTGTGATTTTATGTTACTTACAGAAAGCATTAGTGAAAAAGATATAGATGAGGCTTTATCATTAACTGGTGTAATTCATTTAAAAAATAAGAATTTAGGAAATCTTTCAGGAGGAGAGTTTCAAAGAGTTTTAATAGCACGAGCAATTTCAAAAAAACCTGAATTACTTGTACTAGATGAACCTGTACAAGGAGTAGATTATACAGGTGAAATAGCATTATATGAATTAATCAAAAATATTTCAGATACTTTGAGTTGTGGTATTTTATTAATTTCACATGATTTGCATACAGTTATGACAGCAACTGATCATGTGGTTTGTTTAAATGGCCACGTATGTTGTTCTGGATCACCAATGGATGTTGCAAAAAATAATGAGTACAAAGCTCTATTTGGAGAAAAAGCTTCCCAAATTTTAACAGTGTACGAACATAAACATGACCATGTTCATTCTGAAGAGGGCGAAATAAAAAAAAATTGATATGTTTGATGATTTTTTTGTAAGAGCATTATTTGCAGGAATAGGAATTGCATTTGTAACAGGACCATTAGGTTGTTTTGTAGTATGGAGAAGATTATCTTATTTTGGTGACACATTAGCTCATTCAGCACTTCTTGGTGTAACAATGGCATATACTTTAGATTTAAATATAGCTATTTCAGTGTTTTTAATTTCTTCAGTAATCGCATTAATCCTAATTCAACTACAGAAAAAAACTAATTTACCTGGGGATGCTTTGCTTGGTCTTTTAGCTCATTCTTCATTAGCTGTCGGATTAGTAGTAATAGGTTTTTTAACCTTTATTCGTTTTGATATTATGGGACTTTTATTTGGTGATATATTAGCTGTAACAACTGATGATTTATTGATTATTTGGACTGGAGGAGCTTTAATTTTATTAGTTCTTAAATTGATTTGGAAACCGTTGTTTGCATCTACAGTTAATTATGAATTAGCAGAAGCAGAAGGATTAAACCCTGATAGAGCAAAAGCTATTTTTACAATTCTTATGGCTGCTGTAATAGCAATATCAATTAAAATGGTAGGTTTATTACTAATTACAGGTATGCTAATTATACCAGCGGCTATGGCTAGAAATATCTCAGATAGTCCTCAAAAAATGGTAATATTTTCAATTATTGGTGGATTACTGTCTGTTGTATTAGGTTTATATTCCTCGTTAGAATTTAATACATCTTCAGGACCATCTATAATAGCTGCCTCGTTAGTATTATTCATACTGTCTTTATTTAAAATAAAACAATCGATTAAATTGAAAAACTGATAACATATTGATAAGAATTTAAAGATGCAAAAAGAACATAACCTTTCCAAAAATCAAAAAATAATTTTTGACTTAATTGATAAATCTGGTGGACCAATGAAAGCTTATTCAATCCTTTTTAATGTTCAAAAAAAAGGAATTAAAGCGCCACTACAAGTTTACAGAGCATTAGATAAATTAGTTGAAATAGGAAAAATTCATAAGATTGAAAGCAGAAATGCTTTTATAGCTTGTCAAAATTCAAGCTGTCAGATTTCAAAAGCAACAGCTTTTTCAATTTGTGAAAGTTGTGAAAATGTATCTGAGATAAGTAATTCAAAACTATCAAAATATTTATCTAATTTTTCAGATGACTCTGGAATGAAATATAGCAAATATAATTTAGAATTTTTTGGTTTATGTAAAAAATGTAAATCAAAATAATGAGCACAGTTTCATTAACTTTAGACGAAATATTTGAACTAGCTAAAAAAACTCTTTTGGCAAATGGTTGTGATGATGAAACAGCATCAATTTTGTCAGACTTGATCAGAAATGCTGAAAGAGATGGTTCTGTATCACACGGTTTATTCAGATTACCAGCATACGTTACTGGTCTTAAAGGTGGAAAGATAAATGGAAAAGGGAAACCTGAAGTAAAAAAAATATCTCCATCTGTAATAAAAGTTGAGGGTAATAATTGTTTAGCGCCTGTTGTATTAAATAAAGGTTTGCCTGAATTAGCAAAAGCTGCAAAAGAAAATGGTGTAGCTGTGTTAGCAATAAATAATTCACATCATATGGCTGCTATGTGGCCTGAAACAGAGAAATTAGCAGAGGAAGGTTTAGTTGCATTTGCTTGTACATCTTACAAGCCTGCTGTAGCACCTGCTGGCGCAATAAAACCTTTATTTGGAACAAACCCAATTTCATTTGCTTGGCCACGTCCTGGTAAAACACCGGTTGTTTATGATATGGCAACAGCTTCAATGGCAATGGGTGAAGTTCAAGTTGCTAAAAGAGAAGGGCACAAAGTTCCACTTGGAACTGGTTTAACTAAAGATGGTAAAGAAACAACTGATCCAGGGGAAATTGCAGATGGTGGAGTTTTATTACCATTTGGTGGTTACAAAGGATCTGCAATTGCAATGATGGTAGAATTAATGGCAGGAGCTTTGGTTGGAGATAATTTTAGTTTTGAAACTGCAGCCAAAGATAATAATGATGGTGGTCCTCCAAGTGGCGGTGAATTCATACTAGCTATTAACCCAGATAAAACTTCAGGTACTAATTGGCAAAAACATGCTGAGGAATTTTTTGAAAAAATGAAATCAATGGGCGAAGTAAGATTACCTGGAGAAAGACGTCATAAGAATAGAATGGATACTGGTCCAAGAAATATTAACGAAGAATTAGTAAATAAAATTAAATCTTTAAGCTAAATTAATCTCAATTGGTGTGTGATCAGAAGGCTTTTCTCTTCCACGTGGATCTTTATTAATATTAATATCTTTAATTTGATCAATCATAGAATTTGAAACTAAAAAATGATCAATCCTCATGCCATTATTTTTTTGCCATGCACCCCTCATATAATCCCAAAATGTATATCCTTCTTTATCTTCATAAAAATGTCTGTAGACATCATTAAAACCAAGATTAATCATTTCTCTAAATTTTTTTCTTATTTCAAGTCTGTATAAAGCATCGTCTTCAAAACTTTTAACATTGTAAACATCTTCAGCTGATGGAATTATATTGAAATCACCAGCTAATATAATATTTGGATTTTTTTTAGATAAACTTTTTAATTGTTTTATTAATTGATTAAGCCAATCTTTTTTATAATCATATTTTTCTGTATCTACAGGATTACCATTAGGGGTGTAAATATTTATTAATTGTATATTTTTTTTCTTATACTCAAATTCAGCTGAAATTATTCTTGATTGTTTTAACTTATCCTTAATTAAATCTGTTTTGACATTTTTTAATTTATTTTTTGAGATGATCGCTACACCATTATAACTTTTTTGACCAAATACATGACTTTCATAGTCCATTGATGAAAAATCATCATATGGAAAATTAACATCTTCAGTTTTGATTTCCTGCATCATTAAAATATCAGGTTTATATTTTAATAAATAGCTTTTGATATTTTCAATTCTTGCTCTTACCGAGTTTACATTCCAAGATGAAATGAGCATTAAAGAGAGAATGAAACTCCACAACCACACGATGATTTGGTTTGTGGATTAGATATTTTGAATTGTTCACCTATAAGTTCTGAAACATAATCTACCTCAGATCCTTTAAGCAAATCAGCTGAAGTTTTATCAATTAAAATATTTTGATAATTTAAATCATCATCTTGTTTTGATTTATCAAATGTAAATTCATATTGAAAACCAGAACATCCTCCACCTTTGATAGCGATTCTAAAGAATGATCCTTTGTCTTTTTTTGACAATAAATTATCTATTTGTTTTAACGCTTTATCCGTAAATTTAATTTCTTTAATCATGTCTGAACACTGATATTACTAATATAATACTTAATTATTTAAATTAAAGGATGAAAAAAGACACTTTGTTAGGAGTATTTAAAAGTAAAGGCAGACTTAATAAAGAGGCTAATTCAAAATATAGATCTCCTTTTCAACGTGACAGAGATCGTATAATTCATAGTGCATCATTTAGAAGACTAAAGCATAAAACCCAAGTATTTGTTAACACAGAAGGGGATCATTTTAGAACCAGGATTACTCATTCAATTGAAGTTGCTCAAATAGCAAGATCAATTGCAAAATATCTAAAATTAAATGAAGATTTAGCAGAAACCTTAAGTCTTGCTCATGATTTAGGTCATACTCCATTTGGCCATGCAGGAGAGGATGCTTTAGATGAATGTATGCAAAATTATGGAGGTTTCGATCACAATCTTCAGACACTAAGAATAGTAATGTTTTTAGAGAATAAATATTTTAAATTTGCTGGATTAAATTTAACTCTTGAAACTTTAGAAGGACTTTTAAAACATAATGGACCAGTAGATGATCTAAGCATGATCAATAAACTAATTGGATCAAAAGTTTTCAAAAATAAAATTAACTTTAATACGTATCCATCATTAGAAGCTCAAATATCAGCAATATCAGATGATATTGCCTATAATAATCATGATATACAGGATGGAATTAAAGCAAACCTATTTAAACTTGAGGAACTAGTTGAATTAGAATTTTTTAAAGACATTTATCAAAAATATAAAAATAAAATAAATAAAAAAAATTATAAAATTGCTATTTATCAAATTATCAGAGATTCAATAGATATTATGATAAGAGATTTACTAAGTAATACAGAGAAAAATATTAAAAAATTTAAAATTAAGTCATTAAAAGATGTATCAAAATCAAATCAATTAATTGTTTCTTTTTCAGATAAAATAGAAAATTCAGAGCAAGAAATCAGATCATTTTTAAGACATAGAATGTATGACAATAAATCGGTGCTTAATAAGAATCAAAGAGGCAAAATGATAATTGAGAAATTATTTAAAATAATTAAATCAAATCCTAGAAAATTTCTTACTAAAGAGCAATTGACTAAAGACAAATATAGAGCTATTTCAGATTTTATATCTGGTATGACAGATAGATACGCAATTAACCTATATAACAATAATAAATGAATATTTTTGAATTATATTTAGATAAAATTAAATCAATTATTGTTGAACTTAGTAAAAAAAATCAACTCATCGTTCCAGAAAGTTTAAATGGTATTAATGCGGAAATACCACCCCCAAAATTTGATTGTGATATTTCAACTAATGTTGCAATGGTTTTATCGAAACTAAACAAAACTTCTCCAATAGAATTGGCAGAAAAACTTGCACTTGAAATTAAAAATAGCGATGATCAAATAGATAATATATCCGTTGCTAAACCTGGTTTCATTAATATTAAATTTAAACCATCTTTATGGTCAAACTTTATTAAAGAAATAATTGATAACTCTGAAACATTTGGAATTAATGAAAAAGAGAAAAAAAATAATTATTTAGTTGAATTTGTATCAGCTAATCCTACAGGACCTTTGCACGTTGGTCATTGTAGAGGAGCTATTTTGGGTGATGTCATATCTAATGTTTTAATATTTAATAAACACAAGGTTACAAAAGAGTATTATGTAAATGATTATGGTAACCAGATAATAAATTTTACAAAATCTGTATACTTTAGAATTAGGGAAGTAAAATTTAATGAAACATTTCCTCAAGATAACCCTGATTTATATCCAGGAGATTACCTTATTGATTTTGCAAAAAATATAGTTTCGGATAATTCAGATCTAAATTTTGATGATTATGAGGAAATAAGCGATAAGTTAACAGCTTTATCTATAGAACAGGCGCTACTTTTAATTAAAAAGAACCTTAAGAGTTTAGGAATTAACCACGATAATTTTGTTAGTGAAAAAAGTATTGTTTCAAATAACGAAGTACAGAGTGTAATCAAATTTTTAGAAAAGAATAAATTTGTATACAAAGGAAAAATTAAAGCTCCAGCTGGTGAAGATGATAAAAACTGGGTAGAAAGAGAACAGTTACTTTTTAAATCTACTGATTTTGGTGATGATAAAGATAGAGCATTACAAAAGTCAGATGGAACATGGACTTATTTTGCAAGTGATGTTGCTTATCATAAAAATAAAGTAGATCGTAAATTTGATTATTTAATAAATATTCTTGGTGCAGATCATGCTGGTTACATCAAAAGAATTTCATCATCAGTTGAAGCTTTATCAGGAAAAAAAGATAAATTGATTTGTAAAATTAGTCAGCTTGTAAAATTAATTAAAGATAACAAACCATTTAAGATGTCTAAAAGAAAAGGTGACTACATTACGGTTGATGATTTAATTGAGGAAGTTGGAAAAGATGCAACTAGGTTTATCATGCTCAATAGAAGCAGTGATGTTGAATTAGATTTTGATTTTGATGCTGTAAAAGAAAAATCAAAAGATAATCCCTTATATTATGTTCAATATTGTTATGCAAGAATTTCATCTGTTTTTAGACATATTGATAAAGACTTAAATTCAAAAATTGAATTGGATGATTTTAGTTTTGAATATTCAAATGATGAGATCAAAATTTTAAAAAAGATTTCAGAATGGCCCAAATGTATTGATGCAGCTAGTTCAAAATTAGAACCACATAGAATACCTGTTTATTTATATGATCTTGCCTCAGAATTTCATTCGTATTGGAATCTTGGTAAACAAAATCCAGAAAAAAGATTTATTAATGATCAAAAAACTGTTTCACCAGATAAATTAATTTTTTTAAAAGCAATATCTAACGTGGTAAAATCAGGAATGGATATAGTTGGTGTAGATACACCAGATAAAATGTAATGCTAAAAGAAATTAAGTATTTAATCTTTATTGTTGTAATTGCTTTATTTATTTTTTTGACTGGTAGATATTATTTTTCAGATGAAAATAAAAAGAAATCATACAGATCTTATAAAAATAACGATGAAAAAATTAAATTATACTCAAAAAATTTACCTGTTTTGGAAAATGATACACAAGATGTAATAGAATACGTTAAGCAAACAAACAAAAAAAAGAAAAAAAAGTTTAATTTTTGGAAACTTTTAGAGAATGATTAAGAATAGAAGAGCTTTTATTGTTGGTTTAAAATCATCAAAATTATCAAAGAAAGAAATAAATTTTTTAAAGAAATATAAACCATGGGGAGTTATTTTATTTTCAAGAAACATAAGTTCAATTGAACAAACTAAAAAATTAACTGATAAAATAAAAAAGATATTTAAAGACAAAAAATACCCAATATTAATTGATCAAGAAGGAGGACGAGTAAATCGATTAGGTAAAATTATTTCATTTGATAATTTGACTTCTGAATATTTTGGCAATTTATTCACAAAAGATAAAAAAAAATTTAATATTATTTATAAATTATTTATCGATAAAACTTCCTATTTGCTTAAATCAATCGGTGTTAACATAAATACCGTTCCTGTTTTAGATCTTAGAGTTAAAGGAGCTAGCAACATTATTGGTGATAGGTCTTTTTCAAAAAATAAAAAAAATATCTCTAAAATTGGAGATATTTGTATTGATTATTTTCATGAAAATTCCATTGGAACTTTGATGAAACACATACCAGGACATGGATTAGCTAAGGTAGATAGTCATAAATTTACTCCTATAGTTACCAAAAACTTAAATTATTTGAATAAAAATGATTTTTTTCCATTCAAGAAAAAACAAAGCTATTTTGCAATGACAGCACACGTAATTTATCGAAGCATTGATAGATTAAATACAGCTACACACTCTAAAAAAATTATAAATTTAATTAGAAAAAAAATTGGCTTTAAAAATATTTTAATTTCAGATGATTTATCAATGAAAAGTTTAAAAGATGATTTAAAAACTAATACTATTAAAACATTTAGCGCAGGTTGTAATATTGCTCTCCATTGTAATGGAAAATTGTCTGAAATGGAGGTAGTTGGTGATAATTCACCAAAGGTAAGTAATTTTATCATAAAAAAAACATCGCTATTTAATAAAATTTTAAGTTAATATCTGATCATGACTATTTCTGATTCTGCATTATTTAATGTTGATATAAATAATTATAATGGCCCTCTAGATGTCCTTTTAGATTTAGCCAAAGCTCAAAAGGTAGACCTTGAAGAGATATCAATAACTAAGTTAGCAGATCAGTTTCATGAATATATTACAAAAGAAAAAGATTTAAATTTAGAAATTGCCTCAGAATATTTATTGATGGCAACTTGGTTAGCTTATTTAAAATCTAAATTATTACTTCCAGGAACACCAGAAGAAGAATTTAAAGTTCAAGAAGTTGCTGAAAAATTAAAATTACAACTTAAAAAACTAGAATTGATAAGATTGCTTTCAGACCAAATGCTTAAAAGAAAAAGATTGGGAAGAGAAATTCGATCAAGAGGAATGAAAGGAAATATAAGATCTATTTATAGCACAGAGTACAACTTAAGTTTATTTGAACTACTCAAGTCATATTCAACAATTATTATGACCAAAGACTTTCAAAAAATGAATATTCCTAAATTACCTGTTTTTACTGCAGAGGATGGAATTAAAACAATAAGAGAATTTTTTGGAAAATTAATTGATTGGAAAAAATTAGATGATTTAATTCCTAAAAATTTCAAAAGTGGTTCAAAATATAAACGTACTGGAAAAGCAGGAATATTTGCTGGTTCATTAGAATTAGTTAAAGAAGGAAATTTATCTATAAAACAAAATAAATTATTTGACGATATTTACGTGAAGGAAAATAATGATTAAAAAAGAAAAAATTCTAAAAGATAATGTTGTTAAATTTCCATCTAAGTTATCTGATTTAGAAAAAGAAGTTGAAGCAGTTATTTTTGCTGCCGCAGAACCATTAGATATAGATACAATTGAAAGCAAAATTACTAAAAAGGGCAGTGTTGCAAAATCATTAGAAAAGTTACAGCAAGAATACTCTCAACGTGGAATTAATCTGGTTTGTATAAAAGATAAATGGTCTTTTAGAACTTCTCCTAACTTGTCTAATATCATGACACAAGAAAAAACGGTTGAAAAGAAACTTTCTAGAGCTGCAGTGGAGACTTTAGCTATAATTGTTTATCACCAACCTGTTACTAGAGCTGAAATTGAAGAAATAAGAGGTGTTGCATTTGGAACTAATACTCTCGAAATATTGATGGAGCTCAACTGGGTAAAACCAGGTGGTCGTAAAGATGTACCAGGTAGACCAATTCAGTATGTTACAACTGATGAATTTTTAAGTCATTTTAATCTTCAAAAATTATCTGATTTACCTACAATTGATGAACTAGGAGCAGCTGGTTTAATTGATAGTTCTAGTATCGATAATGCAATTTTTGGAACTGGTAAATTCTATAAAGAAAAACAAGAAGAAAAAAAAGAGGATATTTATTCTAATATTGATGAGATGTTAAATAGTACTCTCGATACAGAAGAGAAAGATTAACAAAAAAGTAACTTTTAAATTAATCATAAAAAGGTTATAAGTTTTTTATGAGCATAGGAATTTGGCAAATAGCAATCGTAGTTATATTAGTAGTCTTATTATTTGGACGTGGTAAAATTTCTAGTCTGATGGGTGATGTAGCTAAGGGAATTAAAAGTTTCAAAAAAGGAATGGCGTCAGATGTTACTGATGATACAGAGCCAAAAAATATTTCCGACGAAAATAAAGACTCAGAAAACAAAGATTAAATCGCATGCCTACTATTGGTTGGTTTGAGATATTAATTATTGTTGGTATTGCAATTGTTGTTCTTGGGCCAAAAGATTTTCCAATCATGTTAAAGAAAGCTGGTTCTTGGATTGGGACAGCTAAAAGATATGTAAACAACATTCAAAATGAAGTTTCTAATTTAGAAATTGATGAAGAAAAAATTGATAAAGAAATAAAAAAAGAAACTAAAAAAGATGAGCAATGAAAATGAAGGTGGATTTGTTAGCCATCTAACAGAACTAAGAAAAAGATTAATACATAGTTTTGTCTTTCTAATAATCTTTTTTGTAATTTGTTATATATTTGCGGAAAATATTTACGGTTTTTTAGTTGATCCATTTGCTCAGGCTGTAAAAGATGATGGGTCTGATAGAAGACTTATTTTTACAGCCTTACAAGAAACTTTTTTAACTTATATAAAGGTATCTTTTTTCACAGCTTTTTTTGTGACTTGTCCGTTTATACTGATGCAAATATGGAAATTTATTGCACCGGGTTTATATAAACATGAAAAAGTTGCTATACTTCCATACCTTGTATTAACACCCATCCTTTTTTTTTTAGGAGGCATGCTTGTTTATTATTTGATAATGCCTCTAGCTATCAAATTCTTTTTATCATTTGAAAGTACAGGTATGTCCACAAGTCTTCCAATTCAATTAGAGGCTAAGGTAAATGAGTATTTATCACTTGTTATGAAGTTAATTTTTGCATTTGGAATAAGTTTTCAACTACCTATAGCCTTAAGTTTATTAGCAAGAATAGGTATTGTTGACAGTCAATTTCTAAAAGAAAGAAGAAAATATGTTGTTGTAATTATATTTGCAGCTGCAGCATTACTAACACCACCGGATCCAATCACTCAAATTGGTTTAGCCATTCCATTATTAATTTTATATGAATTATCAATATTTTCAGTAAAATTTATAGAAAACAAAAATTTAGAAAAGACTGATGCATAATTTAAAAGAAATTAGAAAAGATTATTCAAAATTTGAAAAAGATCTTGCAAAACGTTCAGTTAAAATTGATTTTAATAATTTAAAAAAGCTTGATGAGTTAAATAGAGATTTAATTCAAAAGAAAGAAAATTTAGAAAAAGAAAAAAAAGATATTTCAAAATCTAAAGATGAAAGTTTATTCAAAAAATCTAAAGAAATATCTACAGAATTAGAAAAGATTACTGAGCAGCAAAAAAATACTAAAACTGAATTAGATAATATTTTATCAAATATACCAAATATACCTCATCAAGATGTTCCAAATGGGAAAGATGAAAATGATAATGTAGAAGTTTTAAAAGCTGGAAAAGTTCCTGAGTTTAATTTTAAACCCAAATCTCATTACGAGCTTGGTGAAAATTTAGGCATGCTTGATTTTGATCTTGCAACAAAAACTACTGGATCAAGATTTGTATTTGTTAAAAAAGAGTTAGCATTACTAGAACGAGCTTTATCTAACTTTATGCTAGATACTCATATTGTTCAAAATGGTTATCAAGAGATTTCACCTCCATTGATTGCGTCTGATAATACAATGTATGGAACAGGCCAATTACCAAAATTTGAAAACGATCAGTTTGAAATAAAATTTGATGAAGGATCTGATAGAAAATTTTTAATTCCAACTGCCGAGGTAATTTTAACAAACATTGTTAAAGATAAAATTGTTGACCAAAAAAATTTACCAATGAGATTTGTTGCTTCAACACCTTGTTTTAGAAAAGAAGCTGGTAGTTATGGAAAAGATACCAAAGGAATGATTAGACAACATCAATTTTATAAAGTTGAGATGGTTAGTATTGTAGAAAAAGAAAATTGCCTAGAAGAATTAGAGCGAATGACAAACTGTGCAACAGATATTCTTGATAAGCTAGAGTTACCTTATAGAAAAGTAATATTATGTTCAGGCGATATGGGTTTCAGTGCAGAAAAAACTTATGATATTGAAGTTTGGCTACCATCAGAAAATAAGTATCGTGAAATATCATCATGCTCTTCTTGTTCAACATTTCAGGCACAAAGAATGAAATCAAGATATAAAAATAAAAACAAGGAAACTGTTTTTGTTGGAACATTAAATGGAAGTGGTTTAGCTGTGGGCAGAACTTTAATTGCTATACTAGAAAACTATCAACAAAATGATGGTTCAATTATTATTCCTAAGGTACTGCGACCCTATATGAATAATTTGAAATCGATTTCAGCTAAATAAAGTTGTTTTAATTACATAGATAGTATAAGTATTCACATAATTTATAAGGAGATTTATGGAAGGTTCAGGAATAGGACAGTTTATACCGTTAATTTTAATTTTTGTTATTTTTTATTTTTTCTTAATCAGACCACAGCAAAAAAAGGTTAAAGAGCATAAAGCTATGGTTGAAAGCCTTAAAAGAGGCGACAAGGTTGTCACTTCTGGTGGTATTACAGGCACAGTGGAGAGATTAATTGATAATGATAAAGTTGAAGTAGAAATTGCTGAAAATGTAAAAGTTGAAATAGTTAAATCTACTGGTATTCAAAGTCTTGTTAATACAAACACTCAAGAAGTTAAAAAATAATTATTTTTAGTTAAGTGCTTTATTTCTCTAAGTTAAGAATTATATTTGTAACTCTTTTTTCAGTTTTATTTATTTTAATTGCTTCATCAAATCTTTTTAAATTTGATGATAATTTCTTTGATAAAAAAATTAACTTAGGATTAGACCTTCAGGGTGGTTCATATCTATTACTTGAAATTGATAATGAACCTGTAATTGAACAAAAATTACAAAATCTAACAACAATAATCAGAAATTACTTCAAAGAAAAAAATATTAAAATAAACAATATAAAAATAGATAATCAAAATATTTTTTTTAATGTATCAGATAATGACAAACAATCTGTCTTAGATGTTTTTCAGGATGAAAATAGTGATCTTAATCCTTATTACCCAAGATTTAAATCACATCAGTTAGAAATTGAAGATACAGGGTTAAATCTTAAAGTTAATTTTTCAAGGCAAGGTTTAATTAAACTTAAAACTTCCTCTCAAGACCAAGCTATAGAAATAGTTAGAAGAAGGGTTGATGAGGTTGGAACTAATGAACCCAATATACTCAAAAGAGGGAATAATCGAATTTTAGTTGAGCTTCCTGGATTAGATGATCCAATGAGAATAAAATCATTACTTGGTAAAACTGCAAATCTCACATTTCGTTTTGTAACAAATGATGAAAATGATCGTTTTGGTGTTGAAAAGTTAAAATTTGAAAATGGTCTAGAAGAGGCTACAGTTAGTAAAAGAATAATAATAAGTGGTGAAAATTTACTCGATGCTCAGCCAAAAATGGACACTCAAGCTAATCAAACTATTGTATCATTTACTTTAGATAGAGCAGGTGCAAAAAGATTTGGTAAGGCTACTTCAACAGGTATTGGAAAACAATTAGCAATTGTTTTAGATGGTAAAATTATTAGTGCACCTGTTGTTAGAGATACTATAGCAAGTGGATCAGGTCAAATAAGTGGCGGCTTTACTTTTCAAACTGCAACTGATTTGGCTTTATTATTAAGATCAGGCGCATTACCAGCACCATTAGAAATTATTGAAGAAAGAACAGTTGGACCTGATCTTGGACAAGATTCAATTAATGCAGGTATGATTGCTTTAGCAATAGGTTTTTTGTTGGTGATAATTTTTATGTTTATCAAATATAAAATTTTTGGTTTGATAACTAATGTGACCTTAATAGTTAATTTATTTATACTTTTAGGAGTTTTAACATTATTTGAAGCTACTTTAACGTTGCCTGGTATTGCAGGAATAATTCTAACTGTAGGTATGGCTGTTGATGCAAATGTTTTAATTTTTGAAAGGATTAAAGAAGAATCAAAAGGAGAGAGTAATAATATTTTGGCTTTTGATGGTGGTTATACTAAATCTAGAACAGCAATTTTAGATGCTAACATTACAACATTATTAGCTGCAATTATTTTATTTTTCATGGGATCAGGACCAGTCAAAGGTTTTGCTGTAACATTAGGAGTTGGAATATTTACAACATTATTTTCAGTTTATTTTATAGCAAGATTATTCACTAGCATTTACGTATCAAGAAACAAAAATAAGGAAAAATTAATCTAATGATTGCTTTTAATAAATATTATAATCATTTTAATTTACTTTCATCAGTTTTAATTGTTGCTTCATTGTTATTATTAATATTCAAAGGGCTTAATTTTGGTATAGATTTTAAAGGTGGGACATTAATTGAATTAAGAGCCTCAGATTCAAAAATTAATGTTGGTTCATTAAGAGATAGATTTAATCAGATGGATTTAGGCGATGTTTCGGTCAAGAAATTTGGTAATGATACTGATTTTCTAGTAAAATTTGAAAACAAAGACAACAAGAAAAACATCATTGAAGAAATTAAATCTAACTTAGACAAATCTTTTGGTAACAATTATGATTTTAGAAGAGTAGAAAATGTTGGTCCAAAAGTTAGTGCCGAATTGTTAAAATCAGGAGTAATAGCAATATCTTTGTCATTAGTATTAATGCTTATTTACATTTGGATTAGATTTGAATGGCAGTTTAGTTTAGGTGCAATTTTAGCTTTGTTTCATGATGTCATTCTAACTCTTGGAGTTTTTTCTTTATTTAGTTTAGAAATAAACTTATCAATAATAGCAGCTGTATTAACAATAGTTGGATATTCTATGAATGATACAGTAGTTATTTTTGACCGTGTTCGTGAAAATTTAAGAAAATATTCAGATATAAAAATTTTTGAATTAACAAATATTTCAATTAATGAAACTTTATCAAGAACAATAATAACATCAGCAACTACTTTACTAGCTTTATTAGCCATATATTTTTTTGGTGGTGAGATACTTAAAGGATTCTCACTTGCTATGATATTGGGTGTTGTTTTTGGAACTTATTCTTCAATTTATATAGCGAATACTGTTCTAGTAAGATTAAGAGTTTCTCAAAAAACTGTTTTGAGAGAAGACGATCAAAATAATTAAATTAATCATTAAAAATTTAAATATTACATTATAATACTTCATAGTATTATAATTATTTTAAGAATATGAGACTTTGGAAACCATCTAGTACGATAACAAAAAATTCAAATCTATTTAAATTTGAAAAATTCATATCCAAAAGATTCAATAAAAATTTCAATATAGATTTCAAAAAAATTCATGATTGGTCAGTTAAAAACCATGGTGATTTTTGGAGTAGTATTTGGGATTTCTCAAAAATTAAAGGTATTAAAAGTAACACTAAAGTAAAAAAATCAAAAAAATTTTTTAAAAATATTTATTTACCAAACTCGAAATTAAATTTTTCTGAAAATTTACTCTCAAAAAATACAAAAGAAAAAGCAATTACTTTTCTTAGTGAAAATGGTTATCGTGAAATACGAAATTGGGATGAGTTAAATAAAAATGTAAAAAATATTTCAAATAATTTAAAAAAGTTGAATATTAAGCCAAACGATAGAATAGCAGCTTATATGCCAAATGTTCCTCAAACAGTAGAAGCTTTTTTAGGATCTGTTGCTATTGGAGCTATATGGTCATCTTGTTCACCAGATTTTGGAATTAATGGTGTTATAGAGAGATTTTCTCAAATAAGACCAAAAATTTTAATTATTACTAATCAATATTTTTACAATGGAAAAAAAATTAATATTTTAGAGAGAATTCCAAAAATATTAAAAAAAATTCCTTCTATTAAACATGTAGTTATATCTAGTTATCCAGGTCAGCCTAATTTAAAAATACTTCCAAAATATAAACATATAAAAACACATAATTGGAATAATATAATTAAGAAAAATTTTTCAAAATTTAAATTCTCTAAGTTTGATTTTGAACATAATTTAACAATTCTTTACTCCAGTGGTACAACAGGTAAACCTAAATGCATTTGCCATAAAAATGGTGGTGTATTAATTCAGCATTTAAAAGAACATCAACTTCATTGTGATATTAAAGAGAATGACAATGTGTTTTATTTTACAACTTGTGGATGGATGATGTGGAATTGGCTAATTTCAGTTCTAGCCTCAAAAGCATCAATTGTATTATTTGATGGTTTCCCAATGTATAAACGTGATGATCTACTTATAAAAATAGCTAACAAAGAAAATATAACTCTCTTTGGAGTAAGTGCTAAATATCTCGATGCTTTAAGAAAAACAAAAAAAAATTTTAAGAAGGTTTATAAGTTAAAAAAACTTAGAACTATTTGCTCTACAGGATCTCCGTTGTCATCAGACTGTTTTAAATTTGTATATAACAATATTAAAAAAAATGTTCATTTAGCATCTATTTCTGGAGGAACTGATATTGTTTCTTGTTTTGTTTTGGGCAATTTATATCAATCCGTCCATGCAGGAGAAATACAAAGCAAAGGTTTAGGTATGGATGTTCGAGTATTTAATGAAAAGGGGACGTCCGTTTTAGACCAGAAAGGCGAATTGGTTTGTGTCAATCCTTTTCCATCAATGCCTTTAAAGTTTTGGAATGATCATAAGGATACTAAATTTAAAAAAGCTTATTTTGATAAATATAGAAATATATGGCATCACGGTGATTACGCACAAATTACAAAAAATAATGGATTTATAATATCAGGAAGATCAGATACAACTTTAAATCCTGGTGGCGTAAGGCTTGGGACTGCAGAAATTTATTCTGAGGTCGAGCGGTTTAGAGAAATTAAAGAGTCTTTAGTTGTTGGACAATCTTGGGACAATGATATTCGTATAATTTTATTTGTAATTTTAAATCCAAATTATCAACTTGATGATAAATTATTGAAAAAATTGAAATTACAAATTAGAAAAAATGCATCACCTAGACATGTTCCAAGAAAAATAATTCAAGTAAACGATATACCAAGAACTAAAAGTGGTAAAATTGTTGAATTAGCAGTCAAAAATATAATTGAAGGAAATGCAATAAAAAATAAGGAGGCTTTGGCTAATCCACTAAGTTTAAATCAATTTAAAGATATTAAAGAGCTACAATAATAATTTTTTAATATAAATTTTGAGCTATTACCATTGTAAGTAACATTGGTAACGATAATAAAGTGTTTGTTCTTGAAAATAACATCGCTGTTTTTGCTGACTTTGCTTTTGTATCAGGATCACTTTCAACAATTCCTAATGCTCTTTTCTGATTTGGCCAAATTACAAACCATACATTGAAAGCCATTATAATTCCTAGCCACATCCCTATACCGATTGCAGTATGTTTTGGTACACCTGAACCAATACTTAAAGTCATAGCATCATGAAGATATCCATTAAGAAGAGCTAGAATTAAACCTGAAAGAACAGTTAAAGCAGCAGCCCACCTAAAATAAAATAATGCAGCAGGTGCTATTACTTTACCTATAGCTGGCTTTTGTTCATCTGGAATTTTTCCCATATTTGGAATTTGAACAAAATTGAAATACCACAACAATCCAATCCACATAATTGCAACAATCACATGTATGTATCTAAACAACCAGCTCCAGAAAAGAGTATCAAAAGCTATTCCATCATTTAAATAAAACAATCCTAAGAACAATACTATAGCTAACGCAAGTGATGTATGAATTGTTTTTGATAAAGATGACAATAAATTACTCATGATTCTTAATAACTATACACTAATTTTTGACTATTTTTAAGTTGTTAAATTTAAGCTAAAAGAGGTTTCAAAAATTGACCAGTATAACTCTCCTTTACTTTGCATACCTCTTCAGGTTTTCCTTCGGCGACAATATTACCACCCTTTACACCGCCTTCAGGACCCATATCAACAATGTAGTCGGCTGTTTTAATAACATCTAGATTATGCTCAATAACAACAACTGTATTACCAAGTTTTACAAATGTATGAAGTATTTCTAAAAGTTTTTTAATATCATGTTGATGTAAACCTGTAGTTGGTTCATCTAATATATACATTGTCCTTCCAGTCGATCTTTTTGACAGTTCTTTGGCAAGCTTAATCCGTTGTGCTTCACCTCCTGATAATGTTGTTGCTTGCTGACCAATTTTTATATAGCCCAATCCAACTTTTTTAAGAGTTAACAATTTTGTTTTTATATTAGATATATTTTCAAAATATTCACACCCTTCATCAACTGACATATCCAAAACATCTGCAATACTTTTACCTTTAAATTTGATTTCCAATGTTTCTCTATTGTATCTGGTTCCTTTACATTCATCACACTGTATATAAACATCAGGTAAAAAATGCATTTCATATGTAATTACACCATCACCCTCACATGCTTCACATCTACCCCCTTTAACATTGAAAGAAAATCTTCCTGGTTTATACCCTCTTGTTTTAGACTCTGGCAGGCTTGTAAACCAATCTCTAATAGGTCCAAAGGCTCCAGTATATGTTGCTGGATTTGATCTTGGAGTTCTACCAATAGGAGACTGGTCAATATCAATTATTTTATCAATTAATTCTACTCCTTTATAACCTTTAAATGATTTAGGTGTTTTTCTAGCTTTATTATTTAAAGTTAAATTTAAAGCATGAAAAAGTGTTTGTAATATTAAAGTAGATTTACCACTACCAGAGACACCAGTAACACAGGTAAAGGTCCCAGTTGGAATTTTAAGATTAACATTATTTAGATTATTTCCACTTGCACCATTGATTTCTACAAATCTTCCATTTTTAGCTAAACGTCGTGATTTTGGAATTTCAATTGTTTTTTTATTAGCAAGATACTGTCCAGTAATACTATTTTTATCTTTTTTAATTTCTTCATATGATCCTTGCGCTGTTATCTCGCCACCATTACTTCCAGCTTCAGGCCCAAGATCAATAATATGATCTGCATTTTCCATCGTCTCAGTGTCATGCTCAACAACAATAACAGTATTACCAAGATCTCGTAATCTTTTTAATGCATTAATAAGCTTAACATTGTCTTTTTGATGTAATCCAATTGATGGTTCATCCAAAACATATAAAACACCTGTTAAACCAGATCCGATTTGTGAAGCTAATCTTATTCTTTGCGCTTCACCACCTGATAATGTTCCAGATTCTCTAGATAATGTTAGATAATCTAAACCAACGTTTAAAAGAAAATTTAATCTTTCATTTATTTCTTTTAAAACATGTTCAGCAATTTTGAATTGTCTTTTATCAAGATTATTTTCTAAATTTTTAAACCATTCTGCTGCATCTAAAATAGATTTTTTTGTTACTTCACTTATATTAAGATCATTAATTTTAACACATAAAGCCTCTTCTTTTAATCTGTCACCATTACATGCTTCACATGCTGTATCAGATTGATATTCAGCAATAGCTTCTCTTTTCCATTCACTATCAGACTCTAAAAATCTCCTTTCAAGATTATTAATTACACCCTCAAAAGTTTTTTTATAAGAATATTTCTCGTAACCATCATCATAATTAAATTTGATTTCATCTTCATCAGAACCATAAAGAATAATATCTTTGATTTTTTTGGGTAATTTTTTCCATTTTTCATCTAAAGAAAAACCATAATGTTTTGCTAAGGATGCTAAAGTTTGAGCGTAATATAATGTAGTTGATTTAGACCAAGGTTCAATTGCTCCATCAGCTAAACTTTTTCTTTCATCAGGAACAACTAAATTTGGATCAACATTTAATTTCATTCCAATTCCCTCGCACTCTTCACAAGCTCCATAAGGACTGTTAAATGAAAATAGTCTTGGCTCAATTTCCTCAATTGTAAAACCACTCTCAGGACAAGCGAATTTGGTAGAGTAAATTAATTTTTCAATTTTTCTGAATTTTTGAGGAAGAGTTTCATCTTCATATTCTACAAAAACTAAACCGTTTGCTAAATTTACAGCTGTTTCAACACTTTCTGCTAATCTGTTTCCAAGTTTTGAATTTAAAACTATTCTATCGACTAAGACTGAAATATCATGTTTAAGTTTTTTATCTAGATTAGGTGATTTTTCAATATCATATAAAACATTATCAATTTTAATTTTTCTAAATCCTCTTCTCTTGTAGCTTAAAATATCTTTTTTATATTCACCCTTACGACCTCTTACTACTGGAGCATAAATATAAATTGTTGATTTTTTTGGTAGTTTTTTAACCAAATCTACTATCTGTGTAATTGTTTGAGAGGTTATTGGTTTACCTGTAAATGGTGAGTAGGGAATGCCAGCTCTTGCATATAACACCCTCATGTAATCATAAATTTCTGTTACAGTTGCAACAGTGGATCTTGGGTTTTTTGAAGTATTTTTTTGTTCTATTGCAATAGCTGGACTTAATCCTTCAATTAAATCAACATTTGGTTTTTTCATTTTATCTAAAAATTGACGCGCATATGCAGATAAGCTTTCAACATATCTTCTTTGACCTTCAGCGTAGATAGTATCAAAAGCTAAAGATGATTTTCCAGACCCTGATAGACCCGTTATGACCACAAATTTATCTTTTGGAATCTCTATAGTAACATTCTTCAAATTATGTTCTTTAGCGCCCTTAATAACTATCTTTTTCATCATAATTTTAGTTGCTTTGAGTTAATAAAATTAATATTCAGAAGAATTGTGATATAATTCTAATTAACTAATTTAACAAATATTAAATATTATGGCTGGAAGTTTAAATAAAGTATTATTAATTGGTCGTTTGGGCGCAGATCCTGAAATTAAGCAAATGGTAAATGGTAAAAGTGTAGCAAGACTAAGTCTTGCAACAAGTCAATCCTGGAAAGATAAAAACACAGGTGAAAGAAAAGAAAAAACTGAATGGCACCGTGTAGTTGTATTTAATGAGGGTTTAGTAAATGTTGTTCAACAATATTTAAAAAAAGGTGCTCAAGTTTATGTTGAGGGACAACTTACTACAAGAAAATGGAAAGATGAACAATCGGGACAAGACAAATACTCAACTGAAATAGTTATACAAGGATATAATTCTTCACTCACAATGTTGGGAGGAGGTAATTCTGGTGGCGGAATTCAAAATGACACAACTCAACAAAATAATATTGAGGATACTTCACAAGTGTCAGATATGGATGATGAAATTCCATTTTAGTTTCTATGAAAAATATTGAAGAGTTTAAAGATAAAAATATAAAATTAATCTCAATGCATGATGAGATGAGCTCATCATATCTTTCTTATGCAATGAGCGTAATTGTAAGTCGTGCTCTTCCTGATGTTAGAGATGGATTAAAACCAGTTCATAGAAGAATTTTATATGCTATGTACAAAGGTGGATATGATTGGTCTAAACAATTTAGAAAATCTGCAAGAATAGTCGGAGATGTTATTGGTAAATATCACCCGCATGGTGATCAATCTGTTTATGATGCTTTAGTAAGAATGGTACAAGATTTCTCTATGAGTTTACCGTTAATTCAAGGCCAAGGAAATTTTGGTTCTATTGATGGTGATCCAGCTGCAGCAATGAGATATACTGAAACACGCTTGTCAAAAGTTTCTCAATATTTAATTGATGATATTGAAAAAAACACAATTACTTTCAAAAGCAATTATGATGAAACTGAAAAAGAACCTAGTGTTTTACCAGCACAGTTTCCAAATTTATTAGTAAATGGAGCTGGTGGTATCGCTGTTGGTATGGCAACAAGTATACCCCCACATAATTTAGGTGAAATTATAGATGGCACCTTAGCTTTAATAGATAACAAAGATATTAAAATTAAAGAATTAATGAAACATATACCTGGTCCAGATTTCCCAACTGGTGGTGTAATTATAGGTAAAGACATAATTAAACAAGGATATAACAATGGTAGAGGGTCCTTTAAGATAAGGGGTGAAATTTCAATTGAGCAACAAAAAAACGGTCGTGAAAGACTTGTAATAACTTCTATACCGTATCAAGTAAACAAATCTGTTTTAAATGAAAGGATTGCTCAATTAGTAAGAGAAAAAAAGATTGAAGGAATAAGAGATATTAGAGATGAGTCTAACAGAGAAGGTATTAGGGTAGCAATAGATTTAAGAAACGGCGTAGAACCAGAAACTATAAAGAGACAATTATATAAAAACACTCAAATAGAGAGTTCATTTGGTTTTAATACTTTAGCTATTGTTGAAGGAAAACCACAAACTTGCACACTAAAAGATTTTTTATCCAATTTTTTAACTTTTAGAGAAGATGTTGTAATTAAAAAAACTAAATTTGATCTTCAAAAAGCTGAGGAACGCGCTCATATACTAATAGGATTATCTGTTTCAGTTGAAAATTTAGATAAAATAATAAAAATTATTCGTTCATCTAAAACACCCGATGATGCTAAAATATCAATTTTAAAAACTAAATGGAAAATAAACAAGTCTCAAAAATTAATTTCTTTAGTTGAGGGAAAAAAAGGTAAAAACCTTTATTCTTTATCTGAACCACAAGTTTTGGCTATTTTAGAATTAAGACTTCAAAAATTAACTGCATTAGGGATAAATGAAATCGAAGTTGAAATTAAAAAATTAGCTGAACTAATAACTAAATATAAAAAGATTATTTCATCAAAAAAAGAACTTTTAAAAGTAATCAGTGAAGAGTTAAAAAATATTAAAGAGAAATTTGCTATACCAAGAAGAACTAAAATTATAGATGCTGTTTTAAATTACGATATTGAGGAAACAATCCAAAAACAATCAATAATAATTACAGTCACCTTACAAGGATACATAAAAAGGGGTTCCCTAGATGGGGTAAAAAAACAAAAAAGAGGTGGTAAGGGAAAATCAGGCATAACAACTAGAGATCAAGACTCAGTTGTTCAAACATTATCTGTGAATACTCATACCTCGGTACTCTTCTTTTCTACCGAGGGTTTAGTTTACAAGATCAAAGCATGGAAAATTCCAGAAGGGTCATCTTCATCAAAAGGAAAATCTTTATTTAATATTTTACCTTTGAAGAGTCATCAAGCTATAAGCTCAATTATGCCAATGCCAGAGGATGAAACTTATTTAAAAAATTATCAAATTATTTTTGCTACAGCGCAGGGTAAAGTACGAAAAAATAGTTTAGAAGATTTTTCATCAATTAATGCATCTGGAAAAATTGCAATGAAATTGGATAATAATGATAAAATTGTAGGTGTTAAAATTTGTAAAGATGATCAAGATATAATTTTAAGCACAAAATTTGGAAAATGCATTAGATTTGAAGCTAAAAAGTTAAGAGTTTTTAAAGGTAGATCATCTAAAGGAATTAAAGGTATAGAGTTAGCACCAAATGATCAAATAGTATCTTTGTCAGTTATTGATAATGATAAAATTAATAAAAATGAAAAAAAATCAAAAGACGAAAAAACTGAATTAAAAGCTAAAGAAAAATTTGTTTTATCAATAAGTGAAAATGGTTATGGTAAAAAGACTTTTCATATAGATTACAGAGTTACTAACAGAGGTGGTAAAGGTATTATAGGGATAGTAAATTCTCCAAGAAATGGAAATATAACTTCATCCTTCCCTGTTTTTGAAGGTGATGAAATTTTAATTTCTACTAATAAAGGTAGGGTTATAAGAGTTGCTGTTAGAGAAATTAGAACAGCAGGCAGAAATACTCAAGGAGTTAGAATAATTAAGTTATCAGGAGAAGAAAAAGTTGTTTCAGCAATTAAAATTGATGATAATTTAATTTAATGAGTAAAATTGCAATTTATCCTGGAACATTCGATCCAATCACTTTTGGACATATAGATGTAATAAAAAAATCATTAAAATTGTTTGATAAAATAGTAGTAGGTGTTTCAGATGAAAGTAACAAAAATTATTTATTTAGTTCTGAGGAAAGAATTGAAATATTAAATAAAGCCTTATTTAAAGATCTAAAATTAAATAGAAAAAAAATAAAAGTAGTATCATTTGGCTCTTTAACCACTGATTTATGTAAAAAATATAAATCAAACATTATTCTAAGAGGATTAAGAGCTGTATCTGATTTTGAATATGAATTTCAGTTAGCTGGTATGAATAGAAAATTGAACCAAAACATAGAAACAATTTTTTTAATGTCTGATGTAGAAAATCAAATAATCTCATCAAGATTTGTTAAGGATATAGTTAAATTAAAAGGTGATATAAAAAAATTTACTACAAAAAGTACAATTAAATCTTTAAAAGAGAAATATGAATAAAATTTTTATTAAAATACTTATTTTGTTTTTTTTAATTATCAATCAATCAATAGCTGAGGAGAATATAATGATATTAAAATTAAAAGATGGTGACGTTAAAATTGAATTGTTTGAGAATGTTGCTCCAAATCATGTTAAAAGAATTAAGGAATTAGCAAATAGTGGTAAATACGATAACGTTGTTTTTCACAGAGTTATAGATGGATTTATGGCTCAAACAGGGGATGTTAAATTTGGAAATTCAGAATCAAAAGATTTTGATCTTAGAAGAGCCGGAATGGGTGGATCAGATTTTCCCGATTTAGAGCAAGAATTCAATAGTTTACCACATGACAGAGGAACTTTATCAATGGCAAGAGCTCAAGATCCAAATAGTGCAAATAGTCAATTTTTTATTTGTTTTCAGCCAGCTCCCTTTTTAGATCGACAATATACAGTTTTTGGAAAAGTGATAGAGGGAATGGAATTTGTTGATAAAATAAAAAGAGGTGATCAAAATAATAACGGTGCTGTAACTGATCCAGATAAGATAATTAGTTTCAAATCCCAATAAATTTTTTTAATGGCATTAAAAAAATTTGCCTTTAACGTTTTAAAAAAAGATAAATTTGCTAGGTGTGGTTTAATCGAGACACATCGTGGAAATATACAAACCCCAGCTTTTATGCCTGTAGGAACTCAGGCAACTGTTAAAGCTTGCACAATAGATGATATTAAAAAAACAGGTTCTGAAATAATACTTTCAAATACTTATCATTTAATGATACGCCCTGGTGTTGAAAGGATTGAATCTGCAGGTGGCCTTCACAATTTTATGAATTGTGATTTACCTATTTTAACTGACTCTGGTGGTTTTCAAGTAATGTCTCTTTCAAAATTGAATAAAATTGATAGAGAGAAGGGAGCTATATTTAACTCTCATATTGATGGTAAAAAATTTTATTTAAGTCCAGAAGAAAGCATAAGAATACAGCTAGGTTTAAATTCAGATATTGTAATGATTATGGATGAATGCCCCAAGAAAACTAATGATTATAATATTATCAAAAAATCAATGGATTTATCACTTTACTGGGCTGAAAGATCTAAAGTAGCTTTTGGGATTAATCCTCACAAGGCTTTATTTGGAATTATTCAAGGAGGTCTATTTAAAGATTTAAGACTTAAATCACTTGAAGAATTAATTAAAATTGGTTTTGATGGTTATGCTATTGGAGGATTGGCAGTAGGTGAGACACAAAATGAAATGTTTGATGTTCTAGATGATATCAAAGAATATTTACCTATAGAAAAACCTCACTATTTAATGGGTGTTGGAACACCATCAGATATTTTAGGTGCAGTCAAAAGAGGCATAGATATGTTTGATTGTGTATTACCTACGAGATCTGGAAGGACAGGTTTAGCTTTTACATGGAATGGAAGGGTAAATATTAAAAATAATAAGTATCAAAAAGATAACACTCCACTTGATCCTAAGTGTGAAAATCTTAACTTAAACAAATATTCAAAAAATTATCTAAATCATTTGTTTAATACTAATGAAATATTAGCTTCAATGCTTTTGACGCTTCATAATATTAATTTTTATCAAGAATTAATGACGCAAATTAGAAAAAATATTAATTCTGGTACATTTGATGATTTTCATAATAAATACATAGATAAGTTGTAGTTAGAGCAACTGTGCCATTTTGTATGTATAATCATGTCAGATTCCTTAATTTAACAACCTTAATTGATCAAAACTTTTATATACAACGAATTGAAAAATAAAAATTTATCTGTATACACACAATATTCATTTAAAAAAAATGAATCAATTTTGTGGGCCGTTAGCTCAGTTGGTAGAGCAATTCCCTTTTAAGGAATGGGTCGATGGTTCGAGTCCATCACGGCTCACCATCAATTGAATTAACTAATTTCAATTGGTGGATAATCTAAAATTACTCCACCCATCTTTTCATTAAGATCTTTAATTCTATTATCTGATGATGGATGTGTGCTCATAAATTCAGGAGGCTCTTTACCTTTATTAAGTTCTTTCATTCTTTCCCAAATTTTTACCGTTTCTCTGATATCATAACCTGACAATGATGAAAAAATCATACCTAAATAATCAGCTTCACTCTCCTGTTTTCTATTAAAAGGATTTAATAATCCTAGTTGTGTAATCAATCCAACTGTATTTATTCCAGTTGTTCTATTTACTTGAGATAGTTTTCCACCACTAAAAATATCTATTAATTGCGTTCCAGTATTCACCAATGTAGCTCTACTTGCTCTTTCAACTGAATGTTTTGCTACAGCATGAGCAATTTCGTGACCCATCACAGCAGCTAATCCATCAGTATTTTTTGTTGCTTCAAGAATACCAGTGTATACAGCTATTTTGCCACCTGGCATGCACCATGCATTTCTAACTTTTTTACGATCAATTAGAATATATTCCCAATCAAAGTTAATTGTTGGATCTTCAATTCCTGCTCTATAAAAATATTCAGAAATTGAGTTTTCCATTTTTTTTCCAATTTCTTTGATTTCATTTAGAGTTTTTGTGTCATCACTCATTTTTTCTTTTTCTTTTATTTTTTCATAAACTGCAGCAGCTTGAGCATTTAATTTTGCCTCAGAAACAATTTTTAATTGTTTTCTCTCAGTTATAGGAGCAGTGGTACATGAAGATAGTAATAAACTTCCACATCCACAACCTACATAAGATAAGAATTTTCTTCTATTCATAACTATAAAATTTGATAATAGTAGTTTAACATGAATCTTAATAATAAAATATTAATAGTATTATTTATTATTTCAATATTGTTTGTAATTTACGCAAGTTACAGTTAATTTTATGGCAAAAAAAAGTACTAAAAAATCTTTATCTTTAACTCTCAGAAACTATTTTATTACTGGTGTTGTTGTTTTAATACCGATTGGTTTTACTTTATATTTAACTAAAATTTTAATAGGCATATCTTCAAACCTAATTCCAAAAAATATTAATCCAAATAGTTATTTACCTTTCAATATCCCTGGCGTTGAAATTGTAATTTCAATTTTACTTATTACTATTGTTGGCGGCCTGTCCTTATCATTCTTTGGAAGAAGAATTCTAAAATTAATTGATGATTTATTTAAAAGAATTCCTTTTTTAAGAACTGTTTATTCAGCAATTGTTCAAATGACTGAAACTTTTTCAAAAAAGGATGATGGTAAAAAAAGCGTTGTTTTAATTGAATATCCTAGAAAAGGGGTTTGGGCAGTTGGATTTGCAACAAAAGAAAATAAAGGAGAGATGGCAGAAAAAACAGGAAAAAATTTAATTAATGTTTTTGTTCCAACAACACCAAATCCAACTAGTGGTTTTTTACTAATGTTCCCAGTTGAGGATGTTATATATTTAAATATGTCTTTTGAAGAAGCTTCTAAATTCATAGTATCAGCAGGAACTTCAACTAAAAAATCTTAGGCAATATCATTAATTATATCAGCTCTATCGTATAATTTTATCAAAGGTTTGAATTTACTTATATCTTCATTTGATTTTTCTATTCTTCTCATTTCTTTTTCAGCTAATAAGAAAAGATCACTATTCTGAATTGGGTCTGCTAACTTAAAATTTTTTACACCACTTTGTTTAAATCCCAAAATATCCCCAAACCCTCGTAGTTTCATATCCTCTTCAGATATTAAGAAACCATCATTAGTGTCTTTTAAAATTTTTATTCTTTTTTTTGCGTTTTCGCTTAGATTTGATTTAAACATTAATATACATGTAGAGTCTTTATCTCCACGACCAACTCTACCTCTTAATTGATGAAGTTGAGATAAACCAAATTTGTTAGCATTTTCAATTATAATTGTGTTTGCATTTGGGAAATCTATCCCAACTTCAATAATCGTTGTAGAAACTAAAATTTTAAATTTATTATTTAAAAAATTGTTTAGTATTTCATTTTTTTCATCTACACCAGTTTTTCCATGAAGCAAACAAACTTGATTTGGAAACTTTCTTTCTAAATATTCATACTTTTTTACAGCAGATGAGTGATCCAGCTTTTTAGACTCTTCAATTAATGGACAAACCCAAAAAATTTGATTTCCTAAGTTAATTTCTTTTCTTATAAATTTTAAAACATCTTCAATTTTAACCTCTAATTTACTATATGTTTTAATTGGTTTTCTATTTTTAGGTTTTTCTCTAATTATTGAAACATCCATATCACCATAAATTGTCATTGTTAGAGTTCTAGGTATAGGTGTTGCTGTCATTAATAATACGTCACAATTTGATCCGCCTTTGTCCGACAATTTTTTTCTTTGATTCACTCCAAATTTATGTTGTTCATCTATAATTATTAATCCTAATTTTTTGAAAACTACTTTTTTTTGAAAAATAGCGTGTGTACCAAAAATAATATCAATTTTATTATTTTCTAATCTTTGAAGTATTTCTTTTTTTACCTTGTATTCTGATTTTCCAGAAATAAGAGCTATATTTATATTTTTAGGAAATAGTTTTTTTGCTAGATTAAAATGTTGTCTTGCTAGAATTTCTGTAGGAGCCATAAAAGCAACCTGGAAACTAGAGTTTATAGTATTAATTGCTGCTAAAAGAGACACTATTGTTTTGCCACTACCAACGTCTCCTTGTAAAAGTCTAAACATTTTATTTGGTGAACTTAAGTCTTTATTTATTTCGTTAAGTGATTTTTGTTGATCATCGGTAAGAGAAAAATCTAATTTATCGATTAAAGAATTTTGTTTTTTTACATTAATTATTTTATTTTTTTTCTTAATTCTTTTTATTTTTTTTCTTATTTCTGAATTAACTAGAAATGTTGAAAATATTTCATCAAAAGCAAGTCTTTGATAAAAATTTGATTTATAATTTCCAATATTTTCAGGTTTGTGGAGTTCTTTAATTGAGTTATTCCAACTTATATTATTAAATTTAGATAAAATACTTTTAGAGTGCCATTCACTAAAAACTGGTAAATTATTGATTATTTGATTTAAGATGTTATTATATATTTTTTCAGATATACCTTCAGTTAATGAGTATTTATTATGAGTTTGCTTAATTAAAGCAGAATCCTCAGAAACATATTTTGGATTTGCAATTTGGTATTTATTTCTAAAATAACCTATTTTACCACTTACAGTTATTTCTTTTCCTAATGGGAGTATTTTTTTAACATACCCTTCATAACTATTAAAAAAAATACAATCTATTTCACCAGTTTCATCACCACATAAAACTCTGTTTGGTAATTTCCTTATTCTTGGGAAGTTATATTTTTGTGGAATTATAGTTACTGTTTGTATTTCACCAATTTTTAAATCTTTTATTTTTGATGACAAACTTCTATCTGTATAAGATTTTGGAAGTTTCCATAGTAAATCAAATAAATTATTAATATTTTTCTTCTTTAATAAATTTTTTGTTTTAGTTCCTACACCTTTTAAAGAACTTAAATCTGACAATAAATATTCATAATTTGTTTTATTATTCATTAACAACTAATATATTCTAATTATTATGATCTATATAGATGAATTAAAAAAAAAAATTATTTACAGATCTAATTATAGAGGAACAAAAGAAATGGATAAACTTTTGGGTGCATTTACAAAAAAATATATAAATAATTTAAATGAAAATGATCTTGTTGATTTAGAAAAACTACTGAACATTGATGACACTAATTTGTATAATTTTTATAATGGTTTTAAAACTGATTTTGAATTTGAAAGTAATAACATTAATTTATTATTTAAAAATTTCGACTATTCACAAAAATAATGGCGGAGAGACTGGGATTCGAACCCAGGAAAGAGTTGCCCCTTTGCCGGTTTTCAAGACCGGTGCTTTCAACCGCTCAGCCATCTCTCCGTGAGCAAGGTTTTATAATTAAAATTATTTAATTCAACCATAAAATAGTCTAATAAACTTATTAATTATAACAGCGAGATTTCCTATGAATAAAGAATTTAATAAAGGCTTATTACTTGCTGGATTTGGATCTTTTTGGTGGGGATTTTTTGGTGTAATTTATTTTAAATATATTGCTTATATTGGACATATTGAATTAGTAGTTCATAGATGTTTATGGACAGCGTTTACTTTAACTCTAACTACTTTTTTTTTCTCTAAATGGAATATCTTTTTTAAAATTATAAAAAATAAATTAAATTTATTTTATTTATTTATCTCAGGTTTTTTAATTTTTATAAATTGGGGGGTATGGATCTATGCTATAGCCACCAATAGAATAATAGACGCAAGTTTTGGTTATTTTATAATGCCCATTTTAAGTGTAATGCTTGGTTACCTTTTTTTTAAAGAGAAACTTAATAAAAAGAGAATTTTTTCAATCCTGTTAGTTATTCTATCTATCCTTTTTTTAATAATTGTTAGCATTAAATCATTACCTTGGGTTGGTTTAATTGTTGCTTTAAGTTGGGGGTTTTACAATCTTGTTAGAAAAAAAATAAACGTTGATACTGACGTAGGCCTTCTTATCGAGAGTTTATTTATATTACCATTTGCACTGATAGCCTTTTATTTGATAGCAAGCAAAGGATATAATGATTTTCAAATATCTGATCCATCCATGATGCTATTTATTTATCTTGCTGGACCTATGACAGTTATACCTTTATTTTTATATGTTAGGGGAGTTGAACTCTGTGGTTTGGGACCGGCTGGAATGATATTTTATATAACTCCTACATTTCAGTTT
>CACJTU010000003.1 GCA_902596375.1 uncultured Pelagibacteraceae bacterium
TATATGCCAAATTTATTCGGTGAAATGCTTAAGTAATGTTGTAAATCATTTTCTTTATTCATTTAAAATAATCTTATTTTCTAATCTTGCATCTACTGTAGTTAAATTTTTCCCATTATGTATTTCTAAAAACTTATATAAATTATTTAAGTATTCTTGCGTTAAGCTATTAGGTAATTTTAATAAAATATTACTTTTTAGTTTAATGTCCCATCTTTTGGATGGAAAAAAATATAAACTGTCAACTTCATCAAATGAAAATTTAGATTGATCTACAATTTGTTTAAATTTTAATAATTCTTTAATTTCTGGTTTGCCAAAAATGAAGGGTAAATCAGATGCCTGGGAATTATTATGTATTAATTTGCCATTTGAACCAATTACAAATATTTCGTTCTTATGATTTATTTTGCCTATAAAATTTGTTTTTTTAATCATAATTTTTAAAGCTGAAGGATAATTTTTAAAAATTTGATATTTTTCAATTAGTGGATTTGAACTTATTAAATTATTGATTTCTGCTTTATTAATAAAAAAAATATTACTTAAGTTAAGATTTTTTATTTGATCAATTACAAGTTTATTTTCCATTTTATCTAATCCTGAAACTTCAATATTTCTAACTTTTGGAAATTCTAAATTTCTTAGTGAAATATTATTTGTTGAACTTATTATTATTAACAAAAAAAAATAAATTAATAACTTTTTACTTTTTCTTTGATGCATCTTGCATTATCCACTCGATTAACTCTAAAAAACTAATATTTCTATATGCTGCTATTTCAGGTACAAGTGAAAGTTTAGTCATACCTGGTTGAGTATTTATTTCTAGAAGATAAAATTTATCATTAAAAAATTTAAAATCAGATCTTGTGACACCCTGACAACCAATCACTTTATGAGCTTTATATGCCATATTCATAACTATATCCATTTTACCTTTGGGTAAATCAACTGGAATTATATGTTCTGTTTTCGCACTGGAATTATATTTTGCTTGATAATCATAAAATTTTCTTTTTGGTTTTAGTTCTATTGCTCCTAGTTTTTTATTTCCCATTATTGCAACTTGTATTTCTCTGCCACCAATAAATTCTTCAATCATAACCTTTTTATATTGTTTTATTGAATTAAGAATTCTAATTATATTTTTTTCATTACAAATATATACGTTAACACTAGAACCCTCATTTAAAGGTTTTGCTACTACTGGAAATTTAAATTTTTTTTTTATTTTTTTTATTAAATCTTCATTTTTAACATCGTAAGAATAAGTAAAAAATTTTGGTGTATTTATTTTATTTTTAATAAATATTTTTTTTGAAATTTCTTTGTCCATTGCAATAGACGATGCAATTACACCTGAATGCGTATAGGGAATTTTAAACCCCTCTAGAATAGTTTGAATATAACCATCCTCACCAAATTGGCCATGCAATGCATTAAAAATTACATTTGGTTTAAAAAATCTAATATTTTTTTGTAAACTATTATCTGGTTCAGTGATTTTAACTCTATAACCATTTTTTTTTAGCTCATTAGCCACCTGTTGCCCTGTATCAAGACTAATTAGTCTCTCTTTCGATATCCCACCTGATATTATTAATATTTTTTTTTTCAATTTATTCTAATATTTTTATTTCAGTTTCTAGTTTAATTCCTGTTTTCTTAAATACACTTTCAGACACAAAATTAATCAATTTTTTCATATCCTCAAACTTAGCATTACCTTTATTTACAAAAAAATTACAGTGTTTTTGAGAAATTGATGCATCTCCAAATGATTTTTCTAACGGCACAGACTCTTTAATTAATTGCCAAACTTTTTTATCAGATTGACCTATGGGATTTTTAAATGTGCTACCACTAGTTCTAATTTTTGTTGGTTGAGCTTGATCTTTTTTTTCTTTAAGTAACCTTATTTCATTCTCTATTATACTCTTATTTTTCTTAAAACCTTTAAATGATGCACTTAAAAAAATAAGATCTTCAGATAATCCACTATCTCTATATTTAAAATTAATATCTTTCGCAGGTATAGTAATTACTTGACCTGATTTATTTACTGCTTGAATAGAAATAAGAATATCTTTGAATTCCCTTTGAAAACAACCTGCATTCATTTTAATGCCACCACCTATTGTTCCAGGTATACAAGAAAGAAACTCAAAACCACCTAAACTATTCTCCATTGCAAATTCAGATAAAGATTTATCTGTAACAGCACTACCAGCAACTATGATTTCCTCAGAATGTAATGAAATATTATTAAAATTTTTAGTAAGTTTGATTACAACTCCATCAAATTTGTTATCGGATATAAGTGTATTAGAACCAGCTCCTAATATAAATATTTTTTCTTTGTCTTGAATTTTTTTAAGAAACTTAATTAATTCTTTTAAATCACCTGCCTTATAGAATGCTTTAGTTTTTCCTCCTATGTTAAACCAATTTTTTTTTTTTAGATCGTAATCTAACTTTAAATTATTATTAAATTCTGGAATCAGCTGTCTTAAATCAATTTTCATGATAACAATTTAGGTAATTCTCGCATCCAGCTCGAAATAGTTCCCGCACCCATTCCTATAACAATTTTTTTTCCATATATGTTTGCTTTAATAAATTTTGCTAATTGAAATCTATCATCAACTAAAAATAGCTGAACTCTTGAGTTTTTAATTATTTCTTTCGCAAAATTTATATAACTAAATCCAAGTTTTAATTTTTCTCCAGCAGTATAAATTGGAAACAAGATAACTTTATCTGCATTTTTAAAAGCGTAGGTAAATTCTTTTTTTAAATCTTTTAATCTTGATATTCTATGTGGTTGAAAAATACATATTTTTTCATAATCTTTATAAACATTTTTTACACCGTCCAACACTTCTTTAATTTCTGTAGGATGATGGGCGTAATCATCATAAAAATTTACATTATTAAAATTGAAAATTTTATTAAATCTTCTTTGAACCCCTTTAAAATTTTTAAGTCCTTTTTTTATATTATTAATTGGTAGACCAACAGTTAAAGCGAGTGCGGCTGCAGCTACAGAATTTTTAATGTTATGCTTTCCCAATAATGGAATTTTGAATTTTTTTATTATTTGGTTTTTTTTATTAGGTAATTTTATATTTAAGTCAAACTCAGAAAATTCTTTTAATTGTTTTATATTTTTTATACAAAAATTTGATTTTTTATCTAAACCATATGTATAAAAGTTTTTATTTTTGATATTTTTAATTAAATTTCTATTATTTTTGTCATCTAAACAAATAAATGATTTTCCAAATGAGGGGACTTTATTAACAAAATTTTCAAAATATTTATTTAATTTATCCATAGTCCCATAATAATCCATATGCTCTCGATCTATGTTAGTGATGATTGAGTATGTTGGAGGTATGTAAACAAAACTTCCATCGGACTCGTCTGCTTCTAATATAGACCAATCACTTTTTCCAAGCTTTGCCGAATTATTAATCGAATTTATTACTCCACCATTGATAATTGTAGGATCAATTTTTGTCTCTTGAAATATAGAAGCTATCAATGATGTCGTTGTAGTTTTACCGTGCGAACCAACAACTACAATATTTTTTGTTAAAGAGACAATGTTGGCTAACATTTCTCCTCTTTTGTATATAGGTAATTGTTTTTTTTTGGCCGCAAGAAACTCTGGATTATTTTTTTTAATAGCAGAAGACACAACTAGGATAGTACCCTTTTCTATATTTTGTCTCTTATGTCCAATGAAAACTTTTATTTTTTCTTTTCTCAATCTTTCAATATTTTTATTATTTGCAATATCGCTGCCTTGAACTTTAAAACCTTTACCTTTCATAATAAGTGCTAAGCCGCTCATACCTATTCCGCCTATTCCTACAAAATGTATAAGTTCTGTTTTTGCTAATTTAATTTTCATTAATAATTTTTAATATTTTTTGATTAACATTATTCCATGAATTTTGATAATTTAATTTCTGTAAATTATTTTTTTTTGTCATGTAATCCTGACTGTTATTTGTCAATTCTAATAAAAATTTCTCAAATTTTTGGCCATCAAAATTTTTTTGATCAATTATCCAACAACAATCCTGTTCCTCATAATATTTTGCGTTTTCATACTGATGATTATCTTTTGATGATGGAAGTGGTATTGCTATAAATGGAACGTTTAAAAAAGATAATTCAGCTAAACTTGAGGCACCTGCTCTCGTTATGCATAAATCTCCCTGTTTTAAAACCTCATTAAGATTGTGATCAAAACTAAAAACTCTACTTTCAATATTATGTTTAAAATAAAAATCTTTTAAAAAATTTATATTTTTTTCGCTTGTTTGATGGATAATTTTTATAGATACTTGTTTTGCCACACTAACAAAAGACTTATTTAAAAGCTCATCAAAGATTTTTGCACCTTGACTACCTCCTATGATTATAATTGTGAATAAATTATCATGTTTTTGATACACACTGGGTTCATAATATTCTTTTCGTATCAAAGGTTTAATAGTAGTTAATTTGTGATTAATTCCAGATGGTAAATTAATTAAATTTTTTGAATAACATATTAATTTTCTTGAAAAATTTAAAAAAAACTTATTTGCTCTTCCAAGAACCATATTTGGTTCAATTAAAAAAATTTTAATGCCTAATATTTTTGCTGCTAAACATAATGGTAAAGACATATAACCACCTGTGGAAATTAAAATGGAAATATTATTTTTTTTTAAAAGAAAAAAAGATTTAACAGTCAGAAAAAGTATTTTTAAAAGTGAAAAAGGAAGTAACAAATAATTATTTAATTTTGGAGTATTAATTATAACTGCTTTGTAATTCCTCTCTAAATATTTAAGACCCCTGATATCTGTAGAAATCAAAGTTTCATGTGTATGCTTTAAATGATTATAAATTGTTATTGCTGGTATCACATGACCTCCAGATCCACCTGTGGAAATTAAAACTTTTTTTTTCATTTATTCAGTTATTTTTCTTTTTGTTAAATTTAAAATTATCCCAGCCAATATTGATGTACTTATTATCGATGAACCACCATAACTTAAAAAAGGTAATGTCATTCCAGTAGTTGGAAATAATCTTATATTAACGCCAATATGAATAGTGGCCTGCATTAATATTAAACTAATAGATCCTATTAAAATAAGTTTAACTTTATCATTTGTCTCAAAACTTATTTTTTTAAAAACCATATAAATTAATATCAAAAATAATAATAATATTAACATTATGGCAACAACCCCAAACTCTTCAGAAATTACTGAAATAATGTAGTCAGTATGAGCTTCGGGAACTCTATTTTTAAGAACTCCTTCACCCATACCTTTTCCAAAAAAGCCTCCACTTGTAATTGACTCTATTGCTTTATCAGATTGAAAGTTGTGAGTACCTGTTTCTCTATTAAAAAATGAAAAAATACGTCCTTGGATATAATCAAACCTTGGAACATAAATAATAAGATAAGCAAGCAAAGACGTACCAGCAATAAATATTGCTAAAAGAATATATAAATTAATTCCTGATGTGAAGATTATAGCTGCCCAACAAAATAATATTAATAAAGTTTGGCCAATATCTGGTTGAGCTATTAAAAGTAAAGAAATTACAAATATCAAAATAATAGATATCAAATACTTAAATAAAATATTTAATCTAATATCACAAAAAATAGTTGCTAAAATTATTATCAAAAAAGGTTTTAATACTTCTATAGGCTGAAATCTTGGTAAGAAAAATAAGTCTATCCATCTTTTAGATCCTTTAACTTCAACACCAACGAATGGGACCAAAAATAAAGAAATAAGTGAAATAAAAAAAAGAAAAATAGAGTATTTATATAATTGATCTAAATTTAAAGAGGAAAATATAAAAATAAGAAATATTCCAATTAACACATAAATTAAATGTTTAAAAAAGAAGAAATAACTGTTGGTATCTAGCTTATCAGAAGCTATTAGAGAAGTTGAAACTAAAGAAAAAAATAATCCAATAACAAATAATAAACTTATTAGTAAAAAAATAGATTTATCTATATTTTTCCACCATTGATAATAAAATTTGTAAACAATACTATCGCTTTGCATTTATATACTTTTTAATTATTTGATTAAAATAATACCCTCTATCTTCAAAATTTTTAAAACTATCAAATGAAGCTCCAGCTGGACTAAAAAAAATAATATTTTTTTTAGATTGTTGAATATTAATTTCTGAAAAAATAACTTTAAGAGTTTCTTGTAAATTTTTTAAATTTTTAATTTTTAATTTATTTTTTAAAATTTTTATAAATTTTTTATGATGCGACCCAAAAATATAAGCTTTAATATTTTTACACTTTATTTTTGATAGTTTAAATTTATCTCCCTTTTTGGGAATTCCTCCTAAGATCCAATATGCATCATTTAAATTTTTTAATATATTTTCAGAGGAGGCAAAGCTTGTAGATTTAGAATCGTTAATTATTGTGAGATTTTTTTTATCAAATACAATTTGTTGTCTGAAATCTAGACCTCTAAATTTATTAATGGTTTTAATTAATTTTTTGTAATTAAGTTTCAATCTTGGGGCAATTTTTAATATAAATGATAAATTTTCTTTATTGCCATCAGATAAAAAATATTTATTAGTAATTTTATTAAACTTTTTATCTATACTTGAGGTCTGTACTCTGTAAATTTTTGAACTATATTTATTTTTGTTTAATTTTTTAGTTATTAGTTCATCCTCTTTTTTCACGTATGCAAAAGATCCACTTATTTGAGATTTTAATAGTTTAAATTTTGCATTTACATAATTTTTTAAACTTTTATGCCTCTCAATATGATCTGCAGTTATGTTTAAAATTAACGCGTATTTTGATCTAAATAAGCTGCTGTAATCTAGCTGATAAGAAGAAGCCTCTATTACAAAGATTGTTTTTTTTGTAATATTTTTTTCTGATAATGCTGGATTACCAATATTCCCAATAAGTCTTGAGTCTCTTTTTTGATCGATTAAAGCATCATGTAAAATTTTAGCAGTTGTAGATTTACCATTAGTTCCGGTAATCGTAATACTTTCATTGTTGTAAAATGAAAACAAAACATCAAGATCAGTATGAATTTTTTTTAAATTATTCTTTAAAAATTTTGATAATTTACAATTTAAAATATCAATTCCAGGACTAATAATAATTCTATCAAAATTTATTTTTTGAATTTGCTCTAACTTAATTATTTTTTTTTTAGTTTTTAATTTAATTTTTTGATTGTCATCAAACAAATATACTTCAGACTTATTTTTTAAAAACTTATAAGATGAAATACCACTCTTTCCTAAACCGTAAATTAATATTTTTTTTTTTAAAAAAATATTATTAAATATTTTCATTATCTTAATTTTAAGGTAGCTAAACCAATCATTGCTAGGATGATAGAGATAATCCAAAACCTAATTACAACTGTAGACTCTGGCCATCCCTTTTTCTCAAAATGGTGATGAATAGGCGCCATCCTAAAAATTCTTTTTCCAGTAAGTTTAAAAGAAATCACCTGAACCATTACTGAAACTGCCTCTAGTACAAAAAGTCCGCCAGTAATAGCTAAAACAATTTCATGCTTTGTGATAATTCCTACTGCACCTAAAGATCCTCCAAGAGATAAAGAGCCTGTATCACCCATAAAAATTTTAGCAGGTGGAGCATTAAACCATAAGAAACCTAAACAAGAGCCAATAATTGCACCACAAAAAATTGATACTTCACCGGTTCCTTCTATGTAAGGTATTTGTAAATAATTTGAAAATACAATGTTTCCAGTAACATAACTTATAAATGCAAAACATGCTGCAACTAATATTACAGGCACTGTTGCCAGGCCATCTAACCCATCAGTAAGATTAACAGCATTAGACGAACCAATAATCACGAATATTGCAAATGGTATAAAAAACCACCCAAGGTTTATGATTAAATTTTTAAAGAATGGAAAATATAAATTATTTAAATCTTGATAATCGTTTAAATAAACAAAAAAACTTACACCAATAATTGCTAATATTATTTGTGAAGTTATTTTAAACTTTGAAGAAATCCCTGATGAGTTGCTAAATTTAATCTTCTTAAAGTCATCATATGCTCCTAATAAACCAAAAGTAATTGCTATGTAGATACAAAATAAAATATTAATATTTGATAAATCTGCCCAAAATATTACTGACACCAACAAGCCAAATAAAATTATTAAACCTCCCATTGTTGGTGTGCCAATTTTTTTTACTATATGATCTTCAGGTCCATCGTCCCGGATTGGATTTAAAATTTTTTGTTTTGAAAAAAATTGAATAAAAGGACCTCCAATAATCAGCACAATAACCAATGAGGTGAAAAAAGATAAACCTGTTCTAAAAGTTAAATATTTAAATACATTTAAAAAACTAAAAGTATCTACAAAATTTAATAAAAATTGATAAAGCATTTAACGCAATCCTTTCAGGTCTTTTACTATGTCGTTGAATCCTGTCGCAAGTGAGGCTTTAATCATTAAATAATCATTATTATTTAAATCTTTTCTGATCAATTCAATAATTTGAGATTTATTTAATAAAATCCGGCCTTTTTTGGCTTTTGAGATACTTTCAAATATTATGGATGCCATTTTACCTTTCACAAATACTTTATCTATCTTTGTTTGATTGATTATTGGAGCAATAGATTTATGAAGTTTTTTAGAATGACTACCCAGCTCTAACATGTCACCAATAATTAAATATTTACTTGATTTTTTTGAGTTTATTTTATCAAAATTATTTATTGCTGATGTTAATGATAGAGGATTTGAATTATAACTTTGATCAATTAAATTAATTTTTTTATTATTAATTTTTAATACAGAATAGTCTCCCCTTCCCCCCGGGATTTTAAAATTGAGAAATATATTTTCATTAAGTTTAAATATATTTTTATAAATACTAATAACCGCTAAAGCGGCAAGTATATTGTATATATTGTTTTGAAAATCGTTAGATACTGTGAAATCCTTGTTTTTGTTATTTAACTTAATATTAATTTTAAATTTTTTTCCAAAAGCCTTTATATTAATTAATTTAATGTCTGCTTTCTGACTTTTAATACCAAAAGAAACTACTTTAATTTTCTTTTCTTTGGCAATTTTTTTATGTAATTGAAAAAAACTATCATCTGCATTCAATACAATATAACCATAAGGTTTTATATTGTTAATAATTTCAGATTTTGCTAAAGCGATTTGTTTAATATTTTTAAAATTTTTAGCATGTGCATAATTTATATTTGTTATTACTCCAACATCTGGTTCAATTATTTTTGACAAATAGTCAATTTCACCTTTTTTATCCATTCCAACTTCTAAAATTCCAAATTCATCATTTTGTTTTAAATTAAAAAGACTCAAAGGAACTCCAAATTTATTGTTATAAGATTTTGGTGAAATACTTACTTTCGAAATTTTACTTAATACATTACCTAACAATTCTTTAAGCGTAGTTTTGCCACAACTACCTGTAATAGCTATAATATTTGTATCAATACTTTTTCTAAAAGTCTTTGAAATATCTGTTAAGAATTTTAAAGTATTTTTTACTTTAATCTGACGACTTTTATTTAAGTTATTTTGAAATCTGTTTACTATAGCCAATGATGCTTTTCTATTGAATGCTTGTGTAACAAATTTATTACCATCATTTTTTTTTCCTTTAATAGCAAAAAAAATATCATTTCTTTTTACTTCTTGAGAATTAATTCTTGCTGTTTTTAAAGATGTGGAGGGAGACAATTTTTTAATTTTAGCTATATCTTTAATTACATTTAATTTTAAATTATTTGATAAATTATTATTTTTATTGTTAATAGCATTTAAAATTACTTTTCTATCCGAGAAGAAAATTTTCTTATTTCCAATATCTTGTGTTTTCTCATGGCCTTTACCAGCGACTAACAAAATATCACCTGAATTCAAATTATGAATAGCTTTTTTTATTGCTATTGCTCTATTAGAAATTTCTGTAATTCTTTTTTTTTTGATCCCTTTTTTTATATCTCTTCTTATTTTTTGAGGATTTTCAAATCTAGGGTTATCATTTGTAAGAATGATACTATCTGCAAAATCACTAGCTATTTTCCCCATTTTTGATCTTTTATTTTGATCTCTATTTCCACCACAACCAAATAGCAATGTGATTGCTTTATTAGGAAATTGTTCTCTAAGATTTAAAAGACACGTTTTTAAAGCATCAGGCGTATGAGCATAATCGAGAATTACTTTTGATTGATTTTTAATTTTACCTATTTTTTCAAATCTTCCTTCAACTGGTTTCAATTTTGGAATTGTATTTAAAATTTTATTTAAACTAACGCCGCTAAATTTTGCTGCAATTATTGCCATTAAAACATTTTTTAATTGTACTTTTCCTATTAAATTTAAATTTAGATCCTGTATTAAACTATTTAATTTAATTTTTAGAACTTGCCCCTCTCCTTTGAATTTATGAGATAAAAGTTCTAGATTATTTTTTTTATCATTTAGTGTATGCAATTTTAATTTCTTATTGATTGTAATTTTTTTTATATTTTTAAACTCTGGAATTAATTGATCTGTAATTACATTGCCTCTTTTTTGAGTTAGTTTTTCAAATAAATAAAGTTTTGCTTTTAAATAATTTTTTAAATTTTTATGATAATCAAGATGATCCTGGGATAAATTAGTAAATATACCTGAATTAAACTTCAAACCATCTAATCTATTTTGTTTTAAACCATGGCTTGAGGCTTCCATGATTACATTTTCTATTTTTTGGGTTTTTAACTTGGTCAAAATTTTAGCCAATTTAATTGGATCTATTGTGGTATTAGATAAATTCAAATTAATTCTTTTTGATTTAACACCTAATGTACCAATTGAAGCAACTTTTTTATTATTTAATTTTAATAATTGATAGTAAAAATCAGCAACCGATGATTTTCCATTTGTACCTGTAACTGCAATCAAATTTTTTGGTTTTTTATGATAAATTTTGAAAGCAGTTTCAGCTAACAATTTTCTTATATTGCTTGTATGAATATATAAAATTCCATTTTGAAAATTATTTCCTTTTTTTTCAGTTACAATAATTTTAGATCCTTTTTTAACTGCTTCTGGAATAAATTTATTACCATCAAAACTATTGCCTTTGATTGCAAAAAAAACATTATTTTTTTTTATGCTATTTGTGTCAAATGAAATTCCTGAAAAATAAAAATTTTTATAATTTTTGTTTATATTGTGAAAATAATTTCCTAAGAGCATTATTAATTAACCTCTATATATTTTGTGGCTAAAATAGGCCCAATTTTGTCTATCACCTTTCCAGCTACTTCTACTGAAGTCCATCCAGCGGTATTAAAAAGTGTGCCCTTCCAACCTCCGTCTCGATGTCTATATTTATAATAATAATCTTTAGATTTTTTTGGACCATCTAACATTACAACAAAAACAAACTTTGGATTTGAAGTTGGGAAAATTGAAGCAAAAGTATTCACTTTACCTTTTGAATATACTCCATCTAGAACTTTATCTGCTGTTCCTGTCTTCCCTCCAATTTCATAATTAGGAACATTTGCTAATTTTGCCGTTCCCTCCTCAGTGCTAACTATTTTTCTTAAAGCCGAAACTACTTGCTCAGAAACACCTTTGTTTAATAACCTTGTTCCTTTTACATGTTTTTCTAAATTTTTATTAATAAGGGTCGGGTTAATTTCAAAACCACCGTTAGATAAAATTGCATATCCTTTTGCCAACTGAAGGATTGTAGTTGCTATTCCATGTCCATAAGATGCTGTAGCTAATTTACATTTGCTAAATTCGTAGTTTTTTTGTGGTGCAACTTCCTCTATATCAAATGTTATTTGACTAAGAACTCCTACTTTTTCTAAAAATGTTTTAAATTTTTCAGGACCAATTTTTTGTGCAATTCTTACAGACCCTATATTGCCTGACCTAATTAAAATTTGCTCTGCAGTTAAATTAGATGGGATTTTATTGTCATATTCTCTTATTGGGAAACCATAACAACTTAATGATTTTGGTAAATTTAAAAATTCTGTTTCGGGCTCTATTAATTTTTCATTAAGAGCATTTGCAAATGTAAAAGCTTTAAATACAGAACCAAGTTCATATGTTCCTTTAGTTACCCTATTAATATAATTTACATCTGTAATATTTTGTCTTTCATTTGGATTGAAATCTGGCAAAGAAACTAAAGATAAAATATTGCCATTATTAACATCCATTAAAATAGCTGCACTACCTTTGCTTTTAAAAATTTCCTGATATTTAAATAATTCTTCTCTAATTAAAAATTGAATATCTTTATCTAAGGTAAGTTTAATTGACTCTTTTGATTTTCTAAGTTCATCATTTAACGATTTTTCTAATCCAGAAATACCATTATTTTCATCATCTATCTGACCTAAAACATGACTAAAAAGGTTTTTTTGTGGATACATTCTTAAAACTCTTTCTTCTGGAATTAAAGATTTATCCCCTAATTTCATTATTTTTTCATAATTTTCCTCTGAAATTTTCTTCTCTAAATAAAAAAATTTCTTAGTTTTTATTTTTTTTTTAATTTCATCAAAATTTTTATCAGGAAAAATAATATTTAAACTTAGAAGTAATTTTTTTTCATTTATTATATCTGAAGTTTTTAAACCAATATCAATCGATTTAACTGTCTTAGCTAAATAATTTCCATTAATATCTATGATGTCTGCTCGATAAAGCTGATTTTTAGATACAGGGAGATTATTTTTTTTTTCTAATTTACTCTTTCGTGAACCTAAGTGAACTAGGTATATTGTGTAAATTAAATATATAATAAAAAAAACAAAGAAAATAAAAGCAACACGATTAAATTGAATATTTAGTCCATTTTCTTTTTTCTTAAATTTAAAATCACTTTTATAGTCTTCTATGGTTAGTTTTGATTTATCAGCCATTACTGTTTAATAATTTTAAAATTTTTGATTTTATTTTTATCATCTGAAATATTGTAGACTCTTATGTCGTTTATATTTTTTTGAATTAAATTATCCTCAAAATACTGAGACTGAAATTCAAGTAATCTTTCTGCAGAACTTAAATAATCATACTCTAATAACACATTTTCAAATTCAGATTTTAAAACTCTTATATTCTCTTTTGCTGTAAATATTTCATCTTCAATCTGTTTGGTGGTATTTTTTATTATTGCAGTTGACAGAACTAAAAAAAAAATCACTACTGCTAAAGCAAACTTTTTCACAGTTTGTCTCCATAATTTTCAATTTCAATATAATTTCTGAATTGCTCCTCTATATCAGTATCAAAATTATAAAAATCATTCTTTTTTATTACATATCTAAATTTAGCAGATCTAGATGATGGATTTTCATTTACCTCTTCAACTGAAGGAGTTATTGGTTTTTTTTGAATTAAATTAAATAATGTTTCTACTTGTTTTACAACAGGGCTATATCGTGAAATACTTTTATTTTCAGAAAGACTTTTAAAAAAATATTTTACTATTTTATCCTCTAAAGAGTGAAATGTAACTACACCTAAAACACCACCTTTTTTTAAAACTTTAGTGGCATTAATTAATCCAAAAATTAATTCGCTTATCTCTTTATTTACAAATATTCTAATAGCCTGAAAAACCTTAGTTGCATTATGAACTTTAAAATTTTTTCTTTTTTTTGATTTATCAATAATTTCAACTAAAATTTTTGTATCAATTTTATTTTTTAATCTCTCTTTTATAATATTTCGTGCAATGTATTTTGCTTCTTTTTCATCTCCAAAAAACTTAAAAATTTTTTCTAATTCTTTTTCATCAAGTTTATTAATTGTATCCTCTGCTGAAAAGTTATTTAAACCCAACTGCATATTTAATTTACCATCAGTATCAAATGATAGTCCTTTTTGTGGATCTTTTATTTGAGTATAAGAATAACCAAGATCAAAAATTACACCTCTTATATTTTCGTTTTTAAGCTTTAAATTATTTAATTGACTAAATTTAATATTTTTAAAAATAAATCTATCTTCAAAACTTTCTTTTAATTTATTAGCAATTTTTGCACTCTCTATATCTCTATCAAGAGCTATTACATTTGTATTTTCAAAATCTAGAATCTTTTTGGAATACCCACCTTGACCAAAGGTACAATCAATAAATGTGCCACCATGTTGAGGGGAAATAACGCTAATAATTTCTTTTAGCAGTACCGGATAATGCTTTTGCATTTTTGGTACTATGGTGGCGTCCATTTATTTCTTGGAAGACCATTAATTTTTTTGTCTTCTTAAGAATGCCGGTATCTCAAGATCGTCTTCTTCATCTTTATCAGAAGACAATAAATCCTCAGAACTTGAGCTTTCACCTTCTGAGCTAAATAAATCCGGTGCATCAGAATCAACTCCAAATTCTTTTAGATCATTAGACGCTTCTTCTTCTCTATTGGTCTCTTGAATTTCTTCATCCGTTGTCTCCATAGCTTCTTGAGCAAACGATTTTTCCATTTCATTAACTAAATTATCCTCAACTATACTTTCACTTTCCATACTGCTATTTTGGACAACATTTTCACTCATCATTTGATTGTGAGAACTTTCAGTTTGTTGGTCTTGGATAATCTCATTTTCAAGTTTCAAAGCATTAGCACCATGTGTAATTGGGCTTGCGGTTGTTGTGTTAGAAAAATTAAAAGATTGAGATGATCCAATGTTTGAAAAATCAGAATAACCAGGATTACGATTTTGAATTCGGTGAACCATATTTACTACTGATTTTGACTCAGGTTGTTGCCCATCTAATGATGTTGCAACAATTGAAACTCTCATTTTTCCATCAAGCTCTGTATCAGTAATCGCACCAATAATTAATTCTGCTTCAGGGTCAACTTCTGCTCTTACTTTATTTACAGCCTCATCAACTTCAAAAAGTTTAAGATCTTTACCACCAGTAATATTTACCAATAATCCTTTTGCACCTTTTAAAGTGTAGTCATCTATTAATGGATTGCTAATTGCCATCTCTGCTGCTTTGAGAGCTCTACCTTCTCCTTCAGCTTCTCCTGTTCCCATCATAGCTTTACCCATTGCTGCCATAACCGTTTCAACATCAGCAAAATCTAAGTTGATTAAACCAGGTCTAACCATCAAATCAGTTATACTTTGAACACCATGCATCAAAACATTATTTGAAAGATTAAAAGATTCTTCAAATGTTGTTTGTTCATTAGCTATTTTGAATAAGTTTTGATTTGGAATAACAATTATTGTATCAACATGTTTTCTTAACTCTTCCAAACCTTGTTGTGCTCTTCTCATTCTAGAGGGGCCTTCATATAAAAATGGAAGAGTCACAACACCTACAGTCAATATGTTTAATTCTTTTGCAGCTCTTGCAATCACATGAGCAGCACCAGTACCTGTTCCACCACCCATACCAGCTGCAATAAAAACCATGTTTGCACCTTGAAGTGTGTTTATAATTTCATTTAAAGATTCATCTGCTGCAGCCTGTCCAATATCAAGTTTTGCGCCAGCTCCTAAACCTTTTGTTAAATTTAAACCAATTTGAATTCTTGTTTTTGCTTTACTAAGCTTCAAATCTTGAGCATCAGTATTTACTGCAATAAACTCTACACCTTGTAGATTATTTTCTATCATTTCATTAATTGCATTTCCTCCAGCACCCCCAACTCCTAAAACTAGTAGTCGTGGCTGCAGCTCTTTTATTTCTGGTGCCTTAAAGTTAATTGTCATCTTTATCCCCTATTGTTTGTTTTGTTGAAGCTCCCATTTAAGATTACCTCGATTAATATTTGCCTTTTTTCTCGCTGTTATCTTAAATTTTTCAAATGCTGTTGGTTCCCATATTTGAAATGTTTGACCTTGACCAACAAACAACATGCTATTTTTAATTTTTGCATGTTTTAATAATTTAGATGTTAGTGAAACTCTACCTTCACTATCAAATTGTAAATTTATACTTTCTGCTAATATTGATGTTGCAAAATAATCTCTTTTTTCCTCAAAAGGATTTAAAGAGTCTATTGCTGAAGAAATTTTTTCAATTCTATCTTGAGAACATGCTTCAATAGAAGAATTATTAAATGAAGGATAACAAATTACACCATTATATCCCAAGTTTGATAAATATGACCTGAAACTAGCAGGCACAGATACTCTCCCTTTTTTGTCCAATTTGTTCTCGTAAGTAGATAAAAACATATATTTTAAAATTTATAAATTCCATAATTGGGAATATATGGGAATATATGGGTATTTAAAATAATAGTCAAACTCTGAATTAAGACAGATATTCCTTATACTTATTGGTCTTTTTACAAAAAGAGTTTATTTGATAAATGTTTTTTAATTATTTTTCGTTTTAAATAAAAAAGTGAAAAAAAGAACATAAATGTCTCATTATTGAATCAAAATAAGAACATTTATATAATTCGAAATATTATGTTGTTAACAAGAGTGCCAGATAAACTATAAGCCGGGTTCTGTCATTTAAACTTATCATTTATCTAGACTTAAGATCACTCTTAAGCTCAAGCAACTAACCCTGATGACTAGCCAAGGACGGCTTTTAGTTTTTTCAACAATGTCATCTCTACTTAGTCTTGCTCCCAGTGGGGTTTTCCAGCGTTCATTGTTACCAATAGAACCGGTGTGCTCTTACCACACCTTTTCACCCTTGCCATGTTATGGCGGTTTATTTTCTGTGGCACTGTCCCTAGGGTTTCCCCCGCCAGGTATTACCTGGCACTGTGTCCTTGTAGAGCCCGGACTTTCCTCCTTAAAATAACTTTAAAGCGATAAGTCATTTATCTGGCAGACTGAATTTATTACCTAACCCCAAAATTTCAAGAAGTTTTATTAAGTTTTTTAGAAAGATTTTCACTTATTATTAGACATTCCTCATCTATAACACCATTTATTAAATTTTGTCTAAACCTTCTTTGAAAAGCCTTTGTTAATATTTTTTCATATCTTGTCTTTGAAATTTTTAAATTTTTTGAATAACCAATTTTATATAAATTGTTGATAAATTTTATCTTACTTCCATTGTCAGTTTTTATATTTCTTTTTTTCACAAGATATCTAAGATTTATATTATGCCAATATCCAACTTTATTTCTTGATAAATATTCCCAAGGAAATTTTTCGCCAGGATCTTTTTTTCTATCTGGTGCTATATCTGAATGACCTAAAATAGAATTATTTTTAATTTTATACTTTTTTATTAAAAATTTACTTAAATTTAAAATTGAATTTATTTGTTTTTTTGAAAATTTTTTATAATTAAAATTATGTCCTGGATTATTTATTTCTATTCCAATTGAGTTTTTATTTAAAAGTTTTTTATTCTTCCACGAAGAAATACCAGCATGCCAAGCAATGTACAAATCAGGAACTAAAGTTAATATTTTTCCATTTGATTTTATAAAATAGTGGCAACTTACTTTTGATTTAAAGCTAGTTAATTTTTTTATAGCATCATTTTCATTTTTCATTCCTGTATAATGAAAAATAATATACTTAATTTGTTTAGAATTTCTTTTTCTTAAATCAAAATTTGGGGAATAATTAGCGGTTGTATTTATGCTCAATTTCGGCATCAATTTTGGCTACTTTATAGACATTTTATTGTCATTTTTTTAAAATAATTCTTAATTTACTTTAATAATTTATATATTATACAGGCTAAGATGTTTAGAAAATTTATATTAATTACTATATCAATTTTTTTTCTAGCTTTTAATGCTAACGCAGGTTCTGATGGTGAGTTAATTTTAAAAAAAAATCAACCTGCAGAGATTAAAGATTGTTTTGAAAATTTAAATAGAGCCACATTTGCATTCAACCAAGCTTTAGATGGTATAATTTTTAAACCAGTTGCAAGTGCATATAGAGTTTTACCCTCACCTTTAAAAAATGGTATAAGTAACTCTTTAGATAATTTATCAACACTAGTAACAATACCCAATAATATTCTTCAAGGTGAAATGAAAAAGGCAGGAATAAACTCTGGAAGATTTATTATAAATTCCACAATTGGTATTTTGGGTTTTATTGATGTAGCTCAAAATTTGGGTTTTCCTGAATATGAAAAAGAAGATTACGGTCAATCTTTAGCAACAATGGGTGTTGGACCAGGATGCTACTTAGTATTACCAGTTTTAGGTCCTAGTACTGCGAGAGATGCAACTGCCTCCATTGCTAACTTTGTAGGTGGTGATGCCTGGTATAATGTTACTGTAAATAATGACACTCACTATTTCACTGATTTTGACTATTACGCTTCAAGGATTACTGCTGGTGTAGACTTCAGAGCAAAAAATTATGATGCAATCGAAAACTTAGAAAAAAACTCCATTGATTTTTATGCTTCAGTGAAAAGTTTATACCTACAAGATAGACAACAAAAAATTCTTAATACAAATAAAATTGTTGAAACTCTTGATGACAGTGACTGGGAAGAAATAGAAAATCAATAAACTTTTAAAAAATGAGTTTTAAAAAAAAACTTATAATTTTTTTACTTTTTACTTTTTGCATGTCAAATGCAAATTCAATTGAGCCAGATATATTTGTACAGTCTACTGTTAATCGAGCTTCTCAAATTTTATCTGAAAATATTACTAAAAACGAAAAAATTAATAAATTAAAATTAATTGCAAAAGATACTGTTGATATTAGAGGTGTTGGTTTTTACTCTCTAGGTTCTGCAAGAAAAAATTTAAATAATGAACAAAAAGCAAAGTATTCAGAGTTATTTGAGAATTATTTTTTAAAAAGTTTTTCTAGTAGATTAGCTGAATACACTAATCCAGAAATTAATGTTTTGGGTAAAAAAGTTTTAAATAAAAATTATACAATTGTTAATAGCTTGCTAGTCGCTACTTCAGAAAGACCAGAAGTTAAAATTGATTGGAGAATTTATACAAAAAATCCAGATAATCCTCTAATTAGAGATTTAATTATTGAAGGACTAAGTTTAGCAAGAACTCAAAAAGAAGAATTTACTTCAATTCTAAATTCTAATGATGGGAAAATAGAAGAATTATTTAAAAAACTAGAAGAATTTTCTAAAAATTAAAAAATCTTATTATTTATTAATTTAATTTTTCAAATGAAGCTATAATACCAGGGTAATTAATATTTTCTTCAATTTTTTTCAATTCTACAATTTTTAAACCTTGAAATAAAAATTTAAAATAAGTCAATATAAACAAAATTTTTCCATAAACCTTATAGAAAAAATTTTTCTTTGAAATTTTGACTGGAGTATTGGGAGTATAAAAGTAACTATATCCAATTTTTTTTAACACCTCAAAACTTGATTTTTGCCTTTTGTAATACTCTGAGTCAAGTGATTCAAATAAAATCACAGGTTTATTTTTAATTAACACATTTTTAATTGACTTTAGTATTTCTGCCTCGTGCCCTTCCACATCTATTTTTATAAATTTTATTTTTTTTTTAATTTTATTTTTAAAAAAATTTTCTGTTTTTACAGATTTGACTTTAATGTTGCTTAGTTTTTTAGACTGGTAACAATTACCACTATCGAGTTCATTAATATTAAGATAGACATTTTTATTTGAATTTGACAAAAATAAATTAAATATTTTGATATTTTTAATAAGTTCAGTATTAAGCTTTAATATTCTGAATGTTGTTGGGTTACACTCAAATGAATATACATTTTTAAAATACTTACTTAAGAAAACAGAGTAAGACCCGATGTGTGCACCAATATCAATAGATATACCTGGTTTAATTTTGTTAAAAATATATTTTCTAAGTAATTCTTGAATATTTTTTTCGTGTATGTCTCCTAGCAGATAATTTGCGGTGATATCATCATAAATATAACCTACTTTCATCATTTTTTTATCTAGATCGCTTTTTGCAAGAAAAATATTTCTTTTTATAATTTTTTTAATTAAATAATTCACAGTTTTGTAATTAAGTTAATAGTTGGTATGATAATTTTTATATGATTAATAAATTTTTAAAAGCATTAATTATTTTATCAAGGTACAAAATATTGAAATATCTAATTATTGCTGTTGAAAAAGTAGCATCCAGGTTTATATTATTAAACAAAAAAAGTTTATATTCAAATTTTTTATCAGTATTTCAACTTTTCAGTTCAGGACAAATTTATTCAGAATTTAGAAGAAAAAAATTTTTCTTTTATCAGAAAACTAAAGTCAATCACCCTCTGGAAAAAACAATAGATGAAATCCATAATCAATCATATAGTTTTTTAGGAAAAATATCTGAAAATGATATTAAAACTGGTTCAAATTTTTTTTTAAGTCAAAATCAAATATACAATTCTCATGTTCCGCTTGGAACAGAAGGGGGAGAAAAAATACCTTTAGACCAATTTTTAAATAATGAAAATTGTAATTATGGTTCTTTTGATATTCAAACAAGTTTAAGTCTACCTAAAATTAGTGAAATAATTAAAAATTTTAATATGAGAGAAATCGCTGAAAAATATCTACTTACAAAAAATCTAGAAATATATTCTGTTAATACTATGTTAACAAAAAAATCTAATACCACTAGTGGAGTATGCAATCTACATAGAGACTTGGATTCTATGTCCAGTATCACGTTCTTTATTTACTGGACGAATGTAACCGCAGATAATGGATCAACTTTAATATATCCTGGATCACATCTATTTAATCAAGACAAACTTTTCTCTAACTATGCTTCTAACTCTTTGAATTTAAAACATATTGAAGGTGAGAAAGGAAGTATTTTTGCCGTAGACACCTGGGCATGGCATAGTGGAAATAAAAACATTGAAACAAATAGACTTGTAACTTGGGTAAGATTTACAGCTTGTCCAGCTAACACTTATTTTACAGACGAAAACTATAAATTTAAAGACGATTTAAAGAAGATTAATAAATAATATTTTACGCAAACAATGAATGGTGAGTTCGATAGGATTAGAGCCTGCGAGCAATACATCAAGAAATTGTTCTATAAAACCTTATCAGCAATATAAGATTTAAATTTTTTTCAGATTAATTTGGTTTAAAGTCTGATAATGCTTTATTGCTATTCTCTATATAAATTAAAAAACCATTATCTGTAAGGGCTAAGAGCTTACCATCATTAGTTACTTCCAAATCTCTGATCCTATTACCTATGTATATTTGCTCAGAGGAAATAATTTCATTTTTGTTTTGATTTAAAACAAATCTAAATAAAGTTCTTCCAGCCAGAGATGAAACTATTATATTATCTTTAAATTGATTAAAGTAATCATTATCGTAGTGAATACCTTGTGAAATTCCAATTTTCTCTCTACTAAATGTATATATAGGTTCTGAATAAAATTTATTTTGATCACAAAAATCCTCTAATTCTTTAAGTGTAGGATAAATAACGTCATTATTTAATTTTTTTATATGAGGAAAATCTCTTCCCTTGTTATATTCATCTGAAAATTTACTGTAAAGTTTTCCATAAGAAATACACGGCCAACCATAGTTATGAAATTTACTAATATAATTTACCTCATCTCCTCCATTAGGGCCATGGTCTGTACCAAAAATTATTTCAGTATTTTTTATATTAAATAAACCTTGTGGATTTCTAAAACCAGTGGCAAAAATTGTGGATTCTTTATTGTTTATTTTGATAATTTTTCCAAAAGAACTTTTAATATCTTGAGAAAAGTTCTCAGGTATAATTCCTGAATATGATGGATCTACAAAAATTCCAGTTGATACATAAAAATTTTCTTTTACTTTTAGCACTCTTGCGCCTGAAAGTTTAGATTTAAATGAACAATTTTTTTCAGATTCCCATAAAGTTTTTTTATTATAAAAATTTATCGAATTTTTTATTAAGTCATAGTCATATTTAATCAAATTAATGGACCCACAATTTTTCCCGTCTTTTTTTACTGCAACTATATAAAATTTTTTCTTACTTTTATCAATTTCGATATCACGTACATTGTTAAATTCATTAAAATGATTTTTATTTTTAAAAAATTTTTTTTTATTTATATCAAATAAATAGATTTCTCCATTTTCACTTACATAAAGAATTTTTTCAGTATTAATTTGCTTAATAGAACCACCAGTTGTCAAATAATTATTATTTGGAATTTGATAATAAGATAATTCCAAATTATAAAAATATGTTTCTATTTCTTTATTTTTATCTTGTATGAATCCATAAATTAAAGACTTAGCACTATTAGGAATCATGTAGCTTATAGATGATCCAAAAGGCCACATTCTTTTATCTTTAGCATACAAAAAGTATCCAAAAATAAAAACTAGTAAAACACTACTAGCGATAACAAACTTAATACTTTTTTTGATCATATGATATTATTGTCATTTATATCAATATACCGGTTATGCAACACCAAAGAAAAAATACAAAATTAACACACCTTATATATACTAACCAGTAGATTGTTAAATTGAGCTCGACTCCTCGAATAATTTTTTTCTAGGTATTTTTAATTATTTAATAAAAAATTTTAGCTTAATTAACTTGATTTATTGGAATTTGGTGGGCCCGCCAGGACTCGAACCTGGGACCAATACATTATGAGTGTACTGCTCTAACCAACTGAGCTACAGGCCCAAAATATGAATTAACTATATCATTTTTTTATACTTATCAATTAAAGATAACTATTAAATGGTGGGCCGTGTTAGAATCGAACTAACTACCCCCTCGATGTCAACGAGGTACTCTAACCGATGAGCTAACGGCCCAGATCTAACTTTCTAAGAAACTTTTTAATTGCTTTGATCGACTAGGATGTTTTAGTTTTCTAAGTGCTTTAGCTTCAATTTGCCTAATTCTTTCTCTTGTCACCGAGAACTGTAATCCAACTTCTTCCAATGTATGGTCTGTATTCATTCCAACACCAAACCTCATTCTTAACACCCTTTCTTCCCGTGGTGTAAGGGTAGATAAAATTTTTGTTGTTGCTTCTCCTAGGTTTGACTTTATAGCTTGCTCTAATGGAGCTAGAGCTTTTGTATCTTCTATAAAATCTCCTAGACTACTATCTTCTTCATCTCCTACAGGTTTTTCTAATGAAACTGGTTCTTTTGATATTTTTAAAACTTTTCTCACCTTATCTAAAGGCATTCGTAGTTTTTTTGCTAGCTCTTCTGGAGTTGCCTCTCTACCAAATTCACTTAATATAAGTCTTTGAGTTCTTACAATTTTATTTATAGTTTCTATCATATGCACTGGAATTCTTATTGTTCTTGCCTGGTCAGCAATTGATCTTGTAATTGCTTGCCTAATCCACCACGTAGCATAAGTAGAAAATTTATAACCTCTTCTATACTCAAATTTATCAACCGCTTTCATCAAGCCTATATTTCCTTCTTGAATTAAATCCAAGAATTGAAGTCCTCTGTTGGTATATTTTTTTGCAATTGAAATAACCAACCTAAGATTTGCTTCTACCATTTCTTTTTTTGCTATACGTGACTCTTTTTCACCTTTTTGTATTCTACTAACTAACTTTTTAAAGTCAGTCACTGAAATTCCTAATTTATGACTTATTTCTATTAATCTTTCTCTTATATTCTTAAATTCTTCTTTATATTTAACAAAGAAGTTTTTCCATACTAAGTTGGTATCTAAAAATTTCTTAAAATTTGGATTAATCTCATTACCAATATAAAATTTAATAAACTCACTTCTCGAAATTTTATGATCCATAGCATATCGAAGTAAGTTTCCCTCCAAAGAAATAATTTTTTTATTTTCAATATAATGTTTTTGAACCAGCTCCTCTAAAACTGAAGGAGATAGTTGAAGAGATTTAATATTTTCTAAAATATCATTTACAATTTTTTCGTAACCTTTTTCTTTTGCAGGAGAAAAATTTTTAGAATTCAAAACGCAATCAAGTTTTTCTTTTTGATATTTTATAAGTCTCATGTATTCTTTATTTAGTGTATTTATAGTTTTTAAAACTTTAGGTTTTATCTCTGTTTCCATAGCGGCAAGTGTTGGGTTAAAATCATCTTCATCATCAGATGATCCATCATCTTTATCTGTTTCTCCTGAATTTTTTTGTTTTGCGCTAGGGCCAGTTGACTCATCTTCCATATAATTAGTATCGATATCAATAATCTCTCTAACTAAAATTTCGTCTTTTTGAAGTTGTTCATTCCATTCAAAAAATTGTTGAGCAGTAATAGGGCTTTGAGAAAGTGCAATTAACATCACATCTTTGCCTGCTTCAATTCTTTTAGCTATTGCAATCTCACCTTCTCTCGAAAGAAGCTCAACACCACCCATTTCACGAAGATACATTCTTATTGGATCGTCACTTTTTTCAATCGTCTTGCCTTCTTCTTTATTAGAATTCTCTTTTTTTCTTAAAACTTTAAAATCTGATTTTTTCTCTACTAATGTAATATTTTCATCCAGAATATGAATAAATGCTTGAGATAAATTTTCATCAGATAAATTTCTTTTACCTAAAGATTTACTTAACTCTTCATAAGTAATAAAGCCTCTATGGGTTCCTCGACCCATAAGTCTAGCAAATGATTTTGTAATAATTCTTTCCACGATAATCTGAGTTTAGAGACCTTATATAATGTCAATTATATAAAAATCTATTAATAATTTAGTCAGTTTAATTGAGATTCTGCTTTTTTTTGAGCTCTTTTAGCTCATTAAATGTAGACTCACTCATATCCACAGAAAACTTCGATTCTAATTCCTGAATTCTGAACTCAAGATCATAATTCATCAAATCTCTAGAGATGTCCTCTAATAATTCGATTATTTTTTGATCATCCTCAGATTGATTTTTTAGGATATGTTTGATTGGAGCAAATTTGTTTATTTTTTCTAATAATTGAGCATCCAGGTTAAGATCTTGAATTGTAATTTGTGAACCAGATTTTAATTTTTCAACAATCTTTTCAAATATTTTTTTATTAAACTCAGTAAATAATTTTATATTTTCAATCAAATGAATATTTCCTTGCAACAAATCGAGTTTATTCATAACCAAATATAATAAAGAAAATTCTTTTAATTCTACTCCAGTCAAAGACTGACTTTCTTTAAAATATTTTTTTGTACTTTCTAAAGATTTTGTTTTTTTTGAGTAAAATCTTTTATTATTTTGATTTGAATGCGGTGTTAACTCAGCAATTTTTTCTAAAAAATATTCCAAAACATATTTTTTTATAAAATCATCTTTTATTGTATTTGCAATAGCTTTTAGTTTCTTCTCAAAAATAGCCATCGATGAGGGATTATTTTTAGTTTGTTTTTTGTAATGACTAAAAATAAATTGATGAATTGATAATTTGCTCTGCTTTGTAAAATCTATAAAATTAGCTTTACCATTTTTATTCACATAGCTATCTGGATCTTCTTTATCTGGCAGAAATAAAAATGAAATTTGTTTTTCGGGTTTCAGTTCCTTTATTGAATTTTCAGCAGCTCTAACAGCAGCTTTGTATCCACTTTCGTCACCATCAAAACAAATTATGATATCATCAAAAAATTGATTTAAAGTTGAAATTTGCTTATCGGTTAAAGACGTACCAAGATTTGCAACTGCATTATCAATTCCATTTTTGCTAAGACCTACAACATCCATGTATCCTTCAACCAGATAAATATGATCAATTTTATTAGAAAGTTTTCTTGCTAAATCTAAATTATATAAATTTGATCCTTTTTTAAAAAAATTTGTTTCAGGTGAATTTATATATTTAGCTAAGTAATCTAAATTTTCAATTATTCTTCCACCTAGAGCAATTGGCTGACCTGAAATGTTGTTGATTGGAAAAATTAATCGACCTCTAAATCTTTCGACATAAAATTTTTTTTTCTCGTCTAAATAAAATAAACCAGTTTCTACTAAAGTTTGTTCACTATAATCTTCTTTTAATTTTTCGAAAAAATTTGGATTTTTTTCTATGTATCCTATTTTAAATTTTTTTACTTCATCTTTACTTAGTGATCTATTTTTTAAATAATCTCTAGCAATTGAATAATTTTCATTTTTTAAAAGTTCATTATGGTAATAGTTTACGTAATCACTAAAAATAGATTTATACTCATTCCACTTTTTTTCTCTTTCTTCATCTTGTTTTGAAAACATATATGGCTGCATACCTGCTAGTTGAGCTAGGTATTTAACTGCCTCTCCAAACTTAAAATTTTGAGTTTTCATTACAAAATCAAAAATATTTCCGTGTTCAGAAGTTGCAAAACAATGATAAAATTCTTTTTCATCATTAACAGTAAATGAAGGTGTTTTTTCATTTTTAAAAGGTGATAAACCCACAAATTCTTTACCTCGTTTTTTTAAGGAAACAGTCTTTGATACTACCGTTGAAACTTTCAACCTATTTTTAATTTCATCAAGGTACTCTTTTGGATATTTCATTATTTATTCAACAATTCTTTAATCAATGATCCTGCTTTGGAAAAATCAATTTCGTCTGCATGAGTTTTTTTTAATTCACCCATAACTTTACCCATATCTTTTAATGAATTTGCTCCAATTTTCGAAATAACATCTGAACAAATTTTCTTAGTTTCTTCTTCGCTAAGCTGTTTTGGTAAAAAACTTGTTAAAATCTCATATTCATTTTGTTCAACCTCTAAAAGATCTGTCCTATTATTTTTTTTATAAATATCGATAGATTCGGCTCGTTGTTTAACCATTTTTTTTAAAAGTTTCTTAATGTCCTCATCATCAGTTTCCTTTTTGTTAGGGCCTGATCTGTTAACAATATCCAAATCCTTAATCGAAGATAATATTAACCTATAGGTTGATATTTTATTTTTATCTTTCGATTTTAGAGCAATTTTATATTCGTTTTCGATGGTCTGTTTTAATGACATAATTTTTTAATCTACTTTAAAGAAAAAATTCTTCAAAAGAAAAATTGTTTTTTTACAATTTTATATTACATCTCTGTTGCGATAATAAAGCAATTATTGTATTAACCTTTAACTCATGAGTTGTAATTGAACAAAAAATCAAAAAAAACTAACTCAAAAATAAAATCTCAAATCAATACAGGAGTTTTAGTTTTAGAAAATAAAAAGGTATTCAAAGGAATTGGAATTGGATACCAGGGAAACGCAACAGGCGAAGTTTGCTTTAATACATCCTTAACAGGCTATCAAGAAATCATCTCTGATCCGTCATATGCGGGTCAAATTATTAACTTTACCTTCCCTCATATTGGAAATGTTGGAACCAATAAAGAAGATCATGAATCTGATAAAATATGGGCAAGAGGGGTGATAATTAATTCTGAAATAACTTCACCCTCAAATTACAGATCATTCCTACATTTAGATACTTGGCTAAAGAAAAATAAAATAGTTGGAATTACTGGCTTAGATACCAGAAGCCTAACAAACTTTATAAGAGATAAAGGCGCCCCCAAAGGTACTATTAGTTATTCAAAAAAGGGAAAATTTAATATTAATAAATTGACCAACTCTACAATAAAATGGAGTGGATTAAAAAATCTTGATCTTGCAGAAGTAGTTTCAACCCAGAAAAATTATATTTGGAAAGGTCTTAAAACCTGGAAAAAAGAACTTGGATATAAAAAAAATAATAAGAACTCATTTCATGTTGTTGCAATTGATTATGGAATTAAAAAAAACATCTTAAGATATTTCTCTGACTTCAACTGTAAAGTTACAGTTGTCTCATGTAAAACTAGTGCCCACAAAATTTTAGCTTTAAAACCAAATGGAATATTTTTATCAAATGGTCCTGGTGATCCAGCTGCAACAGGGAAATATGCTATAGAAATTATTAAAGATCTAATTAAAAAAAATTTACCAATATTTGGTATTTGTTTGGGTCATCAAATTTTAGCGTTAGCATTAGGGGGCAAGACAAAAAAAATGAAGCTTGGTCATAGAGGAGCAAATCACCCTGTTAAAAATTTAATTCATGATAATGTTGAGATAACGAGTCAAAACCATGGATTTGAAGTAGTTAAAGAAACATTGCCTAAAAATATTGAGGTCACACATAAATCTTTATTTGATAATAGTATTGAAGGTATCAAACTAAAAAATAAACCCATCTTTTCAGTTCAATATCATCCAGAGTCTAATCCAGGACCCCAAGATAGTGTTTATTTATTTCAAGAATTTATTAACAACATGAAAAAAAATGCCAAAAAGAAAAGATATTAAAAAAATATTAGTTGTAGGAGCTGGTCCAATAATTATAGGACAAGCATGTGAATTTGATTATTCAGGGACACAAGCATGTAAAGCTCTTAAAGATGAGGGTTATAAAGTAGTTTTAATAAACTCAAATCCTGCAACAATCATGACTGATCCAGATGTTGCGGATAAAACTTATATTGAACCAATTACACTAGATGTATTAGAAAAAATTCTAAAAAAAGAAAAACCCGATGCAATTCTTCCAACAATGGGAGGGCAAACTGCGCTTAACCTTGCAATGGAAGCAGAGAAAAAGGGAATTCTAAAAAAATACAAAATTGAGTTGATAGGAGCAAATTCTAAAGCAATTTCTAATGCCGAGGACAGAAAGAAATTTAGAAAAAATATGATAGATATTGGTTTAGATTTACCAAAATCAGAAATAGTAAATAATAATAATCAAGCATCAAAAGTATTAAAAAAAATTGGTTTACCTGCAATTATAAGACCTGCTTTTACACTTGGTGGGCTTGGTGGAGGAATAGCCAAAACTAGAAAAGATTATTTTAAGATTATTAAAAATGGATTGCATGAGTCTCCAGTAAGCCAAGTTCTTGTTGAGGAATGTCTAGAGGGCTGGAAAGAATTTGAGATGGAGGTTGTAAGAGATAAGAAAGATAACTGTATCATCATTTGCTCGATTGAAAATATAGATCCAATGGGAATTCATACGGGTGACTCAGTAACAATTGCACCAGCTCTTACACTTACAGATAAAGAATACCAAGTAATGAGAAATGCATCTATTGCATGTTTGAGAAAAATTGGAGTTGAAACTGGAGGATCAAATGTTCAGTTTGCTATCAATCCTAAAAATGGTCGAATGGTTGTCATTGAAATGAATCCACGTGTATCAAGATCATCAGCACTTGCATCAAAAGCAACTGGGTTTCCAATTGCGAAAGTAGCTGCAAAATTAGCAGTCGGTTATACTCTGGATGAATTAAAAAATGAAATAACTAAAGTTACTCCTGCATCATTTGAACCAAGTATAGATTACGTGGTGACTAAAATTCCAAGATTTACATTTGAAAAATTTTCTACTTCTCCTGCAACTTTAGGGACATCAATGAAATCAGTAGGTGAAGCAATGGCTATTGGAAGAAACTTTAAAGAATCTTTGCAAAAGGCGCTGGTATCTCTTGAAACTGGTTTTTCAGGTTTAGACAGAATTTTTGATTTAAATAAAAAGCAAATTGAAAAGAAGCTTAAAGAAACTATTCCAAATAAGATATTATTAGTTGCTGAAGCAATTAGAAAAAAAATTAACTTAAAGAAAATATATAATTTATCAAAAATTGATCCTTGGTTTTTAGAACAAATTAAAGAGATAGTCGATTGTGAAACACAAATAAAAACTAAAGGACTTCCTGTGGATTTTACAGAATTTAATAGAATAAAATCAATAGGATTTTCAGATAAAAAACTTTCAGAATTAACTAAAACGTCTGAAGAAATTGTTAGAAGAAAAAGATCAGCGCTTAAAATACTTCCAGTTTATAAAAAAGTAGATACTTGTGCAGCTGAATTCAAATCGTTTACGCCTTATATGTATTCAACATATCAAAGAAACTTTTCAATTAACTCAGAATGTGAAGCAGATCCATCTAATAAGAAAAAAATAATTATTCTTGGAGGAGGACCAAATAGAATTGGTCAAGGAATTGAGTTTGATTATTGCTGTTGTCAGGCAAGTTTTTCATTAAAAGATGCAGGTTTTGAGACTATTATGATTAATTGTAACCCTGAAACAGTATCAACAGACTATGATACGAGTGATCGATTATACTTTGAACCATTAAAAGAAGAATATGTTTTTAACATAATTAAAAAAGAACAAGAAAAAGGAAATCTGATAGGAGTAATAGCTCAGTTTGGAGGCCAAACTCCAATTAAACTTGCTAAATTTTTGCACGATAACAAACTTCCAATTTTAGGAACTCAATATACTTCTATCGATTTAGCAGAGGATAGAAATAGATTTAGAAATTTATTAAATAAATTAAAACTAAAACAAGCTGAGAGTGGGATTGCAAAGACATTTAATCAGGCAATAAAAATTGCAGACAAAATAGGATTACCATTAATGGTAAGACCTTCATATGTTCTAGGTGGAAGAGCAATGGAAATTGTTCATGAAAAAAATCAACTTAAAAAATTTGTTGAAGAGGCATTTAAAGCTGCAGAAGAAAATCCAATTTTGATTGACAAATTTATTGATCATGCAATGGAAGTAGATGTGGATGCCATATCAGACGGAAAACAGGTTCATGTTGCTGGAATTATGCAACATATCGAAGAAGCTGGAATCCATTCAGGAGACTCAGCTTGTAGTTTACCACCTGTATCAATTAAACCTTATCTTCTTAAAGAAATAGAAAATCAAACTAAAAAACTTGCTATAGCTTTAAATGTAAAAGGTTTCATGAATATACAGTTTGCAATAAAAAAAGATGAAATTTATGTGATTGAAGTAAATCCTAGAGCAAGTCGAACAGTACCTTTTGTGTCAAAAGCAAAAGGATTGCCTCTAGCTAAAATTGCATCAAGAGTAATGGCTGGTGAAAAGTTATCTAAGTTTAATTTAAAAGATAAATCTAAAGGTATGTACGCAGTCAAAGAAGCTGTATTTCCATTTAATAAATTTCCCAACAGTGACTTATTGTTAGGGCCCGAGATGAAGTCGACAGGAGAAGTTATGGGTTTTGATAAAAATTTTGGAATGGCTTTTGCTAAAAGTCAAATCGCAGCAGCTAACTCATTACCAAAACAAGGATTAGCTTTTATATCTCTCAAAGATAGTCACAAAGATGAAGGAATAGATTTAGCTAAAGAACTTCTTAAACTTAACTTTACATTATGTGCAACTAGAGGAACTGCAGAATACATTCGAAAGCATGGGATGAAATGTAAAATTATAAATAAAGTAAGCACAGGTTCACCACATATAGTGGATGTTTTAGACTCTAAAAAAATTGCATTGGTGATAAATACTGGGGGTGGAAATAGTGAACATCGATTAAGTGACGCAATAGCTTTAAGAAGAGCAACACTAAAGAATAAAGTTCCTTATTGTACTAACATGTCTACAGCTCAAGCTTGTTTAGAGGCAATTAAATCGCTAAAAACAAAAAAATTAGAAGTGATTTCTCTTCAGAACGTTTAAGAATTTACTTTCCAATCAGTTTCAAAGGTAACATAATTTACTTGAATACATCGTCTTTCTTTAACGATCTTTTTCTTCTCCATACCATGCCAAGTGTTTGGTCCACTTGTAAAGAGATAGCCATAATTATGTTTGTAAGGAAGTGTCTTAACCTTTTCTAATTTTTCATTGTAAAAATCAGTTCCTAAATCTTCAGATTCATTTGTTTTATTAACAAATATTAAGCCTGACATAAGTTTTTCTTTTATATCGCAATGAGGTTTTAACCAAAAACCCTCTCTGTCACATATAACCTCAACCCTAACATAGGAATTTGATAAATCTTTATTTATCATTTTAGAAATTGTTTCATATGTTTCTTTAGACTGAAGTTCATTTATAAATTTTACTAAATTTGGAAATTGAGATGAGTTTTCTTTATTAATAAAACATCTAAACTTTATTGCTTGTCCACCTGAAGCTATACCTTTTCTAAATTCTGCAGCTCCACCATCTATTGCTCTTGTTCCATCATAATTAAGATTATGTTTACTGACATCAGGAATGTCAGCTTTAACAATTTCATCAATTGCTCCTTCAGACAAAGCATCACTATACTCCCAGTGATTAAAAGGGAAATTATGTTCTTTTGAATTATTTTTAATTGAATTTAAAAATGACATTATGATTGTATTTTTTCTTTAATAATTTTCGCTACTCTATTCGTTTCATCTAATTTTTGATAGTTCCAATTTTCAATTTCTTCACCTAAGTTTCTAGTAATATTTAATTCTCTAAATAAATTTCTAAAATTTTGAAATCTGACATCTTTTCTTTTTGGTAAAATATTAGCAACATAAATTGGTTTTCCAGTCAAAGCAGCTTCAGATATCATTGAGCTAGAGTCACATGTAACAACTATATTTTCCGAAATAGCTAAAGCTGAAAGATAAGCTTTTTTATCAACATTCATTATCACAGTGTGATTTTCTCCAAAAAACTCTTTTGCATAATGTATAGTATTTAATGGTGTTCTCATTGAAGGTATCACCACAAGTTGAAAATCATGTTTTTTCAATAGTTTATAGAAAATTGAAAAGATGTGCTTCATATTTTTTGTTGAGTAGTCATAATATTTTGTAGGACCACCCATTATCAGACACCAAACTTTTCTATTGTCCTGTTTGATATATGAATTTAAATAACTTCTATTTTCTTCAATTTCATTTTCTGTTAAATAGTGAATTGCACCTTTTGTTTTAATTACATTTGCACCACTTATCCCATCATGTTCGGGAGCAACAATAAAATCAAAATGATTAAAATCTACCTTTGGATCTTGAATATGAATATTTAAAACTTTTTTTTTTGAAATACTTTTTAAATGGATTGAGGGAATCACGCTTTTTCTTCCACATGAAATAATTACATCAAAATCAGACTCGTTTATTTTTTTATAAACCTTTTGTGATACTGGTGTTAATTTTGGTGGAACAATTTTCCAAAAATTATTTAGTTCAACCTTATGGTGTGTAAAATCAATATCTAAGCCTTTTGCTAAACCTTCTACCTGGCTTATCATGCCATGCATTCCTTGAGTTAATAATAAACCTTTTAATTTAGACATTAATCACTATATAGCTTTCATATGAGTCAAAATCCAACTAAACACACAAAAGTGTTAATAATTGGATCTGGTCCTGCCGGATACACAGCAGCAGTTTATGCGGCTCGAGCGATGTTAAATCCAATTTTAGTTTATGGTTCTGAACCTGGAGGTCAATTAACAACAACTACTGATGTTGAAAATTTTCCAGGATTTGCTGAAGTTATTCAAGGTCCGTGGTTGATGGATCAAATGAAAGAACAAGCAAAAGCAGTTGGAACTGAAATGATTGAAGATCATATTGGCTCGGTAAATTTAAAATCTACTCCGTTTGAAGCTATAGGCGATAGTGGGCAAAAATATACTGCTGATAGCATAATTATTTCTACAGGGGCTCAGGCCAGATGGTTAAATCTGAAATCTGAACAAGAATTTAGAGGATTTGGTGTTTCTGCGTGCGCTACGTGTGATGGTTTTTTCTTTAAAGATAAAGAAGTAGCAGTTGTTGGAGGAGGCAATGCAGCTGTTGAAGAAGCGATGTTCCTTACAAAGTTTGCATCCAAAGTTAAATTAATTCATAGAAGAGATAATTTGAGAGCTGAAAAAATGCTTCAAAAAAAATTAATGGAAAATAAAAAAATAGAAATTATTTGGGACTCTGTTGTTGAAGATGTGTTAGGAGATCAAGAGCCTAAAAATGTTAAAGGAATTAAAATTAAAAATTTAAAAACAGATAAAACTGAAGAATTAAAAATAGATGGACTATTTATCGCTATTGGTCACGATCCAGCAACTTCACTATTCAAAGATCAACTTAATATGGATAATGAGGGCTATTTAATTACTAAACCAGATTCTACTGAAACAAATATTCCTGGAGTTTATGCTGCTGGAGATGTTAAAGACAAAACTTTTAGACAAGCCGTTACAGCTGCAGGAATGGGTTGTATGGCAGCATTAGAAGCTGAAAAATTCCTATCTCACTAATTCAGCAATCTCATTTGACTCAAATATACTTTGATTAATATTTTCATTTGCCAATTTTACCATTGCTTTGGCGACTATTTCTGCCCTAATTGGCCTCATTTTTCTTAAAGGCCCAACTAACATTGGAGTTAACAATTTAAATAATATTATACCAAATTTTTCACCTATTCTTTTTTCTTTTCTATTTCCCAATAAAAAAGATGGTCTCATAATCCCAATTTTATCAAAATTTTGATTTTTAATTTCTTGTTCAACTAATCCTTTGAATTTTAAATAATCACCTGAACTTTTTGGATCTGCATAACCAGATGAAACGAAAAAAAATGATTTAATTGAATTTGATTTAGCGATTTGGACAATTTGTCTAGGAATATTGAGTTCAACTCTTTCATATTCATTTTGATTAGGTGAATTTTTTCTTGTTGTACCAATACAAAAAAAACAGTCTTCACCTTTAATATCATTTCTATACTTTTCTAAATCATTAAAATTAGTATCAATAATTTCAATTTTTGGATTAATAAGTTCTACTTTTGAACGAACAAAAATCTTTATTTTTGAATAATTTGAATTCAGGATAAGTTGATTAACAAGATGCCCACCAACTAAACCCGATGAACCAAACACTAGGGCTGTTTTCATTAATTTAAGGATTTACAAAAAATAGATATTTTATCCATTGCTTTTTTTAAATTTTCCATTGAAGTTGCATATGAAATTCTAAAAAAACCTTCTAAACCAAATGCAGAGCCTTGGACTACAGCGATCCCACTATTCTCTAATAATGATTGAACAAAATCAGTATCAGATTTAATTTCATTTCCATTTGGGTCTTTTTTACCCATTAAACCTTTGCAACTTGGAAAGACATAGAACGCTCCATCTGGATTTAGACATTCAATTCCATCTATTGCATTTAAAGAATTAACCACAAAATCTCTTCTCTCCTGAAAAGAATTTGCTCTTTCATTGATAAAGTCTTGTGTTCCACTTAGTGCTTCAACTGCAGCAGCTTGACTAATAGAAGAAGGATTGGTTGTTGATTGTGATTGAATTTTAGCAATAGCTTTAACAATATCTTTTGGACCAGCTGCATACCCTATTCTCCAGCCTGTCATTGAATAAGCTTTACTCACACCATTCATTGTAAGAACTCTATTTTTTAAACAATCAATTTGAGCAATTGTAAAAAATTTGAAGCCCTCATAAGTCACATGCTCATAAATATCATCACTTAAAATATGTACATGAGTATGTTTTTCTAAAATAGCTGCAATTGCTTTTATATCTTGCTCCGAATAACATGCTCCAGTTGGATTTGAAGGAGAGTTAAGAATAATCCATTTTGTTTTTGGAGTTATAAATTTCTCAAGATCATTTGCATTTATTTTAAAACCTTGTTTTTCATTGCATTCCATTATTACTGGTTTTCCTCCAGCTAATAAAACCATATCGGGATAAGAAACCCAATAAGGAGCAGGAATTATAACTTCATCACCTTCGTTTAATGTGGCCATCATTGCATTATAAATTACATGCTTTCCACCAGCACCAACTGTAATTTGATCAATTGTATAATCTAAATTATTTTCTTTTTTAAATTTTTCTACTATAGCTTTTTTTAATGCTGGAGTGCCATCTACTGCTGTGTATTTAGTATCACCATCGTTAATAGCTTTTATAGCTGCTTGTTTAATATTATCTGGAGTATCAAAATCTGGTTCTCCTGCACCAAGTCCAATAACATCTTTTCCAGCAGCTTTTAATTCTCTTGCTTTTTGAGTAACAGCAATAGTAGGTGATGGTTTAATCTTCTTTAAACTGTCTGATATTATGCTCATTGAAATATAAATAAATTCTACTACGTTGTTTAATATATGGAAAATACTTATCAAGATTTAATTACAGATATTCAGAGTAAAAATCCTAAAATTGGTGGAAAACTAGAGGGTGGAAAAAAATTCAAAATTAAATCTGATTTTAAACCTGCAGGAGATCAGCCTGAGGCCATAAAAAAATTAGTTAATGGTGCTAACAAAGATCAATTTAATCAAGTTTTACTTGGAGTAACAGGATCTGGAAAAACTTTTACCATGGCAAAAGTTATTGAAGCTACCAATAGACCCGCCTTGATTTTAGCTCCAAATAAAACTCTTGCCGCTCAACTTTATGGGGAAATGAAAACCTTTTTTCCTGACAATGCTGTTGAATATTTTGTTTCCTACTATGACTATTACACTCCTGAAGCTTATGTTCCAAGATCAGACACATATATTGAGAAAGAGGCCTCTATTAACGAACAAATTGATAGAATGAGGCACTCAGCAACTAGATCTCTTTTGGAAAGAGACGATGTATTAATTGTTGCGAGCGTTTCTTGTATTTATGGTCTTGGATCTGTTGAAGCATATAGCAAAATGACTTTAACACTCCAAAAAAATTATGATTACAACAGAGAAGAAATAATAAAGTCTTTAGTAGCTCTTCAATATAAACGTAATGATCAAAATTTTTATAGAGGAACATTTAGAGCAAGAGGGGAATACTTAGAAATTTTTCCATCACACTTAGAGGATAGAGCTTGGAGATTATGTTTGTTTGGAGATAAGCTTGAACAAATAGAAGAGTTTGATCCTTTAACTGGTGATAAAGTAAGAGAATTAAGTTTAGTAAAAGTTTATGCAAACAGTCACTACATCACTCCAAAACCTACAATTGAGCAAGCGGTAATTAATATTAAAAAAGAATTAGAAGTAACTCTAAAAAAACACCGTGCTGAAAATAAATTATTAGAAGCGCAAAGATTAGAGGAAAGAACTAAATTTGATCTTGAAATGATTGAAGCAACTGGTTCGTGTGCTGGTATTGAAAACTATTCAAGGTTTTTGTCAGGAAGAAAACCAGGAGAGCCCCCTCCTACTCTTTTTGAATACTTTCCTGATAATACTTTGATATTTGTGGATGAGTGTCACGTTACAGTTCCTCAGCTTAATGGTATGTATAAGGGTGATAGATCAAGAAAAAGCACTTTAGCAGAATATGGTTTTAGACTTCCTTCATGCATGGATAATAGACCATTAAAATTTGAAGAATGGGACTTGATGAGAACTCAGACTGTTTTCGTCTCAGCGACTCCTGGACCATGGGAACTAGAACAAACTAAGGGGAAATTCATTGATCAAGTTATCAGACCAACTGGTCTTATAGATCCAGTCGTAGAAATACGACCTGCCAAAAATCAAGTCGATGATTTAATGCATGAGTGTAAAAAAGTAATTGAAAATAATCATAGAGTATTAGTTACAACACTAACAAAAAAAATGGCTGAGGATTTAACTGAATATCTTCATGAGAACGGTATCAAAGTAAGATACCTCCACTCAGATATTGATACACTTGAAAGAATTGAAATCATGCGAGATTTAAGAATGGGTGTATTTGATGTTCTAGTTGGAATTAACTTGTTAAGGGAGGGATTAGATATACCTGAATGTGCATTAGTTGGAATTTTAGATGCTGATAAAGAAGGTTTTTTAAGGTCTGAAACTTCTTTAATTCAAACTATAGGAAGAGCAGCTAGAAATGTTGATGGTAAAGTAATTTTGTATGCTGACAAAGAGACAAAAAGTATAAAAAAAGCAATTGCAGAAACAGATAGAAGAAGGAAAATTCAATTAGATTATAATAAGAAACATAAGATAGATGCAAAATCAGTAAAAAAAGAGATAAGCGACATTCTTGAGAGTGTTTATGAGAAAGACTACGTTAAAATAAGTGAAGGCTCTAATGTTGGAGGAAATCTTAAAAAACATCTTAAAGCACTAGATAAAAAAATGAAAGAAGCAGCCTCTAATTTAGAGTTTGAAGAAGCTGCTAAAATACGAGATGAAATAAGAAAATTGGAAAGTACTGAATTAGAAATTACATTAAATCCAAAAATAAGGCAGTATGATGTAAAAAATAAGCTTTATCCGAAAGGTAGATCAACCATGGGTATGCCAGGAACTAAAGTTACAAAAAAAAGAGATAAGAAATGGAAGCACGGAAAATAATAATTACTGGTGGAGCTACTCGAATGGGTGCAGCAATCGCAAGGAAATTATCTGGTAAAAATAAAGAAATCTTGATCCATTATAACAAGTCAAAATTAAAAGCAGAAAAATTAAAAGAAGAATTATCTAACAAAGGTACAAAAGTATACTTAGTCAAAGGTGATTTGAGCAAAGAAACTGATATAAAAAAAATAATTAAATTTGCAAAATCAAAACTAAAATTTTTTGATTGTCTTGTTAATAACGCTTCTTTATTTGAAAATGACAAATTAGAAAATTTTTCATTAGATAGTTGGAGTAAGCATTTAAGAACTAATTTAAGAGCACCTGCTTTATTAACTAAAGAATTCGCTAAAAATGTTAAAGGTAAAAATAATAATATTATAAATATTATTGATCAAAGAGTTTTCAAATTAACCCCTTACTTTTTTTCATACACTATTAGCAAAACTGGTTTATATACTTTAACAAAAACTAGCGCTATGAGTTTGGCTCCAGGTATAAGGGTAAATGCAATTGCACCTGGACCCACTATAAAAAATCAAAGACAATCTGAAAAACATTTCAAAAAGCAATATTTGGCAACACCCCTAAAAAGACAAGTTGATGTGGGGCAAATTTGTAATGCTGTTGACTTTTTTATTAAAAATATATCTATTACTGGTCAAGTTTTGGCTATTGATAGTGGTCAAAATCTTAACTGGCAAACACCAGATGTAATGGGCAAAGAATGAAAAAAAATAATTTAAAAATTGTCAAAATAGACAAAAATAAAAGTCTATTTAATTATGATAAAAAAATTCTAATTAATGAATTAATCTTAGATTTAAAACTTGGTTATTACGATTTTGAAAAAGAAAAACCGCAGAAAGTTAAATTTAGTCTTGAAATAGACTATGAAGATAAAAAACCTTCAAGCGATAAAGACATAAAATCTATTGTTAATTATGGAACTATAGTAAAATTAATTACCAAACTTGTAAAAAAGAAACATTACAATTTCCTAGAAACTTTAGCAGAAGCTGTCTTTGACGAACTATTTAAAGACAAAAGGATTGCTAAAATAATGTTGAAAATTGAAAAATTAGAAATCCTAAAACAGTGTTCATCTGTTGGTATTCAAATTACCAAAAAGAGAAGCCATGATAAGCTCTGAAATAGGAAAAGAAGTAATTAAAAAAGAGCTACCCCTAGTACCAAAACTTCCAGGCGTATACAGGATGCTTAATGAAAAAAATGAAATTCTTTATGTAGGTAAAGCCAAAAATTTACCAAATAGATTAAGGAGCTATGTTGCAGAAAAAAATCATATAATTAGAACTGAACGAATGTTATCTCAAACAAGAAAATTAGAGATAACAACAACATCTAATGAAAGTGAAGCTTTACTACTAGAAGCAAATTTAATTAAAAAACATAAACCAAAATTTAATATACTTTTACGTGATGATAAGTCATTTCCATTTATATTTATTGGTAATAAAGATAAATGGCCTCAAATAAAAAGACATAGAGGAAAAAAAACAAAAGAAGGTTTTTACTTTGGACCTTTTGCCTCTGCTGGTTCAGCTAATTGGACAATTAAAATGATACAAAAAATTTTTCATTTAAGAGTTTGTGATGACACCGTTTTCAAAAACAGAGAAAGACCTTGTATTTTATATCAAATAAAAAGATGTTCTGGACCTTGTGTAGGATATGTAAAAAAAGAGGAATACAATCAAACAGTAGAAGATGCTATTGAATTTGTCTCAGGCAAATCTAGGAAAATTCAAAAAAATCTTTCTAACCAAATGGAAAAGGCAAGTGAGGATCTTGATTTTGAAAAAGCTGTAATTTTAAGAGATAGAATTAAAGCATTAAACATAATTCAATCTTCACAGAGAATTAATGAAGCAAACTTAGTTGAGGCAGATGTTATTGCAGGATATAAAGAATCTGGAAAAACTTGTATTCAAGTATTTTTTTATAGATCAAAACAAAATTGGGGTAATCAAGCTTTTTTTCCAAAACATGATCCAGATGAGAAGTTTAGTGAAATCCTTAATTCATTTGTTTCTCAATTTTATGAAAATAAAAGTGTTCCTTCCTCAGTTATTCTTTCAGAAGAAATAAAGGAAAAAGTATTAATTGAAAAAACACTAACACAAAAAGAAGGTAAACAAATAAATATTTCCGTTGCGAAAAAAGGATCAAAACTAAAAGTAATTAATCAAGCAATTAAAAACGCAAAGGATAGTCTAAATAGAAAACTTTATGAAAGTCAGAATAATAAAGAATTGTTCGATGCAGTAGCCAAAAAATTTAATTTAGAAACCAATATAAATTTAATCGAGGTTTATGATAATAGTCATATTCAAGGTACAAATAGTGTCGGAGCTTTAATAGCCTACGGCGATGAGGGATTTATCAAAAAAAGATATAGAAAATTTAATATTAAGAATAAAAAAAATGAGCAAGACGACTATGGAATGATGAGAGAGGTATTAAATAGAAGGTTCAAAAGAGCAGTTCAAGAAAAAGATAATTACCTTGCTTTTCCTGATTTGGTTCTAGTAGATGGAGGAAAAGGTCAATATTCAGTCGCTAGAGAGAGCCTTAATGAATTAGGACTTCACGACATTCCAATTATTGCAATAGCAAAAGGTAAATTTAGAAATAGTGGAAATGAAACTTTTTTTCACAATGGTAAAGAATATAAATTCTCTAGAAATGACCCTACTCTATTTTTTCTTCAAAGAATAAGAGATGAATCACATAGATTTGCCATAAGCGCTCACAGAGCAAAGAGAAAAAAAGGTATTAGCAAATCTCTATTAGATCAAATAGAGGGAATTGGAGCTATTAGAAAAAAAGCTTTATTGAACCATTTTGGATCTGCAAGATCGGTTGAGTCTGCTAGCTTAGATGAAATAAAATCTGTAGAAGGTGTTGAAGAAAAAGTAGCAAAAAAGATATATAACTTTTTTCACGAATAATTATGCTAAAAAAAATTCCAAACATATTAACGATAGGGCGAATAATAATTGTTCCTTTTTTTGTTTTAGCTTTTTATCTTCCAGGATTTTATGGTGATCTTACTGCTTTAATATTATTTATTATTGCATCATTTACAGACTTCTTGGATGGTATGTTGGCTAGAATGTTTGGAGTAGAGTCAAAACTGGGCGAATTATTAGATCCTATAGCTGATAAAATCATTGTAGCTACAGCATTAATACTTCTGGTTATGGATGGAACAATCAGAAATTATGAGGTAATTGCAGCAATAATAATTCTTACAAGAGAAATTTTAATTTCAGGCTTGAGAGAATTTTTAGCAAAAGGAAAAATAAAACTTCCTGTTTCAAACCTTGCTAAACTTAAAACAGTATTACAAATGGTATCGATAGCTATTTTATTGTCAGGAGATACTGGAAATAAAATAATTAATTTCCAAGATTATAACGCTCAAACTATAGGTATAATTCTTTTATGGTTATCGGCTGCTTTAACACTTTTTACTGCATATGATTATATGCGAAAAGGTATTGATCACGCTATGTCTGAAGATAGTAAAGACTAGGCTGCTTTTTTCTTCCTAACTAATGCCTGATAACTTTCATTTAAATCAATAATAGTATCACAAACTTTAAACTGATTTTCAGCAATACAAGACACTGGTGTTACCTCTGCCGCTGTTCCTGTTAAAAAACATCCAACAAAATTAGGTAATTCGGTTGGACTAATTTTTCTCTCATGTACTTTTATATTTTTTGATTTTGCAATTCCAATTACTGTTCTTCTTGTGATACCATCTAAAAAAGAATCTGGTATTGGAGTGTGAATTTCTCCATTTTTATCTTTGAAAAAAATATTTGCTCCAGTTGCTTCAGCAATATTCCCTTCATGATCAAGCATTAAAGAATCTGTATATCCTTGCTTTTCTGCCTCATGTTTTGAGAGTGTACAAATCATGTAAAGACCTGACGCCTTTGTATCCCACGGTATTGTATTAGGTGCTGGTCTTCTCCAATTTGAAATATTTAATCTTATTCCTTCTACTTTAAGTTTAGGATCAAAATATGATCCCCATTCCCATGTTGCAATCGCAACATGTATTTTTGTTTGTTGCGCAGAAATAGCCATCATCTCACTACCTCTCCAAGCAACAGGTCTTACATAACCATTTTCTACTTTTTGGGTTGCTATAATTTTATTGGATGCATTATTGATTTCTTCTTCTGTATATGGAATTTCAAAACCCATTCTTCTTGCAGAATGAAAAAATCTGGCTGTGTGCTCTTCTAATTTGAAAATTGAACCATCATAAACTCTCTCACCCTCAAATACACAACTAGCGTAGTGCATACCATGGCTTAAAACATGTAGTTTAACGTCAGCCCAATCAACTAATTCGTTGTTGTACCATATTTTTCCAGATCGCTTATCGTAAGGTATCATGTGTGAAAATTTTTTTAATTTATAAACGAAAAATATCTTTGTATCTTTAATATGTCAATATAACTTACCTATTATGAAAGAACTTTTATATTTAAAAGATGACCAGCTTAAAGATCTAATTGAAAAACTATTCGTAAGCTACAGAGAAACCTTTTCTGACTCTAAAAAAATATTAGATAGATATTCAATTGGTTTAGCACATCATAAAGTAATTCATTTACTTTCAATGTATGAAGGGATCTCAATTTCTGAGCTGCTTAAGAGATTAAAAGTCACAAAACAAAGCTTAAATCGTGTTCTCAAAGATTTGATTAAACTTGAAATCGTCATTTTTAAAAAAGATGACCAAGATACCAGAGTAAAGCATATTTTTCTTAACGAAAAAGGTAAAAAAATTTTTAATGAAATTTTCAATTTACAAAAAAAGAGAATTTATAATGCTTTATTAAATTCAAGTTCGGAAGAAGTCATAAATTTTGATAACGTACTTAGTAAAATAATTAATGGATAAATTTATTGCACATATACTAGTGGTTGATGATGATGATGGAATTAGATCTCTTGTAAAAAAATATTTAAATGAAAACAAATTTTTAGTCACTACTGCTGAGAATGCAGAAAATGCATTAGAGAAAACAAAAATAATTAAGTTTGATTTAATAGTTTTGGATATCATGATGCCGGGTAAAAGTGGACTTGAATTTTTAAAAGAAAATAAAAAAAAATTAGATACACCAGTTATACTTCTGACTGCCAGAGGTGAAGCAAGTGAAAGAGTTGAAGGGTTAGAGATTGGTGCTGATGATTATTTACCTAAACCATTTGAACCAAAAGAATTAATTCTAAGAATACAGAACATATTAAATAAAACTATCAAAACAGATCAGAAAAGGGTTATAGAATTTGCAGATGTAAAAATTGATTTGAATAAACTTTTAATATTTAAAAGTGATAAAGAATTTAAGATTAATTCAACCGAAAAAAAGATTTTAGAAAAAATGATCAACAACCCAGGCAAAACATTTTCTAGGGAAGATATTGGTCAATTAATCAATTTAGATAAAGAGAGATCAATAGATGTTATTATTACTCGGCTTAGAAAAAAAATTGAAATTGATCCAAAAAATCCAAAATTTTTACAGACAATAAGAGGTGCGGGATATGTTCTCTGGATTGAGTAATTACTTAAAAAAAATATTACCAAAAAGATTATTTTACAGAGCCCTTCTTATGGTTGCTATTCCAGTTTTAGTTTTGCAGCTAGTAATTACAATTGTTTTTTTTGATAGCCTTTGGATTAAAACAAACAAAGGTATGACAAGAACATTGGTAAATGAAATTAGTACATTTATTGAAGGCTATGAAAGTGAGCAAGAAAATAAACAAGAGTTGCTAGATCTTTTTTCCATATTTTTAGATTTAAATATTGAGTTCACCAATAACGAAAAATTACAAAATACAGATACTGAAAGATGGTTTAGTCCTATCGATAGAACTTTAAGAAGAGAGCTAAAATCTAAATTTGGATTAGATGAATACTGGTTTGATACAACAAGTTATAAAGAATTAATTGATTTAAGAATTAAATACGAAGATGGTTATTTTAAATTTTTAGTGCCTAAAGATAGGGTTGCAAGTTCTTCAGCAAGAATATTTGCACTTTGGATCACAGTACCTGCAATTATAATGGTGATCATTTCTCTAATATTTTTAAAAAATCAAACTAGACCAATCACTAACCTAGCTCGTGCAGCTGAAAGATTTGGTAAAGGAGAAAATATTGAGGAGTTCAAACCTTCTGGAGCCCTAGAAATAAGACAAGCAGGACATGAATTTGATAAAATGAGAAAGAGAATTGAAAGACATATAAATCAAAGAACGGAAATGTTATCTGGAATAAGTCATGATTTAAGGACACCCTTAACAAGGATGAAACTACAATTAGCTTTTATAAAAGACAAAGAAACTGTTAATAAATTAACAGAAGACATCAATGAAATGGAGAAAATGTTAAATGAATATTTACAATTTACCAGCTCATCATATGTTGAAAAAGATGAAATGTTTAATCTATCTGAATTAATTTCAGAAGTTGTTGAAAAATATAATAATGAAAATATTTCACAAAATTTAACACCAAGAATTTACTTTAATGGCAGAAAAAATTTAATTAATAGGTGTATAAATAATCTAATTGATAATTCACTGAAATATGCAAATAAAGTTGAAATTGACTTAAATAAAAAAAATACAAACATATTCATTATTATTGATGATGATGGTCCTGGAATACCAAAAAATGAGTATGAAAATGTATTTAAACCTTTCTATAAAATAGATAAGGGTCGAGCAGACTCTAAATCAAGTGTTGGTCTTGGCTTATCAATTTCATCAGACATTATCAAATCTCATGGAGGAAATATAATGTTAGAAAAGTCAAAAATGGATGGTTTAAGAGTTAAGGTTTTCTTGCCTGTTTAACTTTTTTATTTTTTTTTTCTCAAGTTTATTTATTTTATTTTCAAGATTCTCAACACGTTTTGAGAGTACTTCAAACTCATCTTTACTTGTAAGTTTCATTTTAAAAACAAACTCATCTCTTTTGGATTTTAAGATATTAAATAATTCAGTAGTTAAGTCTTTTGAAGATAATAGTCCCTGCTCTATTAATTTAGCAAACTTATCAATTATAAATTTAGAATTTTTCATATTTAAGATATACATTATAAGTATTATTAAAAATGTTCATTAATAATTTTGACCCAGTAGCCTTAGAAATATTTTCTTTAGAAATCAGATGGTATTCTTTAGCTTATATATTTGGAATTGTATTAGGCTGGATTCTCGCAAAAAAATTATTTATCCAAGACATAGAAATTAAAAATAAATTTGATGATTATTTAACTTATTTAATTATAGGTATAATTTTAGGCGGAAGACTTGGTTATATTATTATTTATAATTTAAGTTTTTATATAAATAATCCATTAGATATATTTAAAATTTGGCAAGGAGGAATGTCTTTCCATGGTGGTTTAATTGGAGTTATTTTCGCATCTTTATTTTTTGCTAAAAAAAATAATCAAAACCCATTTTTATATTTAGATATTGTTGCTTTAGTAGCTCCAGTCGGATTATTTTTTGGACGAATAGCAAACTTTATAAATTCAGAGTTGTATGGAACTATAACTAATGTGCCCTGGGCAGTAACATTTGTTCAGGTAGATAATCTTCCTAGGCATCCCTCGCAATTATATGAAGCACTATTAGAGGGTTTATTTTTATTTTTATTATTAATTTATTTTAAAAACAAATTTTCAAATAAACCTGGTTTAATTTCAGGATTATTTTTAATAATTTACTCAATCTTCAGATTTATTGTTGAATTTTATAGAGTACCAGACGAACAGCTAGGTTATATATTTTTAAACTTAACGATGGGACAAGTAGTAAGTTTAATATTTATATTATCAGGGGTAATCTTATTTTATTTAAAATATGAAACTCGCTAAAATAAATAATTTACCATTAGATCAATTTATAAATTTTGCTCTTTACGATAAGGATAAAGGTTTTTATATGAAAAAGAATCCTTTTGGTGAAGATGGAGATTTTATTACTGCTCCCAATATCACAAGATTATTTTCAGAGATTATTGCAATTTGGACAATTACTTTTTGGAAAAGTTTAGGCTCTCCAAAAAAATTTAATTTGTTAGAACTGGGAGCTGGAAATGGCGAAATGATGAAAGTCATTGATGAGACACTTATAAATTTTCCCGAATGTTACAATGCCTGCAGTTTTGTAATTCATGAAAAAAGTGATTTTTTAATAAATGAACAAAAAAAAAATTTAAATTCTAAAAAATTTTCATGGTTAAAAGATATTGAAAAAATAAACTCTAACCCAACAATTTTTTTAGCTAATGAATTCTTTGATGCCGTGCCAATCAAACAATTTTTTAAAAAAAAAGATGGTTGGTTTGAAAGATACGTTTTTATGAATGATGCAAAAAAGGCTGAATTTAAAGAAGAAAAAATAGATATAGAAAAAATTGAAAAATATCTAAATTTTGAAATATCAAAAAATCAGAACATAATAGAATATTCACCAGACACTTTTGAATATTTAAGAACAATTTGTGACCTAGTGCAAAAAAATGATGGAGGAATGTTAATAATTGATTATGGTTATGCAGACAGCAAAATGCATGAAACCCTTCAGGCGGTAAATAACCATAAATATTCTAACATTTTAGAAAATATTGGAGACTCTGATATTACTTACAATATAAACTTTCATTCTTTTGAGAAATTTATAAGTCAGTTTAAAGAAATTAATTCAATTTTTACAAATCAAAAAAAATTTTTGACAAGTATGGGTATTCTTCAAAGAGCAGAAATAATCAGCAAAAATATAGCATTTTCTAAAAAAGCAGATTTATTTTATAGGGTAAGACGTTTGATAGATGACAAGCAGATGGGTGAATTATTCAAAGTCATGCTTATAAAAAATAAAAAAAATAATTTTAGAACAGGTTTTCAAAATTGATAAAATCAAAAAAACTCTCAAAAATTAAAACTATTAAACATGGTTTTTTTAATAAAACTGGCGGTAAATCAAAAAAAGTTTATAAAAGTTTAAACTGTGGTCCTGGTTCTAAAGACAATCCATCAGATGTTAAAAAAAATTTAAAAATAGTTATAAAAAAAATAAAAAGCACCGCTAAAAGTATTTTTTTACTTCATCAAATACACAGTAATAAATTTGTTTTTATTGATGAAAAAAACACATTTAAATCAAAACCAAAAGCAGACGCAGTAATTACAAATCAAAAAAATATGCCAATTGGTGTTTTAACTGCTGATTGTGTACCAATTTTAATCTGTGATGAAAGAACAAAATTAGTTGCAGCAATTCATGCGGGGTGGAAAGGTGCATACAAAGATATAATTAGCAAAGTAATCCAATTTATGATCAAAAAAGGATCTAATCCTAAAAATATTACTGCAGCTATCGGACCTGCTATCTCGGCTAAAAATTATGAAGTAAAAGCAGATTTTAAAAGAAAATTTATAAAAAAGGATAAAAAAAATAATAAATTTTTTAAAATTAAGTACAAAAAGCTTTATTTTGATTTACCTAAATATGTAAAATCATGTCTTTTAAAGAATAAAATAAAAAATATTGAGTCTTTAAATATTGATACATTTGATATTAATAATAATTTTTTTAGTGCAAGAAGAGCGTTAAAGTTAAATCATGATGATTATGGTAGAAATATTTCAATAATTATGCTTTATTAGGCTTTTTAATGAAATTATTATCCGGAAATAGCAATAAACCATTAAGCAAGAGTATTGCTAAATATCTAAAATCTAAATTAGTAAACTCTAGTATTAGAAATTTTTCTGATGGAGAAATCTATGTGGAAATAAACGAAAATATTAGAGGTAATAGTATTTTTTTAATTCAATCTGTTTCATCTCCTGCAAATGACAACCTAATGGAATTACTGCTATGTATTGATGCACTTAAGAGATCGTCAGCAAAAAATATTACTGCTGTTATTCCGTACTTTGGTTATGCTAGACAAGATAGAAAAGTTGCACCAAGAACCTCAATTTCAGCAAAACTTGTCTCAAATCTAATTACTAAAGCAGGAGCAGATAGAGTTGTTACTGTTGATTTGCATGCAGGACAAATTCAAGGATTTTTTGATATTCCAGTCGACAACTTGTTCGCAACACCTATTTTTGCAAGACATGTAAAAAAAAAGATAAAAAGTAAAAATCTAATTTGTGTTGCACCAGATGTTGGTGGTACTGAGAGAGCTAGAGCACTAGGAAAGATTTTAAATGTTGGACTAGCAATTGTAGATAAAAGAAGACCAAAGCCAGGTCAATCTCAAGTAATGAATATTATTGGAGATGTTAAAGGAAAAACTTGTATTCTTGTTGACGATATAATCGATTCAGGTGGTACAATTGTAAACGCAGCTAAGGCTCTTAAAGATCGAGGTGCCAAAGAAGTTTATGTTTACATTACTCACGGTGTACTTAGTGGAGAAGCTGTAAATAAAATTAAAAAATCAGTAATTAAAAATTTAGTAATAACTGATACAATTGATAACATGAACAGAGTTAAAGGTGCTAAAAACATTGAAGTTCTGTCAATTTCAGGTCTTATGGGTGAAGCAATTAAAAGAATATCTAATTCAACTTCAGTATCAGATTTATTCAAATAAATACCTTGAGTTATTAAGGAACTTGAGCTAAAAACCCTTGTTTTTATGAATTCATTAGACGCTAACATCAGAACTACAAAAACTAAAGGTGAGCTTAATTCGCTGAGGGATAATGGTAATGTGCCAGCGATAATTTATGGCGGTGAAGCTCAAAACGAAAAGATTTCAATATCTAAAAAGGTACTTAAATCACTAATTGAAAATGAAAATTTTTTATCAAGTATCATAACTTTAAATGTTGATGGCAAACCTCAAAAAGCTCTTCCAAGAGAAATAAAATATGACATTATTTCAGATGAACCAATTCATGTAGACTTTCTAAGAATAGTCGCAGGAGTAAAAGTTAGAATTGAAGTTCCAGTAAAATTTTTGAATCATGAAAAATCTCCTGGTTTGAAAAGAGGTGGGGTTTTAAACATTGTAAGAAGAAAAGTTGAGCTAAAATGTCCAAGTGAAAAAATTCCTGAAAATCTTGTAATAGATCTTGATGGAGTTGATATTGGAGAGAGTTTTAAGATTTCTTCTATAAATCTTGACAGTGACGTCACTCCTACTATTCAAGGAAGAGATTTCGTAATTGCAACTCTAGCAGCTCCAACTGTTATGAAAGAACCTGAAAAACCTGCAGAAGCTGAGGCGGCTGAGGGAGAAGGTGCTGAAGGAACAGAAGCAGCAGCAGCTGAAGGTGGAGAGAAATCAGCGGCTGAAGGTGATAAAAAAGAAGGTGAAGACAAAAAACCTGTTGAAGAAAAAAAATAAGTTAATTAAAATTGAATTTTATCCTCCAATACTAATATTTTATGCTTCTACTTGTAGGATTAGGCAATCCAACCCCAGACAGTGAAAACAATAGACACAATATTGGTTTCAAAATCATAGATGCAATAAATAAAAAATTTGGACTTTCAAAACAAAAACCAAAATTTAAAGGACTTCTTACAACTGGTAATGCGGGAGACCAAAAAGTTTATGCAATTAAACCTTTAACATTTATGAATAATTCTGGAATTTGTATTAGAGAATTAATTGAGTATTTTAAAATAGATGCTGAGGATGTTATCGTTTTTCATGATGATCTAGACGTAGAATTTGGAAAAATAAAAGCAAAATTTGGTGGTTCTGATGCAGGACATAACGGAATTGCATCAATAGATAAATTTATTGGTAAAGATTATTCAAGAGTGCGAATAGGAATTGGTAAACCAAAAGATAAAATGGAAGTTAGTGATTTTGTTCTTCAAAATTTTGACGAGGATGAAATGCTTGAATTGGAAAAAATTATAAATAACATCACAGATTCTATTTCAATACTTATCGAAAAGAAATTAGATTTATTCTCTAGCACTGTAAATAATAAATAATGAGTTTTAAATGTGGAATTGTTGGTTTACCTAATGTGGGTAAATCTACACTCTTTAATGCTCTAACAAACTCAAGCAAAGCTCAAGCTGCAAATTTTCCATTTTGCACGATAGATCCTAATGTGGGAGTAGTCTCAGTTCCGGATAAAAGATTGAACAAATTATCAGAAGTTTCAAAATCAAAAAAAACAATAAACACAACTATTTCATTCGTAGATATAGCTGGTCTTGTGAAAGGTGCGTCTAAAGGTGAGGGATTAGGGAATAAATTTCTGTCTCACATAAGAGAAGTTGATGCAGTTATTCATATGATTAGATGCTTCGACTCAGACGATATTCAAAATGTTAATCCTAATGTTGACCCAATAAGAGATCTTGAGATCATTGAAACTGAAATGATGTTGGCTGACCTAGAGTCTATCCAAAAAAGACTTGAAAAAAATAATAAGAAAAATGTAGACGAAGATCAGCTTAAAATTTTAGAGATTGCATTAGACTGTATTAATAATGATAAAAATATATCAACATTAAATTCTCAATTTGATACAAAACAACTTAATCAAAGTGGTCTTTTATCAATAAAACCAAAGATCTTTGTTTGTAATGTAGATGAGCAAAGCGTACAGGATGGAAATAAATATACTAATGACTTCATCGAAAAATTTGGAAAAGATAACACCCTAATTGTTTCTGCAGACATAGAAAACCAAATAAATGAATTAGCAGAAGATGAAAAAAAAAATTATATGGATATGATTGGTTTAAAAGATACAGGTTTAAGTATGTTAATTCAAAAGGGGTATAAAATATTAGAACTTGATACATATTTTACCTCTGGACCTGAAGAAACAAGAGCGTGGACAATACAAAAAAATTGTACTGCACCTAAAGCTGCGGGAGAAATTCATACAGATTTTGAAAAAGGTTTCATTAGAGCTGAAACTATATCTTATGAGGATTTTGTAGCCAATGATGGATGGGTAAATTCTAAGGCTAACGGAAAAATGAGATTAGAGGGTAAAGACTATATTGTTAAAGATGGAGATGTATTAAACTTCAGATTCAACACGTGACCAGATTCTTTTCATACTAAAATAAACTAAAACAGTTAAAATAATTAAATAAACAATCGCTTTAAAGCCCATCTGATGTCGAGATTCTAAATGAGGTTCAGCTGACCACATTAAAAAGGTCGTTACATCTTTTGACATCTGCTCTACTGTTGCATTTGTTCCGTCACCATATTCTACTAATCCATCTGATAATGGAGCAGCCATTCTAATTTTATTACCATACATATATTTGTTATAGTAAACTCCGTCATCTAAAGATACGTTGCTAGGAGCTTCTTCATATCCTTGTAATAAGGAATATATATAGTCAACTCCGCCTCCTCTAGCTTTAACCAAAACAGACATGTCTGGAGGGTATGCACCACCATTTGCCGCTTGGGCAGCTTTTACATTGTCATATGGCATTATAAATTTATCAGATAATTTACCTGGTCTTGTAAACATTTCACCATCTGAATTTGGACCATCAGTTACTTCAAATGAAGCTGCTATAGCTTTAGCTTGAGCTTCAGAGAATTCTGGCCCTCCTGGCTCTGCTAGATTTCTATAACTTAAATACTTCATCGAATGACATGAGGCACATACTTCAGTATAAACTTGGTAACCTCTTTGAAGAGAAGCTCTATCAAATTTTCCAAATAGACCCTTAAAACTCCAGTCAGTTTTTAGATATTCTACTTTTTCAGCAGCAAAAGAATTCGAATTTGAAGTAATAATTAAGATTATTATAGAAAATAATTTAAATAAATTTTTCACCTTATTCTATTTTACTTTCTTTGTTTCTGGCGGCAGCTAGATTTGGTGAACCACCTAGAACAGGTTCGGTAATACTTAGAGGCACTGGTAAAGTTTTTTCTTTAAAGCCTAGAACAGGAAGAATAACTAAAAAATGCAAAAAGTAATACGCTGTTGCAACTCGTGCTATCAACAAGTAAAGTCCCTCAGCTGGCATCGCACCCACATAACCAAGTATCAATACATCAGCAACTAGTATCCAGTAAAATTGTTTATATAAAGGTCTAAATACTGCAGATCTTATTTTTGACGTATCTAACCAAGGTAAAACCGCTAAGATTAATATTGCAGATAACATAGCCACAACTCCTAGCAATTTATCAGGAACTGATCTTAATATTGCATAAAAAGGTAAGAGATACCATTCGGGAACAATGTGTGCGGGTGTTACCATTGGGTTTGCCTCGATATAATTATCTGCGTGACCTAAAATATTTGGTGCGTAGAATACAAAGAAAGCAAACACAATCATGAACATTAATAAAGCAAAACCATCTTTAATTACTATGTAAGGATGGAAAGGTACAGTATCTTTAGAAGGTTTTTTTATATCTATTCCAACTGGATTGTTGTTACCAGGAACATGTAAAGCCCAAATATGTAAAATAACTAATCCTAAAATTAAAAATGGAATTAAATAATGCAGAGTAAAAAATCTAGTTAACGTAGGGTTGTCGACTGAATAACCTCCCCACAACCAAGTAACAATACCCTCTCCAACTAATGGAATAGCACTAAATAAATTTGTGATTACAGTTGCTCCCCAAAAGCTCATTTGTCCCCAAGGCAATACATAACCCATAAATGCAGCCGCCATCATTAGCAAATAAATAATTATTCCAATTATCCAAATTATTTCTCTTGGTGCTTTGTAAGAACCATAAAATAATGACCTGAAGATATGAATGTAGACTGCTAAGAAAAACATAGATGCGCCATTTGCGTGAATGTATCTAATTAACCAACCATAGTTAACATCACGCATGATGTGCTCAACACTTTCAAAAGCCATATCTGCGTGAGCAATGTAATGCATTGCAAGAGTTAATCCGGTAACAATTTGAGTGATTAAGCAAAAAGTTAAAATTCCACCAAATGTCCACCAATAATTTAAATTTTTAGGAGTTGGATAATCTGTTAAATGATTTGCAAGAGTTAATAGTGGCAATCGATCATTAAACCATTGTCCTACCTTCGATTTTGGTCTGTAATCGTGGTCACTCATTTTTCATTATCCAATTTTAATTGTGTTTGCATCAACGAATTCATATTTAGGCACTTCCATATTCCAAGGTGCTGGTCCTTTTCTAATTCTTCCAGAAGTATCATAATGAGATCCATGACATGGGCAGAACCACCCATTATAGTCACCTTTATCATTTAGAGGTACACATCCAAGATGTGTACATACACCTAACATAACAAGCCACTCAGGGTTTTTTGCTCTATCTTCATCTTTTTCTGGATGAATTAAATCTTCCATCTTAACATTTCTGGCCTCATCAATTTCTTCTTGAGTTCTTCTTCTTATAAATACTGGTTTACCTCTCCATAAAACAGTCAATGTATTTCCAGGTGTTAATGAACTTACATCAACCTCTGTACTAGCTAATGCTTTAACAGATGCATCTGGATTCATTTGATCTATCATTGGCCACACCACTGCAGCGGCACCAACAGCTCCTACCGCTGTGGTAGCTGTAAATAAAAAATCTCTTCTTTTTGTTTTTTTTTCAGACACTTATAGTAGCTTTTATTATTATCTCTTTTTGATTTAAAATAGTTAATATACGAATTCATATAATATAAAATAATTATTTTACTACTGAAAGAATGACACAGAATTCAACAATTTTAGGACCCAAAATAGCTTTGTATGAGCCTGATATACCTCAGAATACTGCTGCAATCATAAGAACCTGTGCTTGTTTGGGTGCTAAATTAGAAATAATTGAACCATGTGGCTTTCTATTATCAGACAAACGTTTTAAAAGAGTGGTTATGGACTATATGGACTATAGTCAAATTGAGTTTTATCAAAGTTCAGAAAAATTTTTTGAGGCAAAGAAAAAACAGAGAATCGTATTGATGACAACTAAGGGTTCAATAAATTATACTAAATTTAAATTTAAGCCTGATGATACTATTTTGTTTGGAAGAGAAAGTGCTGGGGTACCCGAAAAGGTTCATAAAATTATTAAAAATCGTTTAAAAATACCAATGAATAATCAAGTAAGATCTCTTAATATTGCATCGTCTGTTGCCATTGTTTTGGCAGAAAGTTTGCGTCAAATTGAATTAATATAAAATGGATATTTCAATTAAAAAAGACTTAGCGAGTAATTGGTTTAAGCTATTACAAAATGCAATATGTGACGACATTTTAAAAATTGAAAAAAACAAAGTTAATTTTCAATCAACTTCTTGGAATAGAAGCAGTAAAAAAGATGAAGGTGGTGGTGAATATAGAATTCTTAAAAATGGAAAAATTTTTGAAAAAGTAGGAGTAAATTTTTCAAAAGTTTATGGAAAATTTCCTAAGCAATTTCAAAAGAATATACCGGGCGCAAGAAAAGATCCTAGATTTTGGGCATCAGGAGTATCAATAGTTATGCATATGCAAAATCCCCATATTCCTGCAATGCATTTTAATACCAGATTTATTTGTACAACAAAGAATTGGTTTGGTGGAGGTATGGATGTAACCCCGGCAATAAAAGATGAAAAAGAGAAGAAAAACTTTCACAAAATATTAAAAACAATGTGCGATAGACATAATAAAAATTATTATAAAAAATATAAAAAGTGGTGTGATGAATATTTTTATCTACCGCACAGAAAAGAAGCCAGAGGTATAGGCGGAATCTTTTTTGACTATAAAAATGATAATTTTGAAAATGACTTTAAATTTGTCAGAGATGTTGGTGTTACATTTCAAATGCTATTTAATGAAATAATTAAAAAAAAATTAAAAAGAAAATGGACTTTAAAAGATAAAGAGTTTCAGTATATTAAAAGAGGTCGATACGCAGAATTTAATTTGCTCTATGATAGAGGAACAAAATTTGGGCTACAAACTGGTGGTAATGTTGAAGGAATTTTGATGTCATTACCTCCGATTGCAAAATGGAAATAAAAAAATGGATAAAGAGCCAATAACATTAAATGGATTAAATAAACTAAAAGAAGAATTAGTTTTTTTAAAAGAAAAAAAAAGACCTGAGATAGTAGCTGCAATTGCTGAAGCAAGATCTCATGGAGACCTTAAAGAAAATGCTGAATATCATGCAGCTAAAGAGGAGCAATCTCATAACGAGGGAAGAATTACAGAAATTAACGATATTATTGCAAGAGCAAATGTTATTGACGTTACAAAACTTAACAATGAAGGAAAAGTAATTTTTGGATCTACAGTTTATTTAGAAGATTTAGATACTGGTGAAAAAATTAATTATAAAATTGTCGGAAGAGATGAGGCAGATTTAAAACAAAAACTAATTTTCTTTCAATCACCAATTGGCAAAGGTTTGATTGGAAAAAATAAAAGTGATTTAGTTGAAATAAATACACCCTCTGGTGTAAAAAATTTTGAAATTAAAGACGTTAAATATATTTAACTTTTAACTATTTGTTGTACTTGCTTATCTGAAATTTGAAATCCGTTTTGAACCCAAATTTCTTCTATCCTTTTTAATTTATTACCTAAAGTTTTACCCTCGGGAATTTGAAATTTAGACATCAATAGATCAGCCCCTATTGGCAAAGTTGGAATTACTTTCTCTTTATAAATATCTAATAGTTTGATTAGTTTTTTCTCTACTTTATTCGAGTTAAAAATTTTAAAATTAATTATATCTATTACAGCCTGTCGCCCATTAAAATAAAAAAATTTATTCAAGTTTTTCTCTGTAAAGTTGTTTAAAGTTACTTTTTCTCTATAAAAAAGATCTATTAATTTTAATCTTTTCTTATCTTTGTTAGATATTTTAAATCTATAAAGAAAATAGTCAGCATTATCAGTCCCATCAATCACTAAAAGCGCAATTAAAAATATAAAGTCAATTTTTAAAAAATTCTCTGCAGCATAAGAATTTTGTTTTTTAAAATTTTTAATATTCTTTAATTGAGGGAAAATTATTTCTATGAGTTCTAAACTCTCTTTATCTTTAAAGAGTTTTAAAAATCCATTTGAACTAGTTATTTTTTTTAGTTCATCGATTAATCTTTCAGATGATATATTTGAAATTCCATCAATATTTTTTTTTATATTTTTTATTATTTCTGATTGGTGCTTATGATTTGAGTAATTTAAATAAAATCTTAAATACCTCAAAATACGTAAATAATCCTCTTGAATTCTTTTTTCCGCATCACCAATAAAATTAATATAACCCTCCTCCAAATCGTTTTTACCGTTAAATGGATCAAATAAATTACCATCACTGTCTGCATAAATTGAATTGATAGTAAAATCCCTTCTAGAGGCATCCTCCTTCCAATCTAAAGAGAATTCTACTTCAGCATGCCGTCCATCGGTAGAGACGTCCTTCCTTAAAGAAGTAATTTCATATTTATGTTCATCAATTATTGCAGTTATAGTTCCGTGTTCAATTCCTGTTTCGTAATAACTTATTTGTTTGTTTTTAAGAGCCTCACAAACTTCCAGAGGTGTTAAATTTGTTGCGAGGTCAATATCATCAACATTTTCTTTTTTGATCACTTTTCTTACACACCCACCCACATATCTGATTTCACTTTTCTCTGAAAAATTATTGATTGCTTCAAAAATTTTATTTGCGGGTGTTGTTAAAGTAATTTGTTTTAAATTTTGACTGATATAATCAAGATTTTTTGATCGGGAAAAAAATTTATCTAAAAAATTTTTCATAAATGGCTGGGGCGCTAGGATTCGAACCTAGGATGCAGGTACCAAAAACCCGTGCCTTACCGCTTGGCTACGCCCCAATACTAGCTTCCTATAACATAAAAATATAAAATTCATATAGTTTTTGCTGTAACACACCAATAATTTTTATATTTTCTTTTAAATTTAGCTTTTGCCAATTTACAACTCTTTAATGAATTATAATAGGCAACAATTGTTGATCCTGAACCAGTCATTCTTACAAATAATGGATTATTTATACTTTCTAAGAACAACTTTATTTTTTTAAGTTTTGGATATTTTTTGAGTGCTATTGTTTCAAGGGCATTTTGTTGATCAATCAAATATTTTACTCCAAACATGTTTTTTTTAGGTTTGTTATATTTTGATTTTGTATACTTTCGAACAGCTGAGTATATTTTTTTAGTTGAGCACCCAAAATCAGGTTTTACTAAAGTAGAATAATATTTTGGAGTATTGTAAATCTTTTTTATTCTACCACTTGATGACAACACACAGCTGGATGAAATGGTTCCCAGAATAACATCAGAACCAACCCAGTCACAGATACTTCGAGTTTTTTGATGATTAGGATTAATAATTTTTTTTTTAACCAGATAATTAAACACACTAGCTGCGTTCATCGATCCCCCACCCAACCCAGCTTCTTGAGGGATTAATTTTTTAATTTTAACTTTGAATTTTTTATTTTTTAATAAATTTTCTTTATCTAGTATCTGAAATAATCTTTGAACAGTATTTTTTTTTCCAATATTTTTAGAAAACTTTCCATAAAAAGAAATTTGGTGTTTTTTTCCATTATGTTGATTTATCGAAATAACATCATGTAAATCTATGAAACCAATTATACTTTCAATTTTATGTAAAACCTTTTTTTTTCCAGTGATATTTAGTGCTAAATTTAACTTTGCATTAGATTTAATTTTATTAATTTTCATTTAGGAATTTTTAAGACCCTCAATTACTTTAATATTGATTTTTTCTCTCATATCGTCTTCGGTGTCATCAAAAGTTAATACGTTGTTCCAAAAATATCTTGCTTGAATTTTTCGATTTAATTTCCATAAAATGTCTCCATAATGATCATTCACGATCGGGTCATCTGGCATTAATTCTACAGCTCTTTTTAGATACTTTTCTGCTTCTACATAGTCCTCTATTAAAAAATAAGCCCATCCAATTGAATCAATAATATATGGATCATTGCTTTTTAAATCATATGCTGTTTTCAACATATCCATTGCTTCATTAATTTTATAATCACGCTCTAACCAAGAGTAAGCAAGGTAATTTAAAATATATGCATCACTAGGATCAATTTTAAGCGCATGCAATAAATCTTCATCTGACTTTTCATAATTGCCCATTCTTTCATAACTACTACCTCTACGATACAAAACATCTGATTTGATAAGTGAATTGTCATCCAGTGTTAAAATAATTTCTGTATAACGATCTATTGCCTTTTCATAATTTTTAGAATTTTTATAAAAATTGGCTAAATCAAAAATCATTTTTATATTTGGATTTTCAATTTTATTAAATTTTGAGTCTATGTATTTAATTCCATTTTCATAATCCTGCTGTTGAATTATTATTTGAGCTTCTTTTTTTAATCTAAACCAATAATAAAATTCATCTTCTTTTTTAAAGTTTTTTAAGATCCTTTGTACTTTATCAAATTCATCATTGAGATAAAAATTTTCTGCAACCAATGACAAATTAAATTCAAACTTGGGATTCAAATAGTTTGACAAATTTAAGTAAAAATTTGATTTCTCAAAATTATCCTGAGAAGAATAAAGATTAGAGATTAAAAATAAAAATTCACTTACAAGATTATTATGATCTTTGCATGAAAAAATTTTTCCAAAATCATCAAATTTTTCTTTGTCTACCCAACTTTTGCTTTGTGAGAGTAAAAGTGTTGAATTTATATAATCAATTTGTTCAACAACTAATCTTGCTTCATTTAATTTATTGTTATCAATTAAATGATTAAGATAAAAGAAAATGTATCTTGAATAATCACCTTGTTGATTATTTATTAAATTAAGAAAAAATGACGAAGTTCTTTTATCTTCAATATAACATCTTTGGAATGTCTCGGCTATAAGAGACAAGTTTCCAAAATTTTTTTTGTTATCTAATATTTTTTTATTTTTAAATGTATAAATATACTGTTTAAGAGTTTCAAATATAACTAGGTTTATTCTATCTTCATCTTGAAATTTTAAACTTTGTGTTAAATATTCGTCAGCCTTTTTAAAGTTATTTTTTTTTAAACTGTCAATTATTAAAATTATATACGCATCATAAAAATCTGAATTAGATTTGTTTGCATTGTTATTTAATACATTAATTGCTTGAGGTACTTTGTTATCTAAAACTAAAGAGTTAACATATCTTTTTAAATAACTGTCATGTTTGTTAATTAATACCTTGGTTAAGTTAAAAAATTTTAAAGCTTCAAAATTATCTCGATTTTCAAATGCAACAATTCCAGAAAAATAATTTGACAAATCTCTTGAGTTGAAATCATTAAAAGTAGCACTTTTAGAATACAAAGGTGTCTGGTAAGATATAAATATTAATAGTACTAATTTTAGAAATTTTAGGAACATATAACCATACTATGACTAAAAAAGTGATAAATCAAAATACCAAATTAAACCAAGAACTAATTAATACTATTGAGCCAAAATTTATATTCGCTGATAAGCCAATAAATAGATTTAATATTTTAGAAACGAAAAATGGCACTCTGCAAACTAATAAAGAAGAATTACTAAAAAATTTAAAAGATCAAATAAATTCAATTGAAAATTGTAAATTGAAAGAAAATTCAAACAAAATTATTTTAGGTGAGGGAAATATAAATAGCCCTTTAATGTTAATTGGAGAGGCTCCTGGGGCTGAAGAAGAAAAGTTGGGTGTCCCATTTGGAGGTGAAGTTGGCGAACTTCTTAATAAAATGCTTATAGCCATCAATATTAAGAGGCAAAATATTTATACAAGTTATGCAATCAATTTTAGACCACCTGATGATAGAAAACCAACCTCAACCGAGATTAAAAGGTACTCAGTATTTTTGAAAGAGCATATATCAATTATAAACCCAAAGATTATCGTTTTAATGGGTAGTTCAGCAATGGAGGCTATAACAGGAATAAGCGAAAAAATAACTGCTGAAAGAGGACATTGGAAGGAAGTGATTTTAAAAAACAAAACATTCCCTTTAATGATAACTTTTAATCCATCTTATCTCATCCGTTTTCCAGAAAATAAAAAATACTCATGGGAAGATTTAAAGAAAATTAGAGACAAGATTAAAGGCCTGAAGTTAAAAATTTGATGAAGATAATTGCAGGGGTTGATGAAGTTGGTAGAGGAAGTTTAATTGGACCTGTTTATGCTTCAGCAGTAATTTTAAAAAAATCAATTAATCAAAAGTTATTAAAAGATTCAAAATCATTAAGTAAAAAAGAGAGAGAGCATCTATGTACATATATAAAAAAAAATTCTACTTGGTCCATAGGCAAAGCTTCTGTCAAAGAAATAGAAAAGCTGAATATACTTCAAGCAAGTTTGCTAGCTATGAAAAGAGCTATCAAAAAACTTAAGAAAAAACCAACACACGTTCTGATAGATGGAAACAAAACTCCAGAATTAGAAAATTATAATTTAAAATCAGTTATTAAAGGAGATAAAAAAATCCCCTCTATTTCGGCAGCTTCTATAATTGCAAAAGTATCAAGAGATAAGTTTATAACCACCTTATCAAAAAAAAATAAAGGGTATGATTGGGATAAAAACTTTGGGTACGGAACAAAACAGCACTTAAAAGCTTTGAAAAAATTAGGTATTACTAAACATCATAGAAAAACTTTTTCACCTATATCTAAAATAAATTAACACTACATCTAGTTACCTTCTAAATTAGAAACACTAATCGAATCCAAATTTTTCAATCTCAGGTTGACCGAAGAATCCATTTGGAGTCTAATTAATTTTTACAAATGAAAACTGATTTCAAAAATAAAATAATTAATGGAGATAGTCTCGAAGAATTAAAAAAAATTCCACGTGAAACTTTTGATTTAATTTTTGCAGATCCTCCTTACAACTTACAATTAAAAAGTGAATTAACTAGACCCGATAGATCAAAGGTTAGTGCGGTAAATGATAAGTGGGATCAATTTGAAAATTTTAAAAAATATGATGATTTTACTTATGAATGGCTTAGTGAATGCAAAAGAATTTTAAAAAAAGATGGAGCAATTTGGGTTATAGGAAGCTACCATAATATTTTTAGAGTTGGCACAGCAATCCAAAATTTAGGTTTCTGGATTTTAAACGATGTTATTTGGAATAAAAATAATCCAATGCCAAATTTTAGAGGAACACGTTTTACTAACGCTCATGAAACTTTAATATGGGCATCTAAAAGTGAAAAGTCGAAATATACATTCAATTATCAATCTTTAAAATGTTTAAATGATGATTTGCAAATGAGATCTAATTGGGATCTTCCAATATGCAATGGATCTGAAAGACTTAAAAAGGATGGAAAAAAAATTCACTCCACACAAAAACCAGAAGCACTTTTACATAGAATTTTACTAGCTACATCTAATAAAAATGACCTCATACTTGATCCTTTTTTAGGATCAGGAACAACAGCTACAGTAGCAAAAAAACTAGGAAGAAATTATTTTGGAATAGAAAAAGAAAAAAATTATTTTAAAGCTGCTGAGCAACGCATAAAAGCCACAAAGCCAATTGAGGACGATTTATTAGATACACTAAAAAATAATAGATCAAAACCAAGAATCCCTTTTGGTTCATTAGTTGAGCTTGGAATAATTAAACCTGGAACTAATATTTTTGATAATAAGAAAAAAATAACAGCCAGAATTATGGCTGATGGTAGTATAAAACATAATCAAGCAGAGGGTTCTATACACAAAGTTGCGGCTACTATTTTAGGGGCTGAAAGTTGTAACGGATGGACTTTTTGGCACTGTGATATAAATGGACGAACTTATCCTATTGATTATCTTAGACAAAGATTAATTTCTAAAAATTAAGTTTTATAAATTTTACCCAAATAACTTTCTAAAAATTTTTTATTTTTAGTTAAAAGTTTTAAAAAAATATTTCTAAATATGATCATGATTGGATTTGATAAATGGAAGGCAAATTGATTGAAATTAGATCTACTGTTAATCATTTTTACTCTCTTTAATCTGATATCATAAAAATTATTGTTATTTATTAAACATTCATATAATTCATTAGCCCCCTCAATTGATTGGGAAGCTCCCTGTGCAAATGAAGGTGAAAAAGCAAAAAATGCGTCTCCTACAAGGAATATGTTTTTTGGAGGATTATATAAATTTTTACTTACAAATATTGGAAATAATTTAATATTTTGAAGACTTTTCAAAAAACTTTGAGAAACTTTTTTAGATAATTTAAATTTAATATTTTTTACAAAAGAACTCTCAGTAAAAAGATTGTAGTTCTCTTGCTCATTTGAATTTAATTTATGTTTTAAAATGCCAATAAAATTTAAATTTTTATCATTATTAATTGGATAAACAACATAATGAAAATTTGGTCCTAAAAACAAAGAAATATTTTCTTCATTTATATTTTGTAGATTTTCTCTCGATATACTTCCCCTAATAGCAATCGTATCATTGTAAATTGGTTTTGATTTATTGTTTGAGATTAATAGCTTCCCCTTAGAAAACACACCGTCTGAAATAATTAAGTAATCGCAACTAATTTTATTTTTATCAAATATTAATTTTATTGAATCTTTATCATAATCAATCTGTTCAATACTGTGATTATATTTAATTATATCCTCGTTTATTTGTTCTTTTAAAAATTGAAGTAATTTTGATCTTTTCAATGTTGTGTATTTATAATCTTCAGAATTAAATTTTGAAATATCTAAGTCACAAATTTTTTTTGAATTTTTAATTTCATAAAAATCAATTTTTTTTGGATTAAATTTTTCATCTTTAGTGAAAGAAGTGAAGCCTATTTTATTTAAAAGCTTTACACTATTTACCGACAACTGAATTCCATAACCTTCTTCCATTTCTATTGAATTCCTTTTTTCATAAATCGTGACCTGATAATCCTTATGATCTTTGAATAAATTGGCAATATACAAACCAGAAATTCCAGCACCAATTATTGCAATTTTTTTCATTTATGACTTTCTAAAAATTTAACTATCTTTTTTGTAAATGTTGGAAGTGTATAATTTTCAAGCTTTGTTGGATCAATCCAATAATTATTTTTATTTAAATTATATTTATTTTTAAATTCAATTTTAATATTCATGTTCATATTAGACATTTTAAAATTCAAATCTTTATCAAAATTTTTAGGATTATTTACTTCCTCCATCGGGAAGATATTAAAATTTTTCAAAAAATTAAATTTATTATTTTTGATTAATAAATAATGATTATTTTTTTTATAAACATTAAGCTTGTAAAAAGTTTCCTTATCCTTTTTTTTAAATTTTACTAAATCAAAATTTTTATTTTTAAATGATTTGCATTTTTTTACTAATGGACAATTCTTACAATTAGGGCTAACAGGTTTACAAATTAGTGCTCCTAATTCCATTAAGGCTTGAGCATAATCACTAGACCTTTTGATAGATGTTCCAAAAATTTTTTTCTTCTCTTGTAAATTTTCTTTTTTTATTTGATCTTGTTTTTTTAAAAATAAGTATCTCTTTAGTACTCTTTCAATATTACCATCTAGAGGAATTATTGGTTCATTGAATGCAATTGCAGAAATTGCACTTGCTGTATAATCTCCAATTCCTGGAAGAGACTTTAAATCCAAAAAATTTCTAGGTATTTTTTTATTAAAATTTTTAACAACTATTTGAGCTGTTTTTTTTAAATTTCTTACTCTTGAATAGTATCCAAGACCCTCCCAAAGTTTAATTAATTTTCTATCATCATATTTAGATAATTTATCTATTGTGGGAATATTTTTTATAAACCTGTTAAAGTAAGGTATTACCGTTGCAACCTGGGTTTGCTGCAACATAAATTCACTTATTAAAGTGTAGTATTGCTTTTTTGTTTGAGAAACATTCTTTCTCCAAGGTAAAGATCTTTTATTTAAATCATACCAATTAAGAATATTATTTGTTATTATTGGATCTTTCATATGCAATCTAAAAATAATACTAAGCAGAGAAACGCTAGCATTCAAGGATTAAGATCTTTCAAAGACACTTTGCCGAAAAATGTCAAAAAAATAATAAATAAAAAAGGTCATGTATATTCAGAAACGCTGAGCAATTGGAAATATTTAGTTGGAAGCGAATTATTTAAAATTTGCTATCCAAAAACATTTAAAAATTCAAATAAATTTGGAGTTAGCACCTTAGTGGTGATGGTCAAGCGAGGGCATGAAGTTGACTTGGAATATTCGAAAAAAGATATTTTAGATAAAATGAATAATTTTTTTGGATATTTAGTTGTTGAAAAGCTTAAATTCATAAGTTTTGATGATGAACATGAAATGGCAGGCTCGAGTAAAACAAAAGTTAAAAATGTGGCAATTAGTAAATACCAAGATAAGATTAAAGGTGTTAAAAACGAAAAAATTAAAAAATCATTAACAGAGTTAACCAAGGTTTTTAGTGAGAAATGAAAAAAATTATATTCTTAATATTAATATTTTTTACTACAGTTTTAAATGTACAGGCTGAGGAAATTAAAAGAATAACTGTTGGTAACAAAGATGCAAAAATAACTATTATAGCTTTTGAATCGTTAACTTGTAGTCATTGTGCTAATTTTCATAAAAATGTTTATCCTCAATTAAAAGAAGAGTATCTTGATACCGGACTCGCTAAAATAGAATTTAGACATTTTCCATTAGACATAGCGGCCTTTAATGCATCTAAAGTTTCTCAGTGTAAGAATGATGGAAATTCAGATATCCTTGAAAGTTTATATGCTAATCAACAAAAATGGGTAAAGGGAAGTTCAATACAGGAGGCAAATAAAAATCTACAAAAATTTTTAAAAAGTGAGGGATTTAGTATTGATTTTGATACTTGTATAAATAATAAGGAAATTGAAGATTTTGTATTAAACGATCGAATCGATGGAGCAAAGAACTTCAAAGTGAACGCAACTCCTACGATTATTATTAACAACGAAAAATTTGAAAAAACTCTAAATTATAAAAATTTAAAAAAAGCGCTAGAAAAACTGATATAAGTTAGTGCATGGAGTTTAAAAAAATCCAATTAAACGGATTTAAATCTTTTGCTGAAAAAACCAACTTCTTAATTGAGGATGGTCTCACGGGTATAGTGGGTCCTAACGGCTGTGGTAAATCTAACATTGTAGAATCTTTAAGATGGGTAATGGGAGAGACCTCTGCAAAGAGTATGCGTGGATCCGGTATGGAGGATGTAATTTTTTCAGGAACATCTAACAAAGCGTCAAAAAATATTGCAGAAGTTTCAATTGAAGTTGAAAACAAAGATAAAGAAGGTCCTATTCAATATCGTGAAACAGAGCAAATACAAGTTAGAAGAAAAATAGAAAAAGATAAAGGATCTAAATTTTACATAAATGATAAAGAGGTAAGAGCAAGAGATGCTCAAATGTTTTTTGCAGATCTTTCGACTGGTGCGCACTCTCCATCCATGATTAGTCAAGGAAGAATAGGTGCATTGGTAACAGCGAAACCAACAGATAGAAGGGCTATTTTAGAAGAAGCTGCAGGAATATCTGGTTTACACGTTAGAAGACATGAGGCTGAATTAAGATTAGGTGCGGCTGAGAATAATCTAAAAAGAGCAGATGAACTAAGAAGACAGCAAGAAAAACAATTAGCGAATCTTCAAAAACAAGCTGAAGAGGCAACAAAATACAAACTAATTTCAGATCAAATTAAAAAAATTGAAGCAGGCTTATATTATTTAAAATTATTAGAAATAGATAAAGAAATTAGAATAGAAAATGAAATTAATACTGAGGCAGAAGGAGAAGTAGAAGGATTTAATAACAAAATATCTGAATTAGAAAACTCAATTAAAACTTTTACAGATAAAGTAAATCCATTGAGAGAGAAAAATATTGAAAATTTATCAAGGATACAAAGACTTAATTTGGAACTTCAAAGTTTAGATGAGGAGAATACAAGAATTCAAGATGAGATAGAAAGCATCAAAAAATCAATTCAAACACTTGATGATGATATCACGAGAGAAAAAGGGATAATCATAGACGCTAACTCAAATGAAAAAAGATTGAAGGAAGAAAAAACTGAATTAATTGAGACAGACTCGAAGTATTTTGAAACAGAAAAATTATCTAATGAAGAGTTAGAAAGTGCAAAAAATAAACTTAAAGAAGAACAAAAAGCTGTTGATGAAGTTGTAAACAGTTTAGCAGAAGAAAATGTAAATATAAGTGTTGGTCCAATAAGAAATGTAAAAAACACTATATCAAGGGTAAAAGAATTAATAGATAATAATGAAATAAATCAAGCAGTAACACTTTTAGATAGATGTAATATGGAGCTAGATAGTTTTTTAAATGATTTAAAAAATGAAAGATCTAGAAGTGAGTTATTAGGAGTTAGCGAAAAATCAGAAAATATAAAATTACTCCAAGAAAAATATGCCGATGCGTATAGTAAAAATCAATCAATTAAAAATGAGTCTATAAAAAGAAATGAAAGAATTAAAACCATTGAAACGGAAATTGAAAGTTGGAAAAATTTATTAACTAACTCAGAAAAAATGGTTAATGAACTAACACAAAGAAAAGAAAAATTATCAAAACAATTAAGTGATTTAGAAAATCAACCTAGAGCACAGGCAGAGAGAAAAGGTCAAATTTCAGAAAATTTAAGAATTTCAGATAAAGAAAAAATTGATAATGAAGCGATTATAGACGAAACAGATCAAAAAATTGAAATGTTAAGAACGCAATTAAATGAAATACAAGAACAATCAATTCAAATCAGAGAAAGAAAAGCAAGCTCAGGAGCCACAATTGAAGGCCTGCAAAAAAGAAAAAATGATCTGCTTGATAGAATAAGTTCTGAGCTAAATTTAAATGAAGATAATATTTTAGAAAATTCAAATTTAAATGGAGTAGAAGAGCTTCCAAATCCAGTTGATCAAGAAGATGCTTTAGACAAGAAAAAACAAGAGAGAGAAAAATTAGGATCTGTAAATTTAAAAGCAGATGAAGAAACAAGTAAATATGAAGAAGAGATAAAAAAAATGGAACAGGATCGTGCTGACCTTGTTACTGCTATCGTGAAACTGAAAGATAGCATCAATGAACTTAATCAAAAAGGAAGAGAGAGATTGATTGAAGCTTTTGAAAAAGTTAATAGAAAATTTAATGAAGTTTATACAAAACTTTTCAATGGTGGAAATGCCAAACTAGAATTGGTAGACTCTGATGATCCACTTGAAGCAGGTTTAGAAATGCTGGTTAGTCCTCCAGGAAAAAGACTTCAATCTATAACTTTGTTATCTGGAGGTGAGCAAGCTTTGACTGCCCTCTCATTAATCTTTGCAGTATTTTTAACAAACCCTTCACCTATATGTGTATTGGATGAGGTTGATGCACCGCTTGACGATGCTAACGTAACAAGATTTTGTAGTTTACTTGAGGAACTAATTAAAATCACCAACACCAAATTCATAATTGTAACTCATCATGCTTTAACCATGTCAAAAATGAATAGACTATATGGGGTAACTATGCCTCAAAAAGGAATTAGTCAGCTTGTGGCTGTTGATTTACAAAAAGCAGAGAGTATGGTTGCTTAAACTATATAAATGCCAAAAGACCCTTTCAAAACTCGCTTAGAGATTGCAAAAAGTAAGATTTCAAAGAAAAATCTCTACAATAAGAAGAATGACCCCTCGCCTATAGGAACTGCATTCAAATTGAGCACAGAACTTGTTTCCGCAGTGGCTGTGGGGACAATTATTGGGTTTATTTTTGACAAGACCTTTGGTACTAAACCCTGGTTTATATTAATATTTTTTTTTGTTGGTGTAGTTGCTGGAATAACCAATGTAATTAGATCTGCAAAAAAAATGCAAAAATAAATAAGTATTATGGCAGCAAATCCTATGTCTCAATTCGACGTTTATAGAATTGGACCAGAAATTAAAGTTGGAGCATTCGACATATCATTTACGAACGCAAGTTTGTTTATGATTTTAAGTACTGTATCTATTTTATTAATCTTTAATTTAGGATCAAAAAAAAATTCAATACTACCAAACAAAATTCAATTATTAGCAGAACTTAGCTATACCTTTGTATCCAAAATGATTAGCGATACAGCTGGATCAAAAGCTAAACCATACTTTGCATTTATATTTTCTCTATTCATGTTTGTTTTATTTTGTAACATGTTTGGAATGATACCTTATACTTTCACTGTAACCAGTCATATCATTGTAACATTTGTGCTCGCAGCATTTATATTTATTGGAGTGACTGTAATTGGCTTTATTAAACACGGATTTGGTTATTTAAAATTATTTGTTCCAAGTGGAGTACCTGCAGTATTGCTCCCTTTAATTGTTGTTATAGAAATTATTTCTTATTTAAGTAGACCTATAAGTTTATCAGTTAGATTATTTGCCAATATGATGGCTGGTCACACAATGATGAAAGTTTTCGGAGGCTTTGTAATTAGCCTTGGAATAGTTGGTGGGTGGCTTCCACTAAGTTTTTCGGTTGCGTTAACTGGTTTGGAGATCTTAGTTGCTTTTCTTCAAGCTTATGTTTTTGCAATCTTAACCTGCATCTATTTAAATGATGCATTAAATTTACACCATTAATAACAGAGGAGGATATAATGGAATTAGAAGCAGCAAAAATGATCGGAGCAGGTTTAGCGGCAATTGCTTTAGCTGGAGCCGGCGTTGGTATCGGAATAATTTTTGGAAATTATTTGTCTGGTGCAATGAGAAATCCATCTGCAGCACAAAAACAATTTCCTAACTTGCTTTTAGGTTTCGCACTTGCAGAAGCTACAGGATTATTTGGATTAGTGGTTGCGTTAATCATTCTCTTTGCGTTTTAAATTGATGGTTAAAAAAATATATTTTCAGTCAATATTTTTTAGCTTTTTTTTTATTAAAGAAGCTTTTACAGCTGAAAGCGGAGGTATGCCTCAATTAAATCCAGAGTTTTGGGTTTCTCAAATTTTTTGGCTGATACTTACTTTTGGTATTATGTATTTAGTTTTATCTAAACTAATACTACCAAAAATTAGCATTAACTTAGAATCGAGAAAATCTCAAATATTAGAAAATATTGAGGCTGCTGAAAAACAAAGAGAAGATAGTGATGCAAAACTTAAAGAATACGATGAAATTATATCTAAAAGCAAACTTGAGGCTAATAGTATTTTCAATCAAGCAAGAGAAAAAGCACTAAAGGACATTGGTGCAAAAAGAGAAGTGCTTGATAAGCAAATTGATAATGAAATTGCTGAGGCTGAAAAAGAAATAGATGCATTAAGAAAAAATGCGCCAGATAAAATAAATAAAATTGCTATTGAGACTTCATCTGAGTTATTGCAAAAACTAATTGGAGCTGAAGTAAATAATAGTAGTATATCTGCAATTGTTGACGATCTATCTAAAAGAAATGGAGATAAATATTATGGCAATTGATGCAACTTTTTGGGTAGCTGTATCATTTATTATTTTTTTTGGAGCCTTAATTTACCTTAAGATTCCTCAAAAAGTTTCAGAAATGTTAGATAAAATGATATCTGATATTAAAAATGAAATTGATGAGAGTGAAAAATTAAGAACTGAAGCAAAAACACTATTAGATAACTCACAAAAAAAATTAGATACAGCCCAGTCTGTAAGTAACGAAATTCTTGAGAACGCCAAAAAAGATGCCGATAGATTGATAATTGAAATGAATGATAAGTTTCATAAATCATCAGAAATTAAAAAAAATTTAGCTGAAAATAAAATAAGTCAGATGAAAGAGGCTGCTTTAAAAGAAATTAAGGACGTATCAATAAAGATTGCAGTAGACTCAGTTAAAAAAATCATAACTACATCTGTAGATAAGTCAAAATTAGACGCTGTGTTTCAAAAAAATTTAGATGAAACTAAAGAAGAGTTAAAAAAAATTAACTCATAATACACTTACAATTTTCCAAAAAAGCTATAAATTATTAAAATGAACTCTATAGTCATTGGATCAGGATTTGGTGGAATCGCAGCAGCACTAAGACTTAAAGCAAAAGGACATAACGTAAAATTAATAGAGAAACATCCAGACCTAGGTGGTAGAGCTAGAGTTTTTAAAAGAAATGGATTTATATATGATGCAGGGCCAACCGTAATTACTGCGCCCTATTTAATTAATGAATTGTTTGAGTTATTCAATAAAGATCCCAAGAATTATATAGAACTAACCCCACTTAAAATTTGGTACCAATTTATTTTTGAAGACAAAACTAAATTTAACTATTCAGGTGACGAAATAGAGATGAAAGACCAAATTGAGAAGCTTAGCAAAGAAGATGTAAATGGATATAAAAAATTAGTTAATTTTACAAAAAAAATATTTGATAAAGGTTTTTTAGAACTAGCAGATGTGCCATTTGATAAACCTTTCGTAATGATGCAACAATTGCCTGCTCTATTAAAACTTAAAAGTTATAAATCAGTTTACTCACTTGTTTCATCTTATATAAAAAATGAAAAATTAAGGAGAATGCTTAGCATGCATCCTTTACTAGTTGGGGGAAACCCTTTTACCACCACTTCTATTTATGGATTAATTCTTTATTTAGAAAAAAAATGGGGAATACATTATTCAGTTGGAGGAACAGGAAATATAATTAAAGGTTTTGAAAAGTTAATGAATGAGGTTGGTATTGAAATAATAAAAAACAGTGAAGTAACGGAAATTATAACAAAAAAAAATAAAATAAGTGGTGTAAAATTAAATAATGAAAATGAAATTGGTGCAAATAATGTTGTTTGTAATGCAGATCCGCCTGCGTTTTATGAGAAAATGTTAAGCAAAAGCAACAAAAATTCCATGTTGTTTAATTGGAAAAAAAATCGAATGGAATATTCTATGGGTTTATTTGTTTACTATTTTGGAACAAAAAAAATTTATGAGAATGTTGAACATCATACAATAAAGTTTGGAAACAAATATAAAGAACATCTTGACGACATATTTAATAAAAAAAAATTAAATAATGATATTAGCTATTATCTGCACAGACCTACAGCGACTGATAAAACTATGGCCCCAGAAGGAAATGATTGTTTTTATGTGTTAGTGCCTGTTCCTAACAATCAGTCAAAAATAAATTGGGAAACTGAAGGTGAAAAAATGAAAAATCTTGTAATTGAAAAAATGGAAAAAGATTTAATGCCGGATCTTAAGAATAATATAGTTGAGGACTTTTATCTAACACCTGATTACTTTGAAAAAGAATTAAATACAAAATTTGGATCAGGGTTTTCAATTCAACCTAAATTTACACAATCTGCATACTTTAGATTTCATAATAAATCAGAAATATATGATGGTTTGTACTTTGTTGGTGCAGGAACACATCCAGGGGCTGGGGTACCAGGTGTTCTCTCTTCAGCAAAGGTTTTAGATAAATTATTTTAATGTTAACAAAGAATTATTTAGCTATTTACGCAAAATCTTTTAATTGGGCAGGTTTTTTTTTACCAAAAAAAACCTATGAAAAATGCTCTGCACTTTATGATTTTTGTAGGGAAGCAGATAATATCGCTGATGATGAAAACAAGATTGAAATAAAAAAAGATAATTTTATTAAATTTAGAAATAATTTTGTTAATAAAAATTATGATGATCCAGTTATTAAAAATATGTGGGGTCTTATTAATGAATTTAGTATTTCAACTAAAATTATAGACGATTTATTTGAGGGTATTAATTCTGATATAAAAGAAAATGTTAAACTTAATTCAAAAAAAGAATTATTAATTTATTCCTATAGGGTAGCTGGAACAGTTGGATTAATGATGGCCAAGATATTGAATGTTCACAAAGAACAATCTCTTAAATCAGCTATTGATCTTGGGATTGCTATGCAATTAACAAATATTTCTAGAGATGTTATGGAAGATAAAAAAAATAATAGATTTTATATCAATGAAAGTTTTGAGGACATAAAGACCACAATCAAGCTTTCAGAAAAGTTTTATGAAAACTCATTTTACTCAATAAAAGAAATACCATTAAGTTTCAGATTTTCAATTTTAGTTGCAAGAAGGGTTTATAGAAAAATAGGATATAAAATTTTAAATAAACAAAACATAGAAAATTACAAAAATTCAGGAAAGATTTATGTTTCAAATGTTGAAAAAATTATCGAAACTTTTTTATCTGTTTTTGACTTAATTAAGTTATCACTTATAAGTAAAAACGATGATAATATTAATCATGATCATAATTTAATTAATGAAGAAATAAATTTAAATGAAAGAATTTGATTACATAATTATAGGTGGAGGTTGCGCAGGTCTTTCTTTAGCATATGAGATGGAAATTTATGATAAATTAAAAGATAAAACTTTAGCAATCATTGAGCCAAGAGAAGATTATAAAAGAGATAAAACCTGGTCATTTTGGAAGGTTTTTTCCCATAACTTCGATGACTGTGTCAAAAAAAGTTGGAATAATTTTACAATAAATACACCCAATAATACGAAATATGTAGATTGCGAAACTACACCATATCAAACAATTGATAGTGGTATGTTCTACGAAAAAATACTCTCAAAACTTAAATTAAATAAAAATATTCAGTTTTTTAAAAATATTGATGAAATAGATAAATCAAATTCAGTTATATTTAATAGTGTACCTAGTTTTGAGAATAAACAGAGTGAGTTATGGCAACACTTTTGTGGAGTTGAAATAGAAACAGATAAAGACTTTTTTGATGACGAAATATTCAATTTGATGGACTTTGCTTGTGATCAAAGAAATAAAGTTCATTTTTTTTATACGCTACCATTTACTAAAAGAAATGCATTAGTTGAAACTACTTGGATATCTGAGCTAAATGATGAAAAACTAAAAGATTATGATAAACAAATTGATAATTATTTAAGCAACCACCTAAATATTAAAAACTGTACAATTAATTTCAAAGAAACTGGTGCAATCCCACTTTTTAGACAAAAAAATGTAAGTAAATTAAATGAAATTTACATAGGCTCAGCAGGAGGCATGACTAGATTAAGTACAGGTTATACGTTCCTAAATATTCAAGAACAGAGCAGATATATAAGAGAAAACTTAGAAAATATAAAAAAAGTCAATCAATTTAAAATTAATTCAAAATATGATTTTTTAGACAAAATCTTGTTAAGAGTTCTTAAAAATAATTCCAATGAAATGGCCAATATATTTTTTAAAGTTTTTGATTCAAAACCTAAAACAGCTATCAATTTTTTATCAAACAAAAGTAGTTTTTTTGAAGATTTAGAAGTAATTCTAAAAATGCCAAAGTGGAAATTTTTAAAAGAATTAATTTAAAATGAAAAATAAAATAAAAAAAATTAATCTGAATCATTCATTTATTTTTTTCTTTGTTGTAAACATTTTTTGTATTTTGCTATTTAAATTTAATAACTTAGATATTTCATCAATTTTGTGTTTACTTTTAATTTTAATTATAGGAATTTCCCATGGTTCATTAGATCATATTAAAGGGAAAAAACTGCTTAGATTATTTAATATAAAATCAAATTATATATTCTATATTACATATATTTTAATTTCAGCGTTAGTTATAGTAACTTGGATATTGTTTCCATCAATAACTTTAATTGTTTTTTTAATGATTGCTTCCTACCACTTTGGAAAAGAGGATACACAATTTTTAATAGATGAAAGATCTTATTTCATTCAAATACTCTATTTTTTTAAAGGATTTCTAATTATACTTGCTCCTTTGTATTTTCATTTTCAGGAAACAATAGCAATTTTCAAATTATTATTAATCGATAATGAGGCATTTTATTTAAGTTTAAACTTTATTGAGACAAATAATGTAATTCAAATAGGAATATTCTGTAGCACACTGTCTAGTATTTTTCTTTTCTTAAAGAATTTTGAAATAAAAAAATTTGTAGTTTTTTTAGATTATTTTTCAATTTTAATATTAAATTACTATTTATCTCCACTAGTTGCTTTTACAGTTTATTTTTGTTTTTTACACTCGATTAGGCACTCAATTTCACTAGCTATTGATCTTGATCCAAATAGTTTGGTTAATGGATTTAGATTGTTTGTTAAAAAAGCTTTACCTTTAACAATTTTGACAGCAGTTTTTTCTTTTATTGCACTATATCTGCTTAGTTATTCAAACAATTTAAATGGTGCAATTTTAAAAATAATATTTATAGGTTTGGCGTCTTTAACCTTTCCACATATATTGCTGGAATATTTTTTAGAAAAAAATGAAAAATAAAGAATTAAAAATATTATTATCTGCCCCTCGTGGGTTCTGTGCTGGGGTAGAAAGAGCAATTGAAATTGTAGAAAAATCTATACAAAAATTTGGAGCTCCAGTTTATGTGCGTCATGAAATAGTGCATAATAAGTATGTTGTAGATGATTTAAAAAATAAAGGGGCAATATTTGTTGAAGAGCTGGAGGAGATAAAGGATAAATCAAGACCAGTAATTTTTTCAGCACATGGTGTTCCGAAAAAAATACCTGAAGATGCAAAAAGTTATAAAATGACTTATGTGGATGCTACTTGTCCACTTGTTTCTAAAGTTCATAGAGAGGCAGAAAATCTTAACAAAGCTGGTTACCATATAATTTTAATTGGTCATGAAAATCATCCAGAAGTAATTGGAACTATGGGTCAATTAAATGACAGCTCTATAGATCTAATCCAAAATGAGGAAGATGCTACAAACTATAAAAATAAAACAGATAAAAAATTGGCATATATTACTCAGACCACTTTGTCAGTTGATGATACAAAAGAAATAATCAAAATTTTAAAAACTAATTTTCCAAATATAAAAGAACCAATGAAAGAAGATATTTGTTATGCAACTACTAACCGTCAGATGGCAGTAAAAAATATTGCAAAAAATTGCGATATGTTTTTTGTTATTGGAAGTAGAAACTCTTCAAATTCTGTTAGACTAGTTGAAGTAGCAAAAAAATCAGGCTGTGAAAATTCACAACTTATTCACTCAGAAAGCTCAATACCGTATGATCAAATAGAAAATTGCAATACTATAGGTATATCTTCAGGAGCATCTGCACCAGAAATATTAGTTAAAAATTTTATTAATGATTTAAAAAATAAATTTTCTATAAGTATCGATGAAGTTGAAATAATTAAAGAAAATGTAGTATTTAAAGCTCCCAAAAAATTAAATTAAAAATGGCTGTCTATACAAAAATAAATCAAAAAGAAATAAATATTATTAATAAAAATTTTAATATTGATAAAGTAATAAGTTTTAAAGGTATCAAACAAGGAATAGAAAACACAAATTATCTTCTTAAATCAAAAAAGAAAAAATATATTTTAACTATTTTTGAAAAAAGAGTTTTACAAAAAGAAATACCTTTTTTTATGAAATTAATGGATAATTTGTATAATTCAAAAATAAACTGTCCCAAGCCACTTAAAACTAAAGAAAATAAGTATCTTATTAAATTAAAAAATAAAACTGCATGTATTGTATCATTCTTGGAAGGTAAGGATAAAAAAATATTAAATATAAATGATTGTTATGCAATTGGTAAGACAATCGCTCGAATGCACGTGGTCACAAATAGAATGGGACTTAACAGAAAAAATTCTATGGGTATTAGGAATTTAAAACCTTTGTTGCAAAGTATTAAATTTAGGTCAAAAAAATTTTCAAATTTAAAAGTATTCTTAAAAAATAATCTTAAAGATATTAATAAAAATTGGCCTAAACAATTGCCCAAAGGTATTATCCATGGTGACTTATTTATAGATAATATTTTCTTCAAAAAAAATAAACTTTCTGGAATTATTGATTTCTATTTTGCTGCTAACGATTATTTTATGTATGAAATTGCTATATGCATCAATGCTCTTTGTTTCGACTATAAAAGGAGAAAATTCCAAATGAATCATAAAAAAATTAAAAATTTAATCAAAGGGTATGAAAGCGTTAAAAAAATTTCAATAAAGGAAAAGAAATCTATAAATATTTTATGTAGAGGTGCTGCATTAAGATATTTGTTAACAAGATTGTATGACTACTCAAATACGCCAAAAACAGCATTGATAAAAATTAAAGATCCTAATGAATATTATCAAAAATTACTTTCTCACAATAACTTAAATTCATTCAAAGATTATTTAAATTAATGATTACAATTTATACAGACGGTTCTTGTTTAACAAATCCAGGTAATGGTGGATGGGCTGCCATTATAAATGATCAAAAAGAAATAAGAAAAATTAGTGGTAGTGAAAAAAACACTACAAATAATAGAATGGAGCTACTTGCTCCAATTAATGCACTTAGGGATATGAAACCAGGTGTTGAAATAAAAATATATACTGATTCTCAATATGTAAAAAATGGAATAACTGAATGGATTAATACTTGGCTAGCTAATAGTTGGAAAACGTCAAAAAAAGAAGATGTTAAAAATAAAGATTTGTGGATTGAATTATATAATTTGAATAAATCACTTAATGTTCAATGGAACTGGGTTAAGGCTCATGATGGAAATCCTATGAATGAAGAAGTAGACTTATTAGCTAAAAAAGCTGCAAATTTAGACTAAATTAATAAAATTTTCTGCTGCTGAAATTTCGCATGATCCAGTGTCCTTTTCTTCCTGTAGCTTAACAACCTTCATATCTTCAACATACATCGTGTATCTATTTGATCTAATACCTAAACCTCTCCCACTTTTATCAACTTCTGCTCCTATATCTTTGGTAAAGTTCAAAAAAGGATCTCCCATCATAATAATTTTATTGCCTACGTTATTTTCTTTTCCCCAAGCATTCATAACAAAAGGATCGTTTACAGATATACAAATAATATGATCAATACCTTTTTCTTTAAACTTATTATGCAAGTTAACATACCCGGGTAAATGTTTAGCAGAACATACTGATGTATAAGCACCTGGTAATCCAAATAAAACTACTTTTTTATTTTTGAAAAAATATTCAATTTTTTTTTTAGTTGGCTCACCATTTTCTAAAACGAATACTTCTGAATTTGGTAGTAGATCGTTTTTGTTTATTTTCATTATGTTCTATCTTTAATATGTTGTTTTACTTTTTCTATATCATTTTCAACAATATCATAATTTTCTTTTTGATCTAAAATAAAAGTTAATTCATTGGGTAATTCTGCTTTTACATTAATTGCACTTTGAATGGCTCCTGGAAACTTGCAGGGATGCGCTGTTGCAAGTACGATATTGTTTCCTTTTAAGTTATGTTTATCAAATGCTCCATACCCAATAGCTGTGTGTGGATCTAAAACAACAGTAAATTTTTCATATACATTCTTAATTACCTTTAAAGTCTCATCCTCACTCATTCTGGCTGATAAAAAGTTTTCGCTAATTTTATTTAATTTATCCTCGTTTATTAAATACTGTCCCTTCTCCTTAATATTTTTCATATCTAGAGAAGTCTGTTGATCGTCTCCATTATTAAGATCAAATATAAGTCTTTCGAAATTACTAGCTATTTGTATGTCCATACTTGGAGAGATAGTTTCTGAAACTTTTTCTGCTTCATAACTACCTTTTGAGATTGCTCTATGTAAAATATCATTTTGGTTTGTTGCAACAATCAATTTATCTATCGGCAAACCTATTTTTTTAGCTAAATATCCCGCATATACATCTCCAAAATTTCCTGTTGGCACTGAAAAATTTGTTGGTTCACTTACATCTTCAACTGATAAATAACTGTAAAAATAATAAACACTTTGAGCAATAATCCTTGCCCAATTAATAGAGTTTACACCTGACATTTTAATGTCATTTGAAAATTTCTTATCTGCAAACATTGATTTAACTAAGTTTTGACAATCATCAAAATTTCCCTTTATAGCTATGTTAAATACGTTTTCATCTTTACCTGTTGTCATTAATTTTCTTTGAATTGGTGAAACACGATTATCTGGATGAAGCACAAAAATATTAACATTTTTTTTACCTTTAATTGCATCAATTGCTGCAGCACCAGTGTCTCCAGATGTAGCAACAACAATATTAATCTTTTGATTTTCATTATTTAGGTAATACTCGTAAAAGTTACCTAAGAGTTGCATAGCAATATCTTTGAATGCTAAAGTCGGACCATGAAACAGTTCTAACACTGTTCTATCTCCAAGCTTTATGAAATCTACAACATTATCTCTTCTAAATGTAGAGTAAGACTTATCAATAATTTTACTCAATTCAGTTTGTGACATGAAATTACCTATAAATGGATAAACAACCTTTTTGGCTAATTCTGAATAGCTTAGTTTTTTAAAATCTTTAACTTCATTTTCAGTATATTTTGTTAATTTTTCTGGAATAAATAAGCCTCCATCATCAGCAAGGCCTTTGATAAAAACGTCTTTAAATTCAAAGGTTTTTGATGTGTCTCTTGTGCTTACGTATTTCATTTAATAATATTTTTTCCTAAAATATAAATATATTAAAAGAATTGAAATCGCCATAGAAAACCAAGTAATTGCATACTTCTTATGATTATTTGAAATTTTAGCAGTAATCACTCTTGGTTTTGGAATTTTATAATCACCGTTTAAATAAATGACATACTCTGAAAAATTTCTTCCAGTAAATTTTGCAATATCTTCTCTATTCAAAGTAAACCAATAATTATTCTGAATATCATTTTCTGGCTTGAATGAACTTGCTTTAGTTTGCAGCATAAGAGTGCCGATTATTTGATTTTGATCAACTAAATTTATTTCAGGTAGATCTTTTTTTTCAAAAGGTATCCATCCCCTATTTATTAAGTAATTTTCATCACCAATTTTTATTGGACTAATTACTTCAAATCCAGGTTTCCCTACATCATTTAAATTGTACAAGTAAATTTGATTATCAAAATTAATTTCTCCACTTGTTTTTATTCTAAGATAATTTTTTTTTTCAATTTTGGATAATTCTACAGGATCATTTTTTAAGGAATTTTCTATTTGCTCAATTAAATCTAATTTCCAATTTAATCTATAAATTTGCCAAAACCCAAGAGAGAGCAGAGTTAAAATAATAAAGTAAACGAAAACTGAAAATAGTAATTTATTCTTCAAGGATAAATATTAACTTCCCCAAATATAAATTGCAGCAAATAAGAATAGCCACACTACGTCAACGAAATGCCAGTACCATGCAGCTGCTTCAAATCCAAAATGATGATCTTTAGTAAAATGACCAAGTCTTCCTCTCCATAAACACACTGCTAAAAAAATTGTTCCAATTATTACGTGAAAACCGTGAAAACCTGTCGCCATATAAAATACAGCTCCATAAATATGGCCAGAGTAAGTAAAAGTAGCATGATGATATTCGTATGCTTGCAATAAAGTAAAAAAGAAACCAAGTATTACAGTTAGGGTTAATCCTTGTATAAATCCTTTTCTATCATCTTCTAATAAAGCGTGATGAGCCCAAGTAACAGTTGTTCCTGATAATAATAATACTAGAGTATTTATTAAAGGAATGTCCCAAGGATCAAATGTTTCAATATCTTTTGGTGGCCATACATTTCCAACAAATTCATTTGGAAACAAACTTATATCAAAGTAAGCCCAGAACCATGCAACAAAGAACATTACCTCTGAAGCGATAAATAAAGTCATTCCATATCTGTGATGAATTTGAACAACAGGAGTATGATGTCCTTGATGTTCAGCTTCGATTACTACATCTCTAAACCACATATATGCACCATAAATTAATAAAGCTAAACCAAGATACATTCCCCAGGAAATACCGTTATGCATATAAAAAATTGCACCTATTGCTAATACTAAGCATGCAAAGGATGTGTAGATTGGCCAAGGGCTTGGATCAACTAAGTGGTAATCGTGTTTTTTTTCTGCTGACATTTTTTGTGATTATGATTGTTTATAGTAATCTGTCGAGAAAAAAGTGTACGACATGGTTACATCTTGTAGATTTTTTGTTGTTGGATCATTTACAAGTTCAGGGTCTAAATAAAAAGTCATCACATAAGTAGCTTTCTCACCAGCCTTCAACTCTTGTTTTTCAAAGCAAAAACATCCTAATTTACTATAATATTTACCAAAACTTGCTGGTGACACGTTAAAACTAGCAACACCATAAGTCGTTTCGTCTCCAATATTCTCAACTTCAAATTCTATTCTGTTGACCTGGCCAACTTTTACATCAATCACGTTTGATTTTGCTTTAAAATTCCATTCAAGATTGTTTACATTTGTATCAAACCTCACGCTAACAACCTTATCTAATACTATTTTGGGAGCTTCTTTAGATACCTGGGTTGTTCCTCCGAATCCTGTAACTCTACAAAATAGATCATACAAAGGCACTGCCGCAAAAGATAAACCCAACATAAGGACAAAAATCCCAGCCAAAAGTAAAGGAGTTAATGTTTTGCTTTTAATCATATCTGTCTATCAAATACTCCAACATTGTATAAAGTAAAAACAAATAAAAATACCATAAACGCTAAAATTGATATTGCAGTTATAATATTTTTTTTCTTTGTTTTCTTGTCAGGCGTTATCATAAAATTTTATCAATTAAAAAAAGAACAAAAATCAAAAATAGATACAAAATTGAATATCCAAAAATAGATTTTGCTTTTTTTGCATCAAATTTGTTCTTTTTAAATTTATAAAGTTCGAAACATAAATAATTATAATAAATTGTCAAAATTAATGATGGGATTAAAAAAGTTATACCCACAAAACCAATAATATAAGGTAAAACAATTACTGGTAACATTGTTAAAGAATAGATAAATATATTTAATTTTGTGCTCTCAACACCATTTGTTAGTGGAAGCATTGGAATCTTCGCTTTTTTGTAATCATCTGATTTATACAAACTTAAAGCCCAAAAATGTGAAGGCGTCCAAAAGAATATGATTAAAAAGAAGGTGATTGGTTCAAAAGTTAACGAATTGGTAGCTATAGTCCAACCAATCACGGGTGGTAGTGCTCCTGCGGCTCCTCCTATCACTATATTTTGTGGAGTCTTTCTTTTTAACCAAATTGTATAAACAAACACATAAAACAAAATAGTAAAAAGCAATAAACTAGCTGATATTCTGTTTGAATAATAATCAAGCGCAATTACAGAAAAAATCGAAAGAGAAATTCCAAATACTAGTGCTTGATTTCTATTAACCTTGCCTGTCGGAATTGGTCTCAAACAAGTTCTTGTCATAAGGGCATCTAGATCTGACTCGTACCACATATTTAAAGCCCCAGCTGCTCCTGCCCCAATTGAAACTAAAATTATTCCAATGATTGCATCTTTTGTTGGAATTATATTTGGAGCCATTAACAATCCAACTGCACATGTAAAGATAACCAAAGACATTACTCTTGGTTTCATTAATTTAAATAATTCAGAAAAATTAAATGCATCCTCTTGAGATAAATTTCTATTTTTTAATTTAGACTTAATCATTAATTTAAAGTTAAAAAATCTTGTTTACTATATTTAGCTTGTAGATTTTTCAACACCCTCTTCATCTTCAAACTTTGGTAATTCTTCAAAAGTATGAAAATTAGGTGGAGATGGTACAGTCCATTCTAAAGTTGTAGCGCCTTCTCCCCATGGGTTTTGTGCTGCAGCTTTTTTCTTATAAAACGCATAAGCAAGGTTTATAAAAAATACTACCAATCCAATTACAGAAATATAAGAACCAATTGAAGAAATGTAGTTCCATCCTGCAAAAGCATCTGGGTAGTCAGCATATCTTCTTGGCATTCCTGCAAGGCCTAAAAAGTGTTGTGGAAAGAAAACTAAGTTTACTCCAATAAACGTTAACCAGAAGTGTAATTGACCCATCCATTCTGAATACTCGTAACCAGTCATTTTTCCAAACCAGTAATAAAAACCAGCGAAGATGGCAAACACAGCTCCTAATGATAAAACGTAATGAAAATGAGCAACAACATAATATGTATCATGCATTGCAGTATCAACTCCAGCATTCGCAAGGACTACTCCGGTAACTCCACCAACAGTAAATAAAAATATAAATCCTAAAGCCCAAACCATTGGAGTTTTAAATGAGATAGAACCACCCCACATAGTTGCTATCCATGAAAATATTTTTATACCAGTTGGAACTGCAATGATCATCGTTGCAGCTAAAAAGTATGCTTTAGTATCTGTGCTTAAACCAACTGTATACATGTGGTGAGCCCAAACAACGAAACCAACTATTCCAATTGCAACCATCGCATAAGCCATTCCTAAATATCCAAAAACTGGTTTTCTTGAAAATGTTGAAACAATATGACTGATCATTCCAAAACCTGGTAAGATTAAAATATAAACTTCTGGGTGACCAAAGAACCAAAATAAATGTTGGAACAAAACTGGGTCTCCACCAGTTTGTGCATCGAAGAAAGCTGTTCCAAAGTTTCTATCTGTTAGAAGCATTGTAATTGCTCCTGCTAAAACAGGTAATGATAGTAATAATAAGAAAGCTGTTACAAGTATTGACCAAGCAAATAATGGCATTTTATGAAGTGTCATGCCAGGTGTTCTCATGTTTAAAATTGTAGTAATAAAGTTTACCGCACCTAAAATTGAAGAAGCTCCAGCTAAGTGTAGACTTAAAATTGCAAAATCCATTGCTGGACCTGGTTGACCTGCTGTAGATGATAATGGAGGATAAATTGTCCATCCTCCTCCTACTCCTGTTTGACCTGGAGGGCCATCCATGAAAATTGACATTATTAATAATATGAAAGATGTAGGCAGTAACCAGAATGAAATATTATTCATTCTAGGAAAAGCCATATCCGGTGCACCAATCATTATCGGAACAAACCAATTTCCAAAGCCACCTATCATTGCTGGCATAACCATAAAGAAAATCATTATTAAACCATGACCAGTAACTAAGACGTTATATAAATGGTAATTTCCACCTAAAATTCCATCACCTGGATGCATCAGTTCCATTCTCATTAAAACTGAAAATGCAGTACCAATCACACCTGCAATAATTGCAAATATCAGATACATTGTTCCAATATCTTTATGATTAGTTGAATAAGCCCAACGTTTCCAACCGGTTGGTGTATGATGATCGTCGTGTGATACTGTTTGTGTATACATATTATTTACTCGCTAGTTTTTTAAATTGATCTTCTTCATTAACTTCTTTTGCAAATTTGACTTTAGCTTCTAACAACCACTCTTGATATTCTTCTTCAGTAACGACTCTTACTTCAATAGGCATAAACGCATGTTTGATACCACACAGTTCAGAACATTGACCATAATAAGTTCCAACTTTTTCTGCCTTAAACCATGTTTCATTTATTCTTCCAGGTACAGCATCTCGTTTTACTCCAAATGAAGGGAGTGCCCATGCATGCAAAACATCATTTGCAGTGATCATTACCTTAACAACTTTATCTACTGGAACAACCAGTTCATTATCTACAGCTAAAAGTCTTGGCTCGTTTTCTTTTAAGTCTTTAGTTTCAATCATGTAAGAGTCGAAGAAAATATTTTCATCTGGATACTCGTATCCCCAGTACCATTGGTATCCTATAGCTTTGACAGTTATATCCGCCTTAGGAATTGCATCTTGTTTATATAAAATTTTAAATGATGGAACCGCCATAACGATTAGAATTAAACATGGAATTAAAGTCCATAAAACTTCAACAGCAACATTATGAGTTCTTTTTGATGGAACTGGATTTGCTGAAGCTCTAAATCTTATACAAGCATAAACCATCAAAAATAGAACGAAAACACTGATTGCTATAATAATTGGTAACAACAACTTATCATGAAAATTCACGATATCTCTCATAGTCTCAGAAGCAGCCTTTTGAAAGCCTAGTTGCCAATCGACTGGTTGATTAGCGAGTGCGCTTGAAGTGATAAAGAATGTTAGAAATATATATAAAAATTTTTTCATTTTTTTACCCTATATAGAGTGTCTTTTAAAAAAATACACTTTTACTTTTAGCGACAAAATATCAATTAATGGCGTAATTTATGATCGATAGAGCAGAAATTACAGCCGTTTCAGATCTCAAGATGTTTTCATTGATTTTAACAGACTGAACACCATTAAATTTGAGAATCTCTTCCCTCTCCTGCTCAGAAAAATCTCCCTCAGGCCCTATAATTACGCAAGTAGGTTTAGTTGTTAACTTTGTAAGATCAATTTTTGTATTAGTAGTATTGAGGTCAGTAAATATTAAATCCATATCATTATTTAGAAAGCTTTTTAATTTTTGAGGATCCTCAATTGATGGAACTGTTATTCTATTTGACTGTTCAGCTGCTTCTATGATTACTTTTCCCAATCTCTCTTTATTTATATTTCTAACAATCGTTCTTTCAAAGATGATTGGTAAAAACTTAGTTACACCTAGTTCTGTAGCTTTTTGGATCATAAAATTAAAGTAATTTGATTTAATTGGAGAGAAAGCCAGCCAGAGGTCTTTGGTATTTTCTTTCTGTCTTAATTGTTTCGTAACATTAAATTCAACTATGCTTTTTGTGATATTTAAGATTTTCGCTTCCCATTCGCCGCTACTATTAAAAAGAGAAAAAACTTCTTTCTCTTTAAGTCTCATAACTTTTGAAACATAGTGTGATTGAGATTTATCAAGTTTGTCAGTTAAATTAAGTGATAAACTTTTTGAATAAAATAATCTAATGTTACTCATATTGATAAGTTAGTTTATGAAAAATATTAAAGCAATAATTTTTGATGCTTACGGCACCTTATTTGATGTCAATTCAGCTGCTGAGAAATGTAAAGATAAAATCGGTGATAAGTGGGAAGGTTTTGCTAATCATTGGAGAACTACACAATTAGAATATACTTGGCTAAGAAGTTTAATGAAACGTCATAAAGATTTTTGGCAAGTGACAGAGGATAGTTTAGATAAATCTATGAAAGCTTATGAGATAGACTTTTCAATGAGAAATGAGTTATTGGATCTTTATAAAATTCTTTCACCATTTAAAGAAGTTTCTGAAGTTTTAAAATTATTAAAAGAAAAAAATTTTAAACTTGCTATTCTTTCGAATGGTACTCCTAATCTTCTTAATGAATTAGTTACGAGTAATAATTTAGAAAATATATTTGATGATATTTTTTCAATTGAAGAAGTTGGGATTTATAAACCTGATTCTAAAGTTTATGATCTTCCAATAAATCAATATCAAATTCAAAAAAATGAAGTTATTTTTTTAAGTGCAAATACGTGGGATGTTTCGGGTGGTGGAAATTATGGTTATAATTCTATTTGGGTTAATAGAAAAAATAACACATTTGATAATCTAGATTATGTGCCAAAATATCAAATCACAGATCTTAGTAAGTTACTTGATATTGTATAAAAAATTCTTATTTACGAGATATGAAAAATATTGAAGTTAGTAAAATCATCAACCCTATACCCGCTTCAGACGGAGCTGGAGTAAAATTAAAAAGAAGTATTGGTGTTGAACCAAATTACTTTGATCCATTTTTAATGTTAGATGAATTTGGATCTGAAAATAGTGAAGATTATATTGCTGGTTTCCCACCTCACCCACATCGTGGGATTGAGACGGTGACTTATATGTTAGCTGGAGATTTTGAGCACAAAGATAGCACTGGGGGTGAAGGTAGAATGACTGCGGGAGATGTTCAGTGGATGAAAACAGGAAGTGGAATCATTCATTCAGAAATGCCTGCAATGAAAGAAGGTAAACTTCATGGATTTCAATTGTGGATCAATATGCCAGCTAAATTAAAAATGAGTAAGCCTGAATATATTTATATTGATGCTGATAAAATGAGTGTTCATAAAGATGATAATAAACAGGTAAAAGTAATAGCTGGAAAATTTGAAAAAGCTGAAGGGCCAGTAAAAGGTCATAACGTTGAGCCAGTTTATTTTGATGTTGAACTCAACAAAAATAAGGAATTTAATTTTAAACTACCATCTACTCATAATACATTCATTTATTTAATTAATGGTGAAATAGAAATTGGAAAAGTTAAACACGATCAAATTATAGACAGCACTTTAATATTGCTAACAAAAGGTGAAAATTTAAGCGTTAAAGCTAAATCAGATGCTAAATTTTTAGTAATTTCTGGCAAACCAATTAATGAGGAAATAGCTAGAGGCGGACCATTTGTGATGAATACTAAAGCAGAAATCTTGCAAGCAGTTCAAGATTATCATAATGGTACATTTGTAAAATAAATTATGAAAGCTGTAGAAATTAGTAAAAATGGCGGACCTGAGGTTTTAGAGGTAAAGAATATTTCTTTAGATAAGCCTGGTCCAGACCAAGTAACCATTGAACAAAAAGCGATTGGTCTTAACTACATTGATACTTACCATAGATCAGGTTTGTACCCATTAAAACTACCAATTGGTTTAGGCTTAGAAGGTGCTGGAGTTATTACTGATGTTGGTGAGCATGTAAAAGATTTTAAAGTTGGAGATAAAATTTCTTATGCAGGTATTCCTTTAGGTTCTTATTCTTCTCATAGAAATTATCCAACTAAAAATTTAGTAAAGGTGCCAGATGGTATTGATCTTGAAATAGCTGCAACTTTAATGACAAAAGGATTAACAACTTTTTATCTTTTACATAAAACTTATCCAGTTAAATCAGGAGAAACAATATTGTTTCATGCAGCCGCTGGTGGTGTTGGTCAGATTTTTGGTCAATGGGCAAAAAGTTTAGGTTGTACTGTTATTGGTACAGTTGGTTCAGATGAAAAAATAAATATAGCAAAAGGAAATGGCTATGATCATGTAATCAATTACAATAAAGAAAATTTTGCTAAAAAAATTTTAGAAATTACAAATGGCAAGGGTGTTCCAGTTGTTTACGATGGTGTTGGCAAAGATACATTAGATGGATCAATTGAATGTTTAGCAATAAGAGGAATGATGGTTTCTTTTGGAAATGCATCTGGTCCATTATCTGATATAAATGTGCCAAAAGTTATTCAACCGAAAGGTCTTTATCTAGTTAGACCTTCTATGCAACAATACCTTTCAACAAGAGAAGAATTAGATGAGGCTTCAACAACAATGTTTGAAAAAATTAGCTCTGGTAAAGTAAAAATTAAAATTTTTAAAAAGTATAAGCTAGAGGAAGTTGTTCAAGCTCATCAAGATCTTGAAGGAAGAAAAATTTTAGGCCCGGCTGTATTAATCCCTAATTAACATCAACATCCATATCTGACATATGAAGTTTAAGTGCATTTGTTGATATTTGAATTTCTCTTATAAAAAAAATGATAGATACAATCATTGATAGACAACAAGATCCGAAAATTACTCTAGCAAGAAAAACTTCATCCAAATAAAGTGCAAACACTGTAAGCATATTAAATAGAAAACCAAAAGACGCGAATAAGATTGTCCACCTTAAAAGTGTTATTCTTCCACTCAGATTAATAAATTGCTTCTTCCATTCTGGAGGAATATGTTTTTCATAAACATGTTCGTCATGAAGTTGACGAATTAGGATACTTAAAGAATGAAACCTATTACTATAAACGCTCATTAATAACGGAATTGCAGGAAACATTAGTGCTGTGACTGTGTAATCTATATTCATACGAATCAAATTGATTATGAAACTAGCCTTTGTTATTTACAAGTAAATTATGAACCAACTAAACTTATTTATCGAATTAACAAGGTTAAAAAAACCAATTGGATTTATGTTATTATTCTGGCCCTGTATTTGGGGTCTTACAATTGCTTATGATTTAAATTCAAATTTAGAAATATTTTTTTATTACACATTTCTTTTTTTTGCTGGTTCAATTCTTATGCGTTCTGCAGGATGCATAGTGAACGATATTGCAGATAAAAATTTTGATAAAGAAGTTGAAAGAACCAAATATAGGCCAATAGCATCAGGAAAAATTTCTATAAAATTAGCAATAATTTACTCAATAATTCTTT
>CACJTU010000004.1 GCA_902596375.1 uncultured Pelagibacteraceae bacterium
TTAATGAGTTAAAATATTGATTAAAATAATGGAAAAGAAAAATACCCAAAAAAATTAATATCAAATCTGATATTGAGCATATTAAGCAAACAATAAATATGTGTTGTTTTTTTAAACCTTGCTCAATAACAAAAATATTCTGGGCACCTATAGCTAAGATTAAGCTAATCCCAGTAAAGAAGCCTAATACCAGGTATTCCATTAGGCTTTAAGTTTACTCTGGATTTGCTGTTAATGTTTTGATTTCTAGAATGTTTTCGTTTGGGTCTTTAACGAAGAAAGTTTCTTGCTCGTATTTTGTTCCTTTAAATCTCAAATAAGGTTCATCGTAATACTTAGTTCCGCTATCTTTTAATCTTTGTTTTAAAGCATCAAAGTCTTTTCTGGATAAATGAACACCAAAATGAGGGACAGAAACATTTCCCATGTCTACATCATGTCTCTCATTGTCTAATTTATGTTCGCTTTTATGCAAAGTTAATTCATTGCCCCAAAAATCAACATCTGCCCACTCTTGTGCCGAATTATCTAACCTACATCCTAAAGTTTCACTGTAAAATTTTTTTGCAACCTCTAGATCTCCACAAGGGATAGCTAGATGAAAACAATTGGTGTTTTTGTACATATAAACCTCTTTAAATTGAGCAATTAAGTACTATATAAGGCATATAATTTTTTAATCAACAGCAACTAAACTTAAGAAATATGAGTGATTTTTTACAATCAATAATTGATAGAGATCCAGCAGCAAAATCTAAATTAAGTTTAATATTAACTTATCCAGGTGTTAAAGCGGTATTCTTTCATAGAATAGCTAATTTTTTTAGTACTGCAAAATTTCATTTGATTGCAAGAATCATTTCTCAATTTTCAAGATTCTTAACTGGTATCGAAATACATCCAAACGCTAAAATTGGAAAAAATTTATTTATCGATCATGGAATGGGCGTTGTGATTGGCGAAACTTCGGACATTGGAGACAATGTTACAATCTATCATATGGTTACATTAGGTGGAATTGCACCTAGTATAAACTCTAATGATCAACGTAACATGAAAAGACATCCTACTATAAAAGAAGATGTAGTAATTGGATCAGGTGCACAAGTATTAGGTCCAGTAGTTGTTGGCAAAGGTGCAAGAATTGGAGCTAATGCAGTCATAACTAAAGATGTTGCAGAAAATGCTGTTATGGTTGGAATTCCAGCAAGAAGTGTTGGAATAGCTGATAGTGAATTTAAACCTTATGGAATTACACCTGATAGTGATAAAAAATCAGAAAATGAATAACACACAAAACGATTTTATTTCAGGAATAGGAAACACCCCATTAATTAAATTAAGAGCAGCATCAGAAATTACTGGATGTAATATTTATGGAAAAGCAGAATTTTTAAATCCAGGTGGGTCAGTTAAAGATAGAGCTGCACTTGCTTTAATTAAAGATGCTCAAGAAAAAAAATTAATTTCTAAAGGTGGAACTGTTGTGGAAGGAACAGCCGGTAACACAGGAATTGGTTTAGGTCTTTTAGGAAACTCCCTTGGTTATAAAACAATCATTGTAATGAATGACAATCAAACCCAAGAGAAAAAAGATCTACTTAGAAATCTTGGAGCTGAATTAAGATTAGTGCCACCTAAGCCTTACAAAGATGATAACAATTTTGTTAAAGTGGCAGCTAGACTTGCAGATGAATTAAGACCAACAAATAATAACGGTGTGATTTGGGCTAACCAGTTTGACAATACTGCAAATGCCAAAGGCCATTACGAAGGTACGGGTCAAGAAATTTGGGAACAAACTGAAGGTAAAGTAGATGGTTTCGTTTGTTCTTCAGGGACCGGAGGTACAATTTCAGGTGTCAGTAATGCTCTTAAAGAAAAGAATAAAGATATAAAAATTTACCTATCTGATCCAAAAGGTTCTGCTCTTTATAACTATATAAAGAATGGTGAACTTAAATCAGAGGGTGGATCAATTACTGAGGGAATTGGTTCAAGCAGAGTAACAGCTAACTTTGGTGAGGCTAAGATTGATGATGCATATTCAATTGATGACCGTGAAGCATTACCTATACTTTATGATTTAATTCAAAATGAAGGTTTAAGTTTAGGTACTAGTTGTGGAATAAATATAGCAGGTGCAATAAGAATGGGTAAAGAATTGGGGCCTGGTAAAACTATTGTAACCATTCTTTGTGATAGAAGCGATAAATACGCAACTAAAATGTTCAATAAAAAATTCTTAGAGGAAAAAGGTTTACCAGTACCTAATTGGTTTTAAACATAAATCTTATCTGCTAATCCGTAACAAAGAATAGAACTTAAAATTAAAAAAACAATAGGTGCAATTAGTCCTTCATTAGAAGTTTTTTCATTTATTCCAGTTTTATCGATTTTAAGTGAATAAAAATTTGTTAGAAAAACACATGCATGAATAATTACTAATAAAGTAAAGAAAGCCCAAGTATCTTCGACACCGTTTGGTCTTACAAACATTATATAAAGAGCCATGATCACCCATCCAAGCATTAAAGCTCCTACAAATCTAACAATGACTGCTGCACTATGGTCTATTTCAAATTTATCCATAAATTTTTTTGTTCCAATAATTGTTTGGAAACAATAAATCCCTATACCAATAAAATGTGCAAGAAATACAATGAAATAAAATATTCCATTAAATTTTTCGATCATTACTAATGTTATCAAAAATTAGATTCTAATTAAATAGCTAAAAATAGCATTTCTAATTGATAAAAATTGCATATCTGACGCGCGATATGAACGCATGAGACTCTTTGTTAAAAATGTAACAGTATCCTCTTACGGTTTAACTGTTTAGAAAGGTAAATTATGAAAAAATTATTATTAACATTATTTTTTACGTTAATGTCATCTTTTTCATTTGCAGATGGTCATAGTGGAAAAATAGATCTTAAAGGATTTTTTGTTGGTGATGCAAAAGCAATTTTTGACGAAAAAGGTAATCCAATGACTTTTGTTTATGATGGTTTAGTAGGAATGATGGCGTTTGGTGGAACATCATTTGGAGATAACTCGTCTCATTATTGCGTAGGAGCAGGCACAATTCCAGGCAAAGGAGTGGAAATGGGTCATTGTATAATTAAATTTATTAATGGCGATACTGCAATTACTTATTATGAAATTAAGCTGGGATATTCTATGGATGGTACGTTTAAATGTATTAGCGGTACTGGAAGATATGAAGGTATAGAGTGTAGTGGAACAACTGGCTACACACAAATGAAAACGGCCCTTGAAGGAAAAGTTCACTCAACAAATTATTTAAAGGGAACTTATACTTTAAAAAAATAGGTAAAAATGGAGAAGTAAGAGTTAAAAAAGTAATACAAACTCAAAATTAACAAAAAAAGGAGGAAAAATGAAAGACATACTAGTAGTAGGAAAACTTAAAGAAGGAGCCTTTGAAAAGTTCATGGGTTTCATGCAGTCAGATGAAGGTATGGCTGAAAGAAAAAAAGTTGCAGATGTTACTAAAACAATTGCAAGTGTTTCACCGGATAAATCAACTGTAATGTTTAAAATTGTAGTTCATGACATGGCAGCACTTCATTCGTTTATGGATGGATCAAATCCAGTTTCAAAACCTGTATTTGATGAAGTAATGTCTGGTTATGAAATTTACGAGTTAGCTAAAATATAAGAAAAAACAGAGACTCCACTAATTGACTTATCTCTGTTAAAATTTGGAATAAATTTAAAACAATATGAGGAAAAATGTCTAAATTTTATGTAATAGGAAAAGCAAGTCCTGAGCTATTAAAAAAAATGCATGCTGATCCATCAGCTGATAGAGGTGCTGTAATGAAATCCATGTGTGATAGCTTAGGTGTTAAAGCAATAAGTTACGAGTGGTTAAGAGGACGTTTCGATGTTCTTTTCTGTGTTGAAGGAGATTACGAAAGTGTTCTTGCTATGAAAGTAACTGTTTTAAATAGTGGAATGATGTCAGATCTAATGGTTCATGAAGTGTTTGATTACAACAGTGCATTTAAAAAAGCTGCAGATGTATCAAAAAATTATAAAAAACCAGGTGAGTAAAAAGAAAGGAATAATATGTCTATATTAGAAAAATACAGTGCTGCACTAAAAAATAAAGATGAAACAGTAATGAATGATCTTTTGCATGACGATTTTAAATTCACAATGCACAAGTCAGGAAATGTTTTAACCAAAAGTGATGTTATCAAATGGGCAATGAGTGGTGATATCAATCAAGATAAGGTTAGAATTGTTTATGAAAATGACGAAGTTGGTATTCATCATGCCTTTGTAACTTTTAATGATGGTAATGTTGAGGCGGTAATGGCAGTTTATAAATATGACAATGGAAAAATTGTTAGTTTAGAAACTGGTGCTACACCAATGCCAAAATAAGTGAGTGAAATTGATTTTTATTTTTCGATAGGAAGCACATACACCTATCTATCCGTAACTAGAATACTTGATGTTGAAAAACAACATCAAGTAAAATTTAATTGGAAACCTTTTTCAGTAAGAGCAATCATGAAAGAGATGAACAATATCCCATTTCCAAAGGATAAAATGAATAAAGTTAATTACATGTGGAGAGATATTGAAAGAAGAGCTGAAGGTTATGGTTTTTTTGCTAAAACGCCAGTTCCCTATCCATTATCAGAATTTGATTTAGCGAACCAAATTGCAATTCTTGGTTTCGAAAAAGGTTGGGGAGAAAAATTTGTAATTCTTACTTATAAAAAATGGTTTCAGGAAGGTAAAGAACCAGCGATCGAGCCAAGTCTCTCAGAAGTTTGCTCAGAAATGAAACTTGATAAAGATGAAATTATCTCTGAAGCAAAATCTTCAGATATAGAAACAAAATATAATAAAAACACAAACTCAGCTCGAGAAAATAAAATATTTGGTAGCCCATCTTTTATTGTAAAAAATGAACTCTTTTGGGGGGATGATAGAATGGAAGATGCAATTAAATGGTCTCTTAAATAATTCTATATATTCTCCTTAAATTAATTTAGAGTCTCAATATGAGTCTTGCAACTTCATATTTATTTTTAGGTATAGCTGTTTTCCTGGGTGTTACCTCAAATAGTTTTGCTAAAAGTGCAGAAGGCTTTACCCTTATAATACCAAGCATGATTACTGCTATTACAATTGTATTATGCATGTATGCTCTTTCATTGGTAATGAAAAATATTCCAATGGGAATTACTTATGCTTCCTTTGCAGGCTTAACAATTATAGCAACAGTAGTGGTTGGAGTAATTAGATTTAATCAAGTACCTAACTTATATTCATTAATTGGATTAGCTTTTATTATTGTTGGTGTTTTAATGGTCAACCTGTTAGGTAATAATTAGTTATGATTAATAAAAAATATGCACAACCCTTATTTATGATTTTAATGTCTTTGGGTATGAGCGTTATTATGAGTGGTGTTGTTGTGGCTGTTAATACAGGTGTATCAGACGGTTTCTTTTTTAGATGGGGATACTCTATAATGTTTGCTTATCCAATTGCTTTAATTGCTGCATTTACATTAGCTCCTTTAATGAGACCATTAGTCAATAAAATTGCATCAAAAGAATAATTATGAAACCTTTATTAGGATATTTATTTTTAGCTATAGGTATTTCTTTTGGTATCGCATCAAATAGTTTAGCTAAAATTTCTGAGGGATTTACCAAACTTACACCATCTGTTTTATGCATATTGTTTATGTGTATTACAATGTTTTCAATTGCAAAAGCTATGCACGCTCTTCCAGTTGGTTTTGCTTACGCAACATATAGTGGGTTAACTGTAACTGGGGTTGTTCTTTTTGCAGTATTAAAATTTAATCAAGTACCTAATCTTTATGGAATAATTGGAATTATTTTAATTATTATTGGTGTAATAATGGTTAATTATCTTGGACGACTGAACTGATACTTTTTTAAAATCTCTGGAAGCTCGTGTCTTCCATCTTCATTTAATGGTAATTCGTATTCATCAACTACTGTACTAGTATCTAAAGGTGAATATAAATGAGGATACATATCTCCATTTGATGCCTGTTCCCACAATAAATGTTCAAGCTTAAAAGCATTTACTCTTAACAAGACTAGATTTTGTTTTTTGGGGTAATGTTTATTTAAAGTTTCCTCTACCTGATCCTCTTCAGAAAAGTGAATATATCCATCTTTAAGATCTTTTTCTGACCCACCATAAGTTCCAGATTTTTTGGCCTTTTGCCACTCATCTTTATCTATAACTTTAAAAATAAATTCTAAATTCATTTTACCAAGAAGAGTTTGGACCTTTTAAGAATTCTAATTCTGCTTCAGTAGACTCTCTTCCTAAAATTTCATTTCTATGAGGATATCTATGAAATTGTCTGATTGCTTTTGTATGATCTTGCCAAAATTTTTTTATTTCATTGTATCCTTCATGCTCTCTTAAATATTTGCTTAATAAGTAATAGGCCATTTCATGATCACTTATTTCCTCGCTATGAATTAAAGGTAACAACATAAAAAATCTTTGATTTACATTCATAGCTTCTAAATAACCTGAATAAACTGCGTCGTTTACAATCAATCTAGTTTTTTGATCTTGAGCAAAAGCTTTTTTATGATTTCTAAACATATTTCTTGAAAACTGATCAAATAAAATAACTAATGCTAGACAACTCATAGGGTTATCTTGCCAATCATCATATTCATTTTGACAAGCAAGTTCATAATCTTCTAAAAAATTATCTTTAATTTTTTGATCAAACTTTTCATCTTTTTTAAAACGCATTTCAGAAGGAGTTTCTTTAAACCAGAAATCTAAAATTACTTGTGCTCTTTCTGGGATCATTTAGCAACTGGCTTTAATAATTTTAAAACTTTTTGATGATTTTGTTTGTTATTAGAAACAAGTATATTTCCGCCTAACACAGGGTTTTTATTATCCCAGGTAGTTATTATTGCTCCTGCTGCTCTCACAATTGGTATCAATGGGTGAATGTCCCAAATCTTATTTGCACACTGGGCAACTATTTCAATTCTACCCTCTGCCAATTGACAATATGTCAATGCATCAAAACAAGGAAATTGCATTCTTTTAATAAACTTTTTAATTTTTAATTGTTGTTTCAAAGATAAGTGATGATGAAATGCAGCTGCAAGTTTTGCGTTTGTAAAATTTAGCTTAGTATTAATTTTTAATTTTCTTTTTTTATTATTCTCAAAAACATACGCTGAGTTTTTGTTTAAGTTTAAATAATATTTCTTCATTTTTGGAAAATTAGCCAGTCCTAAAACAGGCTCTCCATTGTAATTTAATGAAATGAGATTGCTCCAACTAGGATTGCCTACAACATATGATCTAGTTCCATCAATTGGATCAATCACCCAAGAAAATTCACTTTTTGTATTTTTGTGACCATATTCCTCACCTATAATTTGGTGATTTGGGAATTTTTTTGAAATTTTAGATCTTATGAATTTTTCAAATGCTTTGTCAGATGTTGTTACAGGATCGTATCCTTTGCCTTTCATCTTATTTGTTATCTTAAATGGCTTATCTAACTTAGCGTAATAAAACTTAGTTAAATCTTTAGCAAGTTGATTTAAAAAACTTGCATATATTGGATATTTTTTTGTATCAAATTTTTTCACAATGAACTCTTACTATTTAATTTATGTTGATTAAAGTTAAATTTTAAATAATCCTTAGCTTACTATTATGAAAATTGAGCTAGTTGAAAATAAGGTTTATTTTAATAACGGGTCTGAAAAAAAAGAAATTCACCCATTCTGGTTAAGAGAAAGAGTTAATGGTGAGGAGTATTTAGATAAAGGAACTCAGCAAAGACTTTTTGATCCTACCTTTTTAAGTAATAATATTTCAATAAATAAAGCAAAACTTAATGAAAAATACTTAGAGGTTGATTTTAATGATGGTGTTAATTCAAAATTAGAAATTGATAAAATTAAATCTGAATTTTCAAAAGAAGATATTGTAATAAAATCTATTGAAAAAAACAAATGGGATTCCTCTTTAAAAAATATAAAAAATTTTGAATATCAAGAAAATTTTTACGAAAGTAAAGAGATGCATGATCTACTTGTTTCATTTTACAAATATGGTTTTGTAATAATTAAAAATATTCCAACATCTAAGAATTATATTGTGGAATTTGCAAATTCTATAGGTAGTGTTCGAAGAACAAATTTTGGTGAATATTTTAATGTAAAATCTAAACCTGATCCAAACGATCTTGCTTATACTTCATTGGCATTAGCACCTCATACTGACAATCCTTATAGAAATCCTGTACCATGTATTCAAATTTTGCATTGTATAGAAAGTAAAGTTTCAGGAGGATTATCAACTTTAGTAGATGGTTATACAGTTACTGAAGATTTAAAAAATCAATATCCAGAATTTTATAAAATTTTAACTGAAGTAAAAGTTAGATTTAGATTCATAGATAAAGAAGTAATTTTAGAAACTATTTCCCCTTTGATTGAACTAAATGAGGATAAGAGTTTCAAGCAGGTAAGATTTAGTCCTAGATTAGACTATGTTCCAATTTTAGAAAAAGAAAAATTAGATCTTTACTACCAAGCAAGAAAAAAAATATCTGAAATGTATAATTCAGATAAGTATAAAATTGAATTTAAACTTGAGCCAAAAGACTTAATGATGATGGATAATCATAGACTGCTCCATGGGAGAACAGCTTATGAAACAAAGGAAGGTGAGAGATTTTTACAAGGTTGTTACATTGATTACGATAGTACTGAAGGAAAACTTAGACACCTAAAAAGGAAGTTTAATCTTTAAACAAATTTTCTATTTGCGCTTCGGCCTCTTTGATTGATTTTTCATAATCTAGTGCCATTTGGTCTGCACTGATTATATCTACTTTTTCTATACCAAAAAAGTTAAGAATAAATTTTAACCAAGGAGTTAAAAAATCTTCTGAACTATTTAGTTTTGTTCCTCCAGAAGTAATAACTAAATATGCATGTTTGTTTTTTAATAATCCCTCTCTTCTACCATTTGGTTTAAATCTAAAAGTTTCACCTATACGAGCAGCTAAATCCGACCAAGCTTTAAGAGTTGCTGGTGGTCCATAATTATAAATTGGTGCTGAAATTATAATGACATCACTCTCTTTTAATTCTTTTACAAGCTTGTCAGAAAGCTCAAACATTTTTTTATGTTCTTCTGTTTGGTCTTTTTCATCAATATTCATTCCAGATTCTGTAAGCCCACTTACAAAAAGCATCTCATCATCTAAATCTCTATAAATTACTTCATCTTCTGGTTTTTTAATTTTATCTAAAAGTTTTTTTGCTAAAGCTCTTGAGGTAGAGCCTTTTTTTCTAGCACTGGAATCTATTTGATAAATCTTCATTAATACTTTTTATCCGAATTTTTGCATAAATGGAAAGATTTCAATTATATAAAATCCAATTGCTTGTAATTGATTAGTTAAAATTAAAATACCTGTAACTAAAAGAGTCATTCCACCTATTTTTGAAATTAAATTTATGTTTTTCTTAAAATTTTTAGAAAATAATAAGAACCTTTGAATTAAGTATCCAGATAAAACAAATGGAATAGCAAGACCTAATGAATAAGAAATTAACAAGATTACAGCTCTTGATAAAGTTTCTTCAATAGATGCTAAAGCTAAAATTGAACCTAAAATTGGACCAATACATGGTGTCCAGCCAAAACCAAAAGCAACACCTATAACATATGGAAAAAGAATATTTCTTGATTCTTTTGCATCAAACCTTTTTTCAAAATTTAAATATGGAATATTGATAATTCCAATTAATTGTAGAGAAAAAATTATAATAACTATTCCAGCTGAAATTCTTAATACCTCTGAATTTTGTAATAATGCCTGTCCCAAAAAAGATGCTGATGCACCTAGAAGAACAAATACAGTTGAGAACCCTAAACAAAATAAAATTAATGGAAAAAAATTGATTTTTTTTTGATTTAAAATTTCTTGTAAAGATTGGCCAGAAATATAAGAAATATATCCAGGTATTAAAGGTAGGACACATGGAGACAAAAAACTTATCAGTCCTGCTCCAAAAGCAATTAAGAATTCAAACATTTATCCAGTATTTTTCATTGCTGCAGAAATACCTGCAATCGATGTCATTAAAGCATCTTCAAGAAATTTTTTATCTAAATTTTTATATTTTTTATTTTTTAATTTATTCATCACATTTGCCTGTAGTATATTTAACATCTCAGTATAATTGTTTCTTATAAATAAAGACTTTCTAAATTCTTTTCTCTCTTTTACTACTTCTTTAGGTGTAATTTTATTATGCAATTTGACCAATCCCTCAAATTGAAATCTTAATTTTTTACCAATTCTCTTTAATGAGGGATCAGCTAAATTATTTTCATAAATAACTGATATATCTGGATCTACTTTAGAAATTACCATATCCAAAATATCCATAGTTGATACAAAGTAAGGCCAATTTTTCTCCATGTCAGTCATTGTTTTTTTAAACTTTTTGATTGAACCATATCTCAATGCCTCAGTTGTACCAAGCCAAGCAGGTAACATTAATCTAATTTGTGTCCATGCAAAAACCCAAGGGATTGCTCTTAAACTTTGGATGTTATCAACATTCTTTCTTTTGGTTGGTCTTGAACCGATCGCAAGCTTTCCTAGTGATTTATGAGGTGTAACAGTTTTGAAGTAACGAATAAAATCCTCACTTTGATTTAAGTATTTTCTATATGCGGATGTTGAAATTTCTGACATTTTTTCTATCAAATCACGCCAATTTGATTTTGATCTTGGTGGTGGATTTAAAGAAGCATCCATTACAGAACCAATATAGCTGCAGAGGTTATATTCAGCTAAAGGTTTGTATCCATATTTTTGCTGAATTACCTCCCCTTGATCAGTAATTCTTATTTTACCATTAACTGTTCCGGAAGGTTGTGATTTTAAAGTAGCCTGAATAGGTCCACCTCCTCTTCCTGGAGATCCACCTCTACCGTGGAAGAAAACAAGATCTATTTTATATTTTTTAGCTAAACTTCTAAGCTCCTCTTGAAGTTTGTATTGATGCCAGCTTGCAGATAATTTTCCAGCATCTTTACTAGAGTCAGAATATCCAATCATTACTTCCTGCTTTGAATTAATCATTTTTCTATACCATGAAAGTTTGAATAAATTTGTCATTACACCATTGGCATTTTTTAAATCATCCAAAGTTTCAAAAAGAGGCACAACTCTTAATAAATTTTTGTTTTGTGCCTGCATTTGTAAAAAATAAACAGATAAAATATCAGATGCTGTTGAGGTCATTGATATTACATATGCACCTAGACACTCAATTGGTGTTTTTGCTATCTGTTTGAAAGTATTCCAAACTTCTTTATTTTCTTTATCTTTTATTTTTATTTTATCTACAAAAAATTTTTTTTCTTTTATAGATTTATTTAATAATTTTACTTTTTCTATTTCAGTAAAAGAAGAATATTTTATATTTTTTTTCTTTTTAAAAATTTCGTTTAAAAGTTTTTCATGTCTATCTGCCTCTTGTCTTATATCTAATCTTGCTAAATTAATTCCAAAGCACCTGACTCTTCTCATTAAATCTAATAGGTCTGCATTTGCAATATACTCTCCTCGGTTTGCTTTTAATGATTTTCTTACTTCTCTTAATGGAAGAGTTATTTCATTTTTATTTTGAATTAATTTTTTTTCATCTAAATCTGCATCGTTATTTAAATGATTTTCAATTAATTGATGGGTTAGTCTTACCTTGTCCCTAATTGGTCTCAAATAAACTCTATAAGGTTCATAGCTATTTCCTGTTGCTATTTTAATTTTTGTAGAGCATTCCGCCATTGATAAATTTTGTATCAACTTAGTAAGTTCTTTCTCATATAATTTTGCAGCTTGCCATCTAGAAAATAAAATTACCTTCTTTGTAACTTCAGCTGTTACATTAGGATTTCCATCTCTATCTCCACCCATCCATGATCCAAATTGAATTGGATTAAAATCACGCGGCAAATCTTTCTTTAAATTTTTTCTGAATATGTCGTTAAGTCTTTTATAAACTTTAGGAATGGTATCCCATAGACTATCCTCGATAACGGCTAAACCCCACCTCGCTTCATCTAATGGAGATGGTTTAGTCCTTTTAAGTTCATCTGTTTTCCATATTATTGCAATTTCCGAGTAGAGCTTCCTATCTAATTCTATAATCTTAGATGGATATTTTTTATAAAGATGTCTTTGCTCCATAATTTCAATTAAATTGGCATATTTTTGAATTAAAGTTCTCCTTTTTACTTCAGTAGGATGAGCGGTAAGTACAATGCCTATATCAAGTTTTGTGGCTTGTTCGTAAATTTTTTTATCCGAAATTTTTTTATTTTTAAATAAACTTTCTATTATATCTTCAATGAAAAGATTTTGATTTTTACTTTTAAAATATGGATTTTCAAATTCATTTAACTTTCTAGATGCATCTAATGACTCAGCTAGATTCATTAAATTTAAAATATGTGAAAATGCTCTTGTTAATTTAAACGTATTTTTAGGAGAAAGTTTTTTTACTTCTTTCGAAATTTTTGAAAAAATTTTACTTTTATTTTTATCTGATAAAGTATTTTTTGATAATAATCTAAATTTTTCAACAATTTCAAAAAAGGCTGGACCTTCCTGATCTTTAATTACTCTTCCAAGGAAAGTTCCTAATAATCTAATATCTTCTCTTAAAAGCTTTGTAGGTATTCGCTCATAGTAAAGATCTCTTTTCTTCATTACTTATAATAAATTTTTTTTGTAAAACTCCTCTTACATTTGTTTTTACACTAAAAAAGAATCCTGAATATCTAAATTTTCGCAGATCTGCTTTGCTCATTCCTTTTGTAGCTGTTGAAACATAAAGTTCTTTAGTATTTTTACCTCCAAATGCACAATTAGTTATATTTTTTGCAGGAAACTGAATTCTATGAATTAATTTTGCTTTTTTATTAAAAACAGAAATACAAGCACCATGGAAATGAGCTACCCATAAATTTTTATTTTTATCTAAAGTCATTCCATCTGGAGATCCTTCTTCTAGAGATAATTTTTTAAAAATTTTTTTACTAACTATTTTATTATTTTTGTTTATCTTAATTTTATAGATTGTTTTTTTTGGGCTATCTGTGTGATAAAAATTGTACTGATCAATAAACGCTGGTCCATTAGTAATTCTATAATTTTTATCAACTTTAATTAATTTTAAATTTTTATCTAATTTATATAAAGAACCTTTTTCAATTTTTCTTTCCAAGTTATCCATAGTTCCAAACCAAAGATTTCCAGCAGGATCTGTTTTTCCATCATTAATTCTATTTAGTTTCAAGTTTGGTTCTATCTTTATTGATTTTAAAATTTTTTTAGATTTTAAATTTTGAATTCTTAATTCTCCCTGAAGACCTAAAATAAAAATATAATCTTTGATATGAGCGATAAAACCAATTTCTTTATTTACTTTAAAGATTTTCTTTTTTTTATTTTTAATATTGAAAGAGCAAATTTTTTTTTTTTTAATATCTACAAAATAAATTGAGTTATGTTCACTAACCCATAACGTTCCTTCACCTAAAGTACATCTTAATTTCCAAAGAGGTTTTGGTTCTGATGTTTTTATTTTATTCATTTACTTCAAAATCTTTAATAAAATCTTCATTTGGGTTTATACCAATACCTATATTATCTGTTACTGATGCAAAACCATTATTGTTTTTAACTTGATCTAAAATTGAAAATTCTTCCTTTGGTAAATCTGTGATAAAAATATTTTTTTCCGTAGTATCGAACTCAAGCATAGATTTTGATGGAAATAACCCACCAGGCATATCTGGCTGAGCTGTTAACAAATGTAGATTAACCGCAATACTAATTGCAGATCCCCATACATGATTAATTACTGGTATAAAATTAGCTTGTGCTAATGCCGCAACCTTTAAGTACTCAGTAATGCCACCAAGACCACAAACCTCTGGTTGAGCAATATCAATACATTTATTTGATATTAATTTATTCCAACCATATTTGGTAAATTCAGCTTCTCCTCCTGCAATGCTAGTAGAAATTTTTTGTTTTAATTCTCTATAACTCTCATAATCTTCAGGAGCAACTGGTTCTTCAAACCAATAAATATCAAGTTCATCTAAACCTTTTCCGACATAAAAAGCATCTTTTAAATTATAAGCATGATTTGCATCAACCATTAATTTGAAATCTTTTCCAACAGAGTCTCTTACAGCTTGAACTAACTTTAAATCCTCTTTTGGACCTAACCCAACTTTCATTTTCATAGCTTTAAAATTTTTTGATTTTATTTGCTTAGACTCTTCTTTGAACAAGTCAATCAATTCATCAACTGTTTTTTTTTGTAACATCATTCCATACCCATAAACAGGAATGTCGTTATTACATTTACCACCAACAAGTTGATAAAGAGGAGAGTTTGTTTTCTTTCCAAGAATATCCCATAAAGCAATATCTACACCTGATAATGCTTGAATTGGCATTCCCTTTTGACCACTATCTCTTAAAAGATTGTATACTTTTTGCCAGATGTATTCTTTGTTTAAAGGATCTTCACCAATTACTAAAGGCTTTATAACTTTTTCAATAATAAATTTGTTGGCTAAAGCTATATTTCCAGGACCAAAACATTCACCCCAACCTGTTATTCCTTCGTCTGTTTGAACTTCAACAAGATGGGCTGTACGATGTTTATAATACTGTTGTGAGTAACCAAGCTCTTTTTCTAACTCATATCTAAGTACATGACTTTTAATAGAAGTTATTTTCACAATTAATTATAAAGCAACTACCTTTGAGTTTTGCTCTCCTAAGTTTTCTATTGATAATTTCATTGTATCACCTGCTTTTAAAAATTGTTGAGGTTTCATTCCCATACCAACTCCTGGAGGTGTTCCAGTTGTAATTATATCACCTGCTTGAAGAGACATAAATTTACTTAAATAAGATACAATTACATCAACATTGAATATCATTGTGCTTGTGTTACCTGTTTGCATTCTTTTACCATTAACATCTAAACTCATTTTTAAATTGTTAACATCTACAACTTCATCTTTTGTAACTAAATAAGGTCCAATTGGTCCATAAGTATCATGTGATTTTCCCTTAACCCATTGACCCATTTTTTCAATTTGCCATTCTCTTTCACTCACATCATTAACTAAACAATAACCTAATATATGATCTTGAGCTTGACTTTCAGAGATATGTTTTGTTTCTTTTCCTATAATAATCCCAAGTTCAACTTCCCAGTCTAATTTTTTAGATCCTGAAACTATTTCAACATCATCATTAGGTCCAACTATACAACTAGTAGCTTTCATAAAAACTATTGGCTCAGAAGGAACATCGGCTCCAGTTTCAGCAGCATGATCAGAATAATTTAATCCAATTGCAACAAATTTACCTGGCTTAGCAATACAAGATCCTATTCGATCACTTGAAGATAATTCTGGTAAAGAAGATAAATCAGCATTTTGTAATTTAGAAATAGTTTCAAAATTTAAATGATCAGGATTTAAATCTTTAACATGAGAACTAATATCTCTAATTTTACCATCTTTATCTAATACAGCTGGCTTTTCGCTGCCTTTTTGTCCTACTCTTAATAATTTCATATTTATCCTTTTGTTATTTAATTATATTGAAATTCCGCCATCAACATGAATTGTACTTCCTGTTGTAAATGTTGCATCATCGCTAGCTAAATAAACAGCTACAGCTGCTATTTCTTCTGCCGTACCTAATCTTCCCATAGGTTGTCTTGCTATAAAATCTTTTTTAGCTTGAACTGGATCTGGGCTTTGATTTACCCTATCTTGCCAAGAAGGTGAATAAACTGTACCTGGCGCAATTGAATTACATCTAACATTTTGTTTAACGAAATCTGCCGCAATCGCTTTTGTTAAACCAATTACTGCGCCCTTTGTTGTTCCGTAAACAAATCTATTTGGAAAACCTTTAAAGCTAGATGCGCAAGAAGATATATTAATAATACTTCCACCATTTTGTTTGATCATTAAAGGTAAAATAGCTTTACACATAAAGTACATCGATTTGACATTTACATTAGAGGAAAAATCCCAATCTTTTTCATCACATTCCAATATTGTTCCATGATGAACAAATCCAACAGCATTAAATAAAACATCGACTCTATCTAAAGTTTTAGTAAATTCTAAAATTGCATTGTTGTCTGTTGAGTCTAGCTTTTGGACTTTAATCTCAGGATATTCTTTGTTTAAATCAGCTAAAGTTTTATCATTTAAATCAGTGGCAGTTACATGAGCGCCCTCTTTATAAAATGCTATTGCTGTTGCTTTTCCAATCCCTTGGCCTGCTGCTGTTACGAGGATTTTTTTACCTTCTAATCTTCCACTCATTTTTTATTTATCCTTTCGATTTCATTATAAAGTGAACTATGATCTGTGTTTCCATGACCATTATCGACAAGGGTTTTATACATTTCTTTTACTAAATTTGAAATAGGTAAATGTGTATTATATGAATTTGCGCACTCTAAAATATTATTCATATCTTTTAAATGGGTAAAAGTTTTACCTTTTGGAGTAAAATCTTTATTTATCATTCTTTTTCCATGAGTTTGTAAAATTTTACTATCCGCCCAACCTCCTGAGAGAGCTTTAATTAGTTTTACTGGGTCAGCTCCAGCTTTTTCACATAAAGTTATTGCCTCCGCAACCGCTCCTATTGTAACTCCAACTACAATTTGATTTGCTAACTTTGAAACTTGTCCACTTCCAATAGGTCCAACTAAAGTTGGATTTCCCATCGCTTTTAAAATATTTACAGATTTATCAAAAACACTTTGCTCTCCTCCAACCATTATAGCTAAAGAAGCTTCTTCGGCTCCAATAGTTCCTCCTGAAACTGGTGCATCTAAATAATTTACATTTTTTGGTTTTAGACTATTTCCATATTTTGTTGCTGTCGTTGGTTTAACAGAACTCATATCAATAACAGTTGATCCAGATTTTAAATTTTCTAATAAATCTGAATTACTCATTATTGCATCAACAGCGCTATCATCTGTTAACATTGTAATAATAAAGTCATTATCTTTAACAACTTCACCTAAAGTTTTTGATATTTCAGCACCAAATTCTTTCAAAGGTTCTGCTTTATTAATTGAACGATTGAATGCTTTTAGTTTAAAACCTGATTTTAATAAATTTTTAGCCATTGGCAGGCCCATAAGACCTGTTCCAATAAAGCCTATTTTAATCATGGTTTAGGTTTGAACTCGTGGAAGTTTTGTGTCATTGCTTCAGGGAAGAACATAACACATGCTAATACAATTAACTGAATCACTATAAATGGAGCAAAACCTCTAAATATATCTGTTAATGAAATGTGTGGAGGTGCAACAGATTTTAGATAAAAAGCGGCAGGTCCAAACGGTGGACTTAAAAATGAAACTTGCATATTTACACAAAATAATATTCCAAACCAAATTGGATCAAATCCTAGAGCAATAACTATTGGTAAAAATACAGGCATCGCTAACAACACAATTCCAACCCAATCCATAAAGGCTCCCATAATCAAAAACATAATCTGCATCATAAAGATTAAATACATTGGTTTTAAATCATAAGCCAAAATAGTTTCTGCTACATACTTAGGACCTCCAGCAAGAGAATAAGCGCCTGCTAAAACTGTAGCACCAAAAGTAATAGTTAAAATAGTTCCTGATGCTTTGAAAGTTCTTGTTAATGCATCTTTAAATAAAAACCACGTTAGTTCTTTTCTTGCAAAAATTATAATTAATGTAGCAACCACTCCCATACCCGCTGCTTCTGTAATTCCTGTCATACCAGAATAAATTGAACCTAATACAATTATAACAATACCGATCGGTGGTAAAAGACCTGGAAGGTAAGACATTTTTTCTTTTAATGTTAAAGCTGGTTCATCACTTAAAGGTGCTAAATGCGGTTGTAATCTTGTACGAATTAAAATGTATGTAATGATTAAACCTGAAATCATTAAACCAGGAACAATAGCTTCTTGGAACAACATAGTAATTGACGTTTCAGTAGTTAATCCATAAATAATTAAAACAATTGAAGGTGGTATCATTGTTCCCAAAGATCCTGATGCGCAAATAATACCGATCGACATATCCTGATCGTATTTTAATCTCAACATTTGAGGGAGCGCAATCAAGCCTAATAAAACTATTTCTCCACCAATAATTCCACTCATCGCCGCCATAATTGTTGCCATTATGGCAGTAACGACTCCTACTCCACCTCTAGTCTTTCTTAACCACGCATTTAAAGCGTCATAAAGATCTCTTGCGATGTTCGAACGTTCGAGCAAGGAGGCCATAAATATAAATAAAGGAACCGATAAAAAGGAATAAGTGACAACAAGAGAGTAATATCTCGAAAGCAATATGCCTAATGCATGTTCTCCTATATATAAAAATACTAGTACCGCACCCATAAAACCAGATGCAAAACCCATTGGAACACCTATAGATATAAGTAATAATAATCCTACTATAAGTATTATCGAAAGTGATCCTATATCCATATTATTTTAATTCTTTAGATGGGTCGTATTGTTTTTCTTTTGGATTTCTCCAATCAATAATTAAATTATTTACAGATTGAACAGCAATAAGAAAAACGCATAGAAGTGTTAGTGGCTTCATAGTAGCAGGAATTGGTGGGTCCCAATAAGTTGCAAATCTCTCCCAATTTATAAATGATCTGTATGCATCTTCCATGCCCCCATAAATTACAGCTGCTGCGAAAAGAACAATAATTAGAGTGCTGATTAGATCAAAAATTCTCTGTGTTGGTCTACTAACCCAATCATACAATAATACTATTCTAATATGGCTTCTTAATCTTGTTGCATATATTCCACCAACTAAATAACAAACTCCAGCCAACCATAAGCATAGTTCATTTGCCCACAGAGTTGGTTTAAACAAAACATATCTCATAAAAATTTCATACATCATCACAATTACAATTACAGGAATTAAATATTTAATTGTGTGGCTTAAAAATAAGGATACTCTATCAATCCAATTTATTGGAAAATCGTCTTTACTCGCAACTTTTTGATTTTGTTCTTGTAATTCTTTATCGATCATTGCGTAAAAATTTAGGTAATTCGAAGGGCCTTTGCAGGCCCTCCAAAATTTTTTTATTACATGATACCGTTAGCTTTCATATAAGCTTTGTGTATCTCGATAAGTGCCGCAGCTTCTGGAGATTTAGTCTTCCATTCTTCCCAAGCAGCTAAAGCAGCTTGTCTGAATTTAAGTCTATCTTCTCTAGACCAGTCGTGAAGAGTAACGCCCATTTCATTTAAAGCCTTAACAGCTTCAGCATTTTTTCTTTCAACTAAGCTAGTGATAGTTCTTCCAGCAATTTCTATTGCAGCTAACATAGCACCTTGCTCATGTTTCTTTAACTTCTTCCATACTTTCGTATTACAAGCTAAGTGGTCAGCTGGCATAGAGTGGAAACCTGGGTATGTAGCATATTTATTTTGCTCATAGTGTCCACCAGCATAGTTAGTAGCTAAAGACGAATAGTCAGCACCATCGATTAGACCAGTTTGTAAAGCAGTTGGAACTTCACCAAAGTCCATTACGATTGGCTTAGCACCTAATGCTGTAAAGATCATACTTTCCATTCCTGGAGGTGATCTAAATTTAAAGTCTTTCAACGAAGCAACATCAGGGATTGGTCTGCTAGATATTAAAGACTCATGTCCTGGTATCCACCAACCGATTAATGTCATTCCATATTTGTTGTAAAGTGCATCAACAGCTTCTTGAGCTCCTGGGAAATTCAAGAATTCATATTGTTGATATGGGTTATCGTATCCACCCATTACATCACCTGCGAATTGGAACGCTGCATTTTTACCAGTTTGGTAACCAGCACCAGTCATATCACAATCGATAATTCCAGTTTGTGCAGAGTTAAACACCTCAGCAGATTTACCTGTCACTGATGATGAGTAGAACATTTCTACTTTTAAGCTTCCGCCAGAAAACTTCTCTACGTTTTTAGCGAATTGAGCAGCAACTTCACCATTTGGTGAACTAGCTGTAAAGTGTGTTTCAATCTTTAAAGTCTTTGCATGTGCAGAGCCAAATAAAGCAACTGAAACAATAGCTACAGTTGCTATAGTTTTAGATATAAGTTTAAACATTATCTTCCTCTCGTTTATGTTTTTTTGAAAGTTAATCATAAATGATTTTTGAGATCAATAATTTCGTTTAACTTTTATATATAGAAATTATATATATTCATTGAACAGACAACTTGTAGTTGTTCTAAACTACTTCTGAAATAAGAGGCTTTTTGTTAAAAAAACAATAAATATTATCCACTGCCATCATACTCATTGCTAATCTGGTTTCATGTGTTGCACTTCCAATATGTGGTAAAACGAAACAGTTATCTAATTTTAAATACCGTTTATCTAAATTTGGTTCATTATTGAAAACATCTAAACCTGCTGCATAAATTTTTTTATTTTCTAATGCATCTATCAGTGCATCATCATCAATAGTTGATCCCCTTGATGTATTTATCACTACAGCATGCTTTGGTAACAAGCTTATTGTTGATGAATTAAGAATATGTTTGGTCTCAACTGTAGCAGGTGTGTGAATACTTAAAAAATCACACTCTGGTAGCATTTTATTTATATCAGAATAATATTTTGCACCATCCTCTAGATCATCAGAGAGTTTATTTCTGTTGTAATAAATTATCTTCATTCCAAAAGCTTTAGCACTTTTAGCAGCCATTCTTCCAATACGACCCATACCAATGATACCTAAAGTTTTGCCTGTAACAGAATTACCAATCATAAATTTAGTTAAATCTGGTTTTTGATTTTTCCAATTGCCTGCTCTGACTAAATTATAGGCTTCACCAATTCTTCTAGATGCGGCTAAAATTAAAAGGATTGTAGTTTCAGCTACTGCTTCATTTAATACATTTGGAGTATTTGTTACCTTAATTTTTTTTTCTTCGGCAGATTTAATTGAAATATTGTCATAGCCAACACCAACTTGAGCAATAATTTTCAAATTTCCATTTAAATTATTAAAAAAATTTTCACTAATTTTATCAAAACCTGTCGAAATCATTCCGTCATAATCATTAACAATTTTTATTAATTCGCTTTCTGGAATAGGCTCGTCTTTTGGATTAAGGGTTACTTCAAATTCTTTTTGGAGTTTTTCTTCTGCTAAATCTGAGATTTTTCTAGAAACTAATATTTTTGGCTTCATATTAGTGAGAATCTCTTGGTAAACCTTTTGTATGAGATACGTCTAAATATTTGCCTCGAGAATTAATGCATGCACCATCATCTAATTGACCAACAGTGTTTCTAAATATTTCCTGCCAAGGAGTTTGGTTATTTGGTTTAAATACTTTTTTATTTTTTCTTCTTTTTTTAAACTCAGCTTGAGAAATCAATAAATCAACTCTTCTTTTATTTAAGTCTATTTTTATTTTGTCGTAAGTTTTAACAATTCCAAGATCTCCACCTACTGCAGACTCTGGTGAAACATGTAAAATTGATGGACTTTCTGATGTTCCACTTTGTCTTCCATCACCCAAAGTTGGTAGATGTCTTATTCCTTTTTTTAATAATCTATCTGGTGGTTGCATGTTAACCACTTCAGCTGATCCAGGATAACCAACAGGTCCGCAACCTCTAATAATTAATAGAGAGTTTTCATCTATCTTTAACTTCTTATCATTAAGTCTTTTATGATAATCCTCAGGACCTTCAAAAACTATAGCTTTACATTCAAAAACATTTGGGTGTTTAGGGTTTGATAAATATTGATCTCTAAATTCTTTACTAATTACAGATGTTTTCATGATAGCAGATGAGAAAAAGTTACTTTTCATAACTAAAAAACCAGCTTTTTCAGTCAATGCATTCTTAAATGTTTTAATTACTTTGTTATCTACATCAACTTTCTTTCTTAAATTTTCTCCTACAGTTTTTCCTGTAACTGTCTTTATTTTTGTATGAATTTTTTTGTTTTTAATTAATTCTTTCATCACCGCAGGTATTGCTCCAGCTCTATGAAAACTTTCCATTAAGTATTCTCCTGCAGGTTGGCAATTCACCAATAGAGGAATGTTGTGTCCAAGTTTTTGCCAATCAGAAAGATCAAATTTAATTCCCATATGTTTTGCAATAGCGCTTAGATGAGCGGTGCAGTTACTTGATCCACCAATAGCACTTGCAACTACTACTGCGTTTTCAAAAGCTTTACGTGTCATAATTTTTGATGGGGTTAAATCTTCATGAACCATTCCTACGATTCTTTTTCCTGTTTCGTAAGAAATTTGTTCTCTTTCTCTATAAGGAGCTGGAATAACAGCACCCCCTGGTAAAGACATACCTAATGCTTCAGCAACAGAGTTCATTGAAGAAGCTGTTCCCATCGTATTACAATGTCCAGCACTTGGCGCAGAAGATGCAACCATATCCATAAATTCTTCGTATTTAATTTCTCCTTTAGCTAACATTTTTCTCGCTTCCCAAACTACCAATCCTGAACCAGCTAATTTTCCTTTATAAACTCCATCCAACATTGGACCACCTGATAAAACTATTGCTGGAATATTTACTGTTGCAGCTGCCATTAAAGCTGCTGGAGTAGTTTTATCACATCCTGTTGTTAGGATAACTCCATCAATTGGGTACCCATATAAAACTTCTACTAGTGACAAATAAGAAAGATTTCTATCCAACATTGCTGTTGGTCTTTTTCCAGTTTCTTGAATCGGATGCGTAGGAAATTCCATTGGTATACCACCTGCTCTTCTAATTCCGTCTTTAATTCTTTTGCTTAACGACATAAAATGTCTATTGCATGGAGATAGGTCACTGCCAGATTGAGCTATTCCTATAATTGGATTTCCAGATTGTAATTCTTTTCTTGTAAGACCATAATTTAAATACCTTTCTAGATATAAAGCCGTCATGTCAGGGTTTTTTGGATTATTGAACCATTCTTGACTTCGGAAACTCTTTTTTCTTTTTTTAGGCATAATTTAAATAATGGTTTGTTTAATTTATTGGTTATATAATAAATTTATGAATAATCTAATAGTTTTAAACAAGAATGACAATGTGGGTGTTAGCCAATTTATTATTCCAGAAAAAACTAAAATTGAAGGTCATGAGATTAGTACTATCGATCCAATCCCCTTTGGCCACAAAGTTTGTTTAAAAACTATTAAAAAAGGCGATCCAATCATTAAGTATGATCAAATTATTGGTTTTGCATTAGATGATATTAAGCCTGGACAACATGTTCATTCTCATAATTTAGAATTTAGAGAATTTAAAAGAGATTTTAAAGTCACAGATAAAAAACATATTATTGATGAAAAAGCAGATACCTTCTTTAACGGAATTTTAAGGGATAATGGACAGGTTGCTACTAGAAATTACATTGGGATTGTAAGTACTGTTAATTGCTCAGCAACTGTCACTAAAATGATAGTTGAGAAGATTAAATATTCTGACATTTTAAAAGATTACCCTAACATTGATGGCATAGTACCAATTACTCACTCAACAGGATGTGGCATGAATACTGAAAGTGAAGGAATGCAAATTTTTCAAAGAACTATAGATGGATTTAAAAATCATCCCAATTTTTCTCATGTTTTTGTTATAGGTTTAGGATGCGAATGTGCTCAAGTCAGTTTGTTTGATGAATCATTAAAAAAACATAACCGAATTCATTTTCTAACAATCCAAGATGAAGGTGGAACTAAAAAAATAGTCGAAAAAGTGTTATCTCAAATTAAAAATTTACTTTCAGAAGCTAATAATATTCAAAGAACTTCACAACCAGTAAGTCATCTAACTTTAGCTCTTCAATGTGGTGGTTCAGATGGATATTCAGGAATAACTGCAAATCCTGCACTAGGAGTTGCAGCAGATCTCTTGGTTAAAAAAGGTGGAAGTTCAATTTTATCAGAAACTCCAGAGATTTATGGAGCCGAACATTTATTAATTAATAGAGCTAGCTCACAAGAAACTGCTGATAAACTCATAAAAAGAATTGAATGGTGGAGACATTATACTTCAATCAATAACAGTTCTATGGATAACAATCCTGCACCAGGAAATAAAAAAGGTGGACTTACAACTATATTAGAAAAATCCTTAGGTGCTGTTGCAAAAGGAGGAAACTCTATCCTTCAAGATGTATTGCACTATGCAGAACCTTTAAAAACTAAAGGTTTTAATTTTATGGACTCTCCAGGTTATGATCCAGTATCAGTTACAGGTCAAGTTGCATCAGGTGCTAATGTAATTTGTTTTACAACAGGACGGGGATCCTGCTTTGGTTGCAAGCCAGTTCCAAGTTTAAAACTTTCTACGAACTCAGCGATGTTTGAAAGAATGTCTGAAGACATGGATATTAATTGTGGAACAATTGCTGAAGGAAAAGAAAAAGTTGAAGAAGTTGGTCAAAAAATATTTGAATTAGTTGTGAATACTGCCTCAGGAAATAAATCAAAAAGTGAAATCAATGGCTACGGTGACGAGGAGTTTAATCCTTGGCAAGTTGGCGTTGTAATGTAATTTATTTTTCCTGTGCCTCAACAAACATCCTTATTTAACGTAATTTTATTAGCCGCTGGTGGTTTTTTTATGTTTGTTTGTATGGACTCTACAGCAAAATATCTTGGAACAGTAATGCCAGTTACTCAAGCAATTTGGGGGAGATTTTTTTTTCACTTGGTATCTTTAATTATATTTTTTTTAATTTTTAAGCCAAAAGTTAATTTGAAAAAAAATTTTAAAGTCCAAATAATTAGATCGATATTAATGGTAACTGCCACCTCTTTTATGTTTTATTCTTTGCAGAAATTTGACTTGGTAGATATTTATGTTGTTTTCTTTACAGCTCCTCTAATCGTTTCACTACTTTCAGCATACTTCCTAAAAGATATCTTAAGTACAAAAGGTATACTTTTAATGTTATTGAGCTTTGGCTCAATTGTTTATTCACTAGGTCCAAGTATGAGAATATTTAGTTTAGATTTAATATTCCCTATTGTTCCTCCAATTTGTTGGGCTCTTTATCAATTTTTTACCAAAGTTGTATCAGGTGATAACGATCCATTTGCTGCTATATTTTATACTTCAATTTTAGGTGCAATAATTTTTAGTATTTTTATATTTTTTAATTGGGTGCCATTAGAGAAGAATATCTTTTGGCTTTATTTGGTAATTCTAGGTGTAGCAGGTTTTGTAAGTCATTCTTTAATAATATATGCAATACAACTTTCTAACTTGTCATTTGTAACTAATTTTCAATATTCTCAATTAGTTTGGTCTACAATTATTAATTTCTTAATTTTCGGCGTACCTTTTGATTATAATAAAATTGTTGGGGTGATAGGAATTATTGTTTTTGGTATTATGTTCATAAGAACAGAAGGTAAAAAAAGTTAAATAGTGAGGTTTGAATGAAAAATATAGGTTTTATTGGTGTTGGATATATGGGCTATGGAATAGCTAAAAATATTTTAAAACACAAAAATAAACTCTTTGTAATTGCTAATAAAAACAGAAAACCAATAGAGAAAATTGTTAGCGATGGAGCTGAAGAAGTAAAATCTTTTGAAGACTTTTCTAGTAAAAATTTAGATGCGATGTTTATGTGTGTTACCAACACTCCTATAGCGAAATTAATTTCTGAAAAAATATCTGATATTTTAGATAGTAAAACTTTAATTATTGATATCACTACTCACAACAAAACTGGCTCAATGGAAACAGAGGCAATATTCAAAGAAAAAAAAATAAATTATGTTGAATGTCCCGTAATGGGAGGACCAGTTCAAGCAGAGGAAGGTATTCTAGGGGGTATTGTTGGAGCGTCAGATGAAAATTTTAAAATTGCTGAACCATACTTTAATTTTTTCTGTAAAGAATATTTTCACTTTGGACCTGTTGGAATGGGAGCAAAATCTAAGCTTTTAAATAATTTTTTATCTCTTGGAAATGCTGCATTAGTTAATCATTTAGCTAAAAGTGCTAAAGAAATGGGTTTAGATTTAAAAAAAGTATTTGATGTCGCAAAACTTGGTTCTGGAAATTCAGCAGCACTTAATAGAGTTTTTGATAATCTGTTAAAAGGTGATTTTACTGGATTTAAATTTACGGCAAGTAATTCCGTTAAAGATTTAACTTATATTCAAGACTTGTTAAAAGATTTTCCTGAAGCTGAAAAAGTTGCTGAAGTAAATAAAAATTATTTTCAAAAAGCTGTTGATGACGGCTATGGTGAAAATTTTATCAGTGAATTAATAGAAAAAAAATAATTTTGGAAGTAACTTAAGTTACCGGGAATCTACTAAAGCACAAGGTTGTATTCAATAAATATATTTGCTCAAAATTAAAATAAATTAATTGAAATTGTATAATTTATAATTACCTTTTTTATAGAAGGAGGTTTATGTTAATACTTTCACCACCTGATACTTAGCTGAACAGCTCATATTTCAAAAATATAACGAAAAATAAATTCCTCTCGGAATTATAATGCCAAAGAGGCGATACAAGGGAGCTCTTTAGGTATACACTTAAAGAGCGAACCCTTTAAAAACTAATTTGCAGATTTTAATATTTCTAGTGGAAGTGGAGCTTCTGGGTATTTTTTTTGACACAACTTTTCATAGTTTTCACAAAAGCTCATGATAGTTTTTTGAACTTCTTTTTTATTTTTATTTGAAAGATTAAGCTCTTTAATTAATTCACTGCAACTTTTTTCTAATTCTTTTATTTGTTTTCCTGAAAAAAATTCTCCTGTTTCTATTTCCCAATAAGTGTCCTCAAGCTCATCATCAGTTAGATCATTTAATTTTTTTTGTAATAATTTAATAGTCTCGTCCTCTGTTGCCTTATCTCTCATGGGAGAATCCTTAAGTTTTCCAAGGCATTTATCTCTTAATCCATCAATGAAATGGAAATAAGGTTTGCCCTCTGAAAAATCTCTAAAATGATTTGTATTAAAATACTTATCTATCGCTTTTTCTGTTGAAACCTTTTCTTTTCCCTTAATTATAGCTATTTGTACATAAACTTCTTGGCTAATATATTCTTCAATATGATCTTTAACTTTTTGAGGTATCATTTTTATCTTGGTAACTAATGTTCTTCTCTATACCTACTGTGACAAGCCTTACAATTACTCCACATAAATTGTTTCAGGGTTCCTCTTATATCTTCGGCATCGTCAATAACGGATGTGAGTTTTATCATATCCTCAGATGCTTTTGTCATTAATGCATTAAAAGCGTCTTTTTCTTCCCAAACAGTTGGCAAAGCTTCAGTATCAAATTCATCTTCAGTGCTTTCGGGAAATAGCTCTATCAAAACTTTATAATTTTCACTCATTTCAATCATTAGTTTTTTTGCTTTTTCAAAATCTCCTTTAGATGAAAAAGCTTGTACTCTTTTTGCTGTACTATAGTTTTTACTAAATAATGCTTGTCTACTTTTAACAATCTCCTCAACTGTTAATTCGGCATTACTAGATGAGAAGAAAAATACGCTTAAAATTGAGAATAAAATTATTTTAATATATTTTTTTATGTGATTAAATAAAATATGCATGTAACAAATACCCTAACAGAGTATGGCATTATATCAAAAGCGTTACATTGGCTCAGCGCAATTATTCTTTTTATACAAATCCCTCTAGGTTTTTACCTAGTTGATTTAGATTTTGGTGATCAAAGAATAACTATTGAAGATATTCACGTTACGTTAGGTTTAACTGTTTTTTATATAATTATAATAAGGTTAATAAATAATATACTTAATCCAACTCCAAAATTAGATCCAAGTATCTTTAAAGGACAAAAGTTCTTAGCAAAGATGAATCATGTGCTTTTATATATTGCTATTTTATCAATAACAATTTCGGGAATATTAAAAAAATTATTTAATGGGGAAACATTAACAATTATTTTTAGAGAGATTCAAATTAATGAAAATTTTGATTTAGCAGATCAGTTTTATGAAATTCATATTCTTTCAAATTATACTCTTATCGGTTTAATAGTGCTTCATATATCTGCTGTTATTATTCACAAACTATTTTTTGGGGACAATTTATTAAAGAGAATTCTTTAATCTTAATGACAAGCAATTCCAAATTTTTTTAATCTCCAATAATTATAAGGCCAAGGAGTTAAAAAACCTACAATCAGCATTATTGGTACCACCCACCATGTTAAAATTGCGCCTCCGGTTAAAACATAGTCAGTTAAATTCATCATGATTTCCATACTAATCATTGAAATTAAACTCATGCCACAAGCTGTTTTGAATGCGTTAACAAAATTAAAATTTTGTGTCATTAAAATTATTGTTTCTAAAATAATACTTGTGATCAAACCGTTAATGATTGCTAAAATCATTATTCCTAAAACTGGAAAAGGAATTTGAGTTAATTGAAAAAATAATATTGTTCCAAAATCTCCAATTGCACAACCAAGTACACACCAAGCTGTATTTTTTGCGCTTCTTTTCCAGGTATGTCTACAAGACCAATGAAATGTAGTCGCTGTCATAATTATTTACTCATATTAATTTGATATTCATACTTATCAATAGGCCAAAAGGACTTTACATAAGCCAATATACTATCAATTTCTTTATCAGATAATTGATCTTCAAATCCTATCATTTTACCTTCATAATTTTTTACTAATTTTGCTAATCCATATTTAATTATTGCATGTAAAGTTTTATCATCATGATGCCAAGTATGACCTGTTCCGTTTAACGGAGGAGCTTTTCTATGCCCATCTTCATCCATACCTTTCCAGTTTTCAGCACCAGCTAAATTAATCATATGACAAGAAACACAATTTTTTTCATATGCAATTTTACCTCTTTCAATCATGAGTTTAGAATCAGTAGTTATGGGAAAATGATTGTGGGCACTAACTGTATTTGAAAAAGTGAATGTAAAGAAAAAAATAATAAATAAAATATGTTTAACCATATGGATGATATGGATATTTGATTTATTATAACAAGTACATGTGTTACTTTAAGTCATGATCTTTAAGCAAGTTTTTGACACGAAATCATCAACTTACACTTACATAATTGCATCTGATAAAGGCCGAGAAGCTGTAATAATTGATCCAGTTATAGAAAATGTTGAAAGCTATATTAGGCTACTAAACGAATTAGATTTAAAACTAGTTAAGGTAATTGATACACATATTCATGCTGACCATGTAACTGGTGCAAGTAAACTTAAGCAAGCAACAAATTGCTCTACACTTATGGGGGAACACACCCCTGCTGATGCTGTAGAAATTAAAGTAAAAGATGATGAAATAATAAAAATTGACCAAATAGAAATTAAAGCGATGTATACACCGGGACACACTTCTGACAGCTATAGTTTCTTGATGAATAACTATTTATTTTCAGGAGATACTCTTTTAATTAATGGCACTGGTCGAACTGATTTTCAAAATGGTAGCTCAAAAGATGCTTATAATTCTATTTTTAATAGATTATTAAAATTACCTGAGGATACCATTTTGTATCCTGGTCATGACTATAATGGCAAAGAATCTAGTACAATTGGTAATGAAAAACAATTTAATCCGAGATTGCAGGTTAGAAATGTTGATGAATATGTTGAGCTTATGTCTAACCTAAATTTAGCAAAACCAAAATTAATAGATATCAATGTAAGTAGAAATATAAAATTAGGTGCTAATTAAATACTACAAATATTAAGAACCAATAAGAAACTAATCCAGCTGAAATTGTTGCAATAATATTTTTTGAGAAATAACCTACAATTACAGCAACTAATGCTCCAAAAATTTTAGGATCATTCATTTCTATAAAAGTTCCAAAATCATTTATAAATATTCCTGGAAATATTATTGCTGGGAATACTGCAGAAGGAACGTATTCTAATACTGCTTTAATTTTATCTCCCAACATATCTCTACTTATTAAAGCAATCATAGTCATTCTGGTGAGGTAAGTTAATATTCCAGCAAAAATAATTGCAGTAAGTGTCATTTTTTTAGCCTCAATAATAATGCAGCTACAAATAAAGCAATTACTGGAGAAATAATTATGTAAGATTTAAATGGAGCGTCAAAAAATAATAGTGAACTTAAACCACAAGTAATCATTACAATTACATGATCTAATTTTTTTAAATCCTGAACAACAATTGCTATAAACGTTAAAGGAATTGCAAATTTTAATCCAAGTTCCTCTGGAACAAATGATCCTAAAACAATGCCTGATAAGGTTGCAATTTGCCAACAAACCCACATTGTGCAGCCAGTACCAATTAAATGATAATGTAAAAATTCTTCACTTCTATTGTTTTTGAAAAACTTATTAGACTCTGCAAAACCTTGATCTACAACGATATATGAAATTAATAATTTTTTAATAAAAGATAATTTTTCTAAATATTCAGATAAAACAGCTCCATATAATAAATGTCTGGAATTTATAATTCCAACAGAAGCAACTGCAACTAAACTAGATGCGCCCCCTGATAACAACTGTAAAAATACTATTTGTGAAGCTCCTCCAAAAATTATGAAAGACATTGCGTAGACCAAATACGGGTGAAATCCAAGTTCAACACCGATTGCTCCACAAATTATTCCAAATGGAATAACAGATAGCATGTGTGGAGAAATATCCAACATCCCTCGAGTAAATAATTGTTTTTTGGTAAGCATTTGCTTGTTTTATTAAAAACAAACTATGTGATCAATATTAATCGGTCTTTTAATTCCAAACTTTTCGTCAGCTTCATGTTGATGTTCGTGATGGGAATGAACAAAAACTGGTATTAATAAATCGCTGTTGGTTTTTAAAGTATAGATAAAGTTTGTTCCTCTAAATTTTCGATCTACTACTTCTAGCTTTAGATTACTTTTATCGTCATGCTCAAGGTCCTCTGGTTGTAATAATAATTGCACATTTGAACCTTTTGGATAATGCTTAATAAAATTACCTTTAATTGTTCCAAGATCGTCATTTTCTAATGAATTTTCTCCTGTTACTTTTGCTGGAATTAAAATTCCACGATTTAAAAAATTTACTACTTCGACTGAATTTGGAAAATGATAAACATTGTAAGGATCATCAAACTGTTTAATTTGACCATCTAATATAATTGCACATTTGGTACCAAGATAAAAAGCTTCATAGGAGTCATGAGTAACAATTATTGTTGTGATTTTTAATTTACTTAATATTTTTTTTAATCTTACTTGAATTTCTTCTTTAAAACTTTGATCTACATTAGATAGGGGTTCATCTAAAAGCAAAAGATCAGGTTGAGTTAATAGCGATCTTGCAAGCGAAGCTCTTTGTGCTTCACCTGCGCTAATTTCATGTGGAAATTTTGGTAATATTTTTTCTATATCAAGAAAATCTACAATCTCTTTAAAACTAAGCTTTTTCTTTCTTTTTCCTTTATTTCTCTCTGCACCTAATAAAATATTTTTTTCAACTGTGTAATGAGGAAATAAACTGTTGTCCTGAAAAGCTAAAGATATGTTTCTATCTTCAGGTTCTACATTTTTATCTTTAGACGATAATAATTTTCCGTTCAATTTTATTGAACCTTTATCAATTTTTTCTAAACCAGCTATAGTTCTAAGTATTGTAGTTTTTCCAATTCCTGAAGGACCAAGAATACACAAAGTATCCCCTTCATTTTCAATCGCAAAAGATGCGTTCTTAACTTTGATCTTTCCACCTATAGTGAAATCAACATTTTTAATCTCTAAATAACTATCGCTCATTTTCCCTCAGTATATATTTAGATGTAAGCATTATAAATAGAGTTGCAATCAAAATTAAAAATAATGAAGGAACAGCTGCGGCTTCTAATAAGTCTTCTGAAGCAGATATATAAGCTGTAGTTGCAAATGTTTCAAAATTAAAAGGTCTTAAAATCAAAGTGATTGGCAATTCTCTTATTATTTCTAAAGAAATTAATATTCCAACAAATAAAAGAGAGTTTCTTAAGAAAGGTACATGAATATTCATAAAAGTTTTCTTTTTAGAGTAACCAAGTAAATATGAACTTTCATCAACAGAAATATTTATTTTCTCATAACCAGATTTTATTCCATTAAAAGCTAAAGAATAGAATCTTACAAAGTAAACCAATACGAGTCCTAGAATGGAACCAATAAACATTTTTTTAATAGATAAAAAACCTAGTGCTTTTACAACATTGTCATCAAACCATGCAATAAAAGTTATAAATGCCACTGCTAAAATTACTCCTGGAATTGCATAACCAGAAATAGATAAAGTAGATAAAGCGTTTAAAGTTTTATTTTTAGAAACTCTATTCCCATAATTAGAAATTAAAGAAAAAATTATTAAAACTAAGCTTGATAACAACACCAAGTACAAGGTGTTTAATGTTAAAGTTACTACTGGAATATCAAAAAGATTTTCAGGAAATTTTAATGTCCAATAAAGCATTTGACTTAGTGGAAATAAAAAACTTAGGAAAAAAACTAAGAAGCAAATTGAGAACGCAAAAAATGCTTTACTTCCTGATAGTTGGATTTTTTCTTTTTGTTTAAATCCTCCTTTAGTATTTGCGTGATACTTTGCCTTCTTTCTAGATAAATTTTCTAAAATAAATATTGCAAAAATGAATAAAAGTAGAAAAAAAGATATCCTGTTTGAGAAAGCTAAGTCATCAAATGTAATCCAAGAATTATAAATACCCGTTGTTAAAGTATTTATAGAAAAGAAATCAACTGCCCCAAATTCGGCTAAAGTCTCCATTGCAACTAGAGAAAGGCCTGCAACAATTGCTGGTCTAGCGGCAGGTAAAATTAAAGAATAAAAGGATTTTGCTTTTGAAAATCCTAAATTTCTACCTAAATCGATTAAATTTTGAGATTGATACTGGAATGATGCTCTTGAGAGAATATAAACGTAAGCAAATAGTGAGAAAGATAGTGAAAGTACAGCACCTATTAGACCATCAAACTTCGGAATACTTTGGTTATAATTTGCTTCTCCAAACAGATTTTTCAATATCGAATATAAAGTTCCATAATTTTCAAAGAAAGCTGTCAATGAATATGCGTAAATATAAGGAGGCACAGCAAAAGATAATATAAGTGCCCATTTAAAAAAATTACTAAAAGGAAATTTATAAAAAGAAACTAAATAAGCCGTACTGGTTCCAATTAAAAAAGTTAAAACTAAAACACTAATCAGCAAAACTATTGAATTAAAAATATATTCAAATAAAAAGGTATCTTTAAGAATTTGATAATAATTTGATGTATCCTCAAAAAAACTAGTAAATACAGTAACAATTGGTATAGCAACAAAAACTGATACCAGTAAAGAACTTAAAAACCAAAAATTAATTTTTTTTAAATACATTTTTACCCTTTTTTTCAAGTGAACATAATCAATAGTAGGGTAAATAACTATTGAGTTATGTTCACTTTTTGAAAATTAACTTTTTAGATCAAAAACATTAATGACACGATCAATATCATCATTTTCGATCTCAGATAATTTTCTATTATTTATTTTTTTTTTAATTTTTTCACATTGTGACAAGCATGGCTCACAAGTTATCTGACCCTCTGGAGAACCATTATTGCCTGGAGAAATGTCTAAATTAAAATTAAATAAATTTTTTCTCACTTTTTCCTTACTTCCATCCAGCAGCTGTCATTACCTCTAATGCAGCAGCTTGATTTTTTCCATAGCTTGAAACTTTAGTTGTTAAATCTTGTTTAAAATCTAATCCTAAATTATTCACTACCAATGGATTTGGAGATACCCCAGCTATCATTGGAAACTCAAAAGTATTATTTGTAAAATGTTCCTGAGCCTCTGGTGATAATAAAAAGTCAACAAGAGCTATAGCATTTGCCTTATTAGGAGCTCCTTTAACTAAAGCTGCACAACTAATATTCATGTGTGTTCCTCTATCATTTTGATTAGGAAAAAATGCCTTAACTTTTTTAGCAGCTTCTTGTTGTTCTGTTCCTTTATTACCAGATAGCATAAGTGCCAAGTAATAAGTATTTGCTACAGCGATATCGGCTTCTCCAGCCGCAACCGCCATAATTTGAGCTCTGTCATTTCCTTTTGGTGTTCTTGCCATGTTGGAAACAACTCCTTTAGACCATTCAGCAGCAGCTTTCTTTCCATTATTTTCAATCAATGAAGCTACAAGAGATTTGTTGTAAATATTGCTTGATTTCCTAATTACTAATCTACCTTTCCATTTTGGATCAGCTAGACCTTCATATGTTAATCCTGATAATTCAGCACCACTAACTCTTTCTGGTGAGTAGTAAATTATTCTTGCTCTTTTAGCTACTCCTACCCAGTGTGTAGTTCTAAAATTTTTTGGAACAGAAGATTTAATTGTTGGAGACACCAAACCACTTTGAGTCATTCCTTTAGCCTTGAAAGCTCCGCATCTTCCAGCATCAGCAGTAATATAAAGATCAGCTGAAGAGTCAGTCCCCTCTTCAATCATTCTTTTTTCTAATGCACTGGCCTTTCCATTAATCAGGTTTACTTTAATTCCAGTTTTGTTGGTAAATTTGCTATAAAGCTCATTATCTGCTTTGTAATGTCTTGCATTGAAGATATTTACTTCATTTGCAATCGCAAAAGACGAGACTATTAAAGAAACAAACAAACTTATTATTGTTACTTTTTTCATTATATCCTTTTCTTTACCCTAATTGATTTGCGAATGAGAATTATTCTCAATGCGAATGATTATCAATCGCATATTTTGTCGCAGAATACAAGGTTTATTTGATATTATTTTTAGGCGTTATTTTTATTTCCAATCGCCGATTTTACTGAATAAGAAATTTCTAAAAGCTTGAACTCTAGCTGTGTTTTTTAATGATTGCGGGTAGACAAAGTGAGCTTCTGTTATAGGTCCTTCTACTTTTGGAAGCACTTTAATAATGTTATTAGAATTTGATACTAGATATTCTGGAAGTGCAGCTAATCCTACACCAGACTCAACGGCTAACAATAATCCCATAACACTATTCACTTTCATAATTGATTTTCTTTTCTTTCCATCATGCATTCCAATTTTTAACGCCCAATCAGGGTTATAAACTGGAGAAGGAGCACCTTTTCCAAAAGAAATAAATTTATGTTTATTTAAGTCTCCTATTGTTTTTGGCATTCCATTTTTTTCTAAGTACTTATTTGATCCATAAATATAATACTTAATATCAACTAATTTTTTTTGAATATAATTAAGCTGCTTTGGTCTTCTCATGAAAATTCCAATATCAGCTTGTCGAGTACTTAAATCTAATTCTTTGTCATCAAAAACTAATTCGATTTCAATTTCAGGGTTAAGTCTCATAAATTCTTGAATTCTCGGTGTTAACCAGTGAGTTCCAAAACTTCTAACAGTAGTAATTGTTAATTTACCTGTTGGCTTACTTTTTTGATCTCCTAATGAGGTTTCAACTTCTTTTAGTTTACTTATTACTTCATGGGCTGTTTTAAAGACATATTCGCCATTTTCTGTAAGTGTTAATCCTCTAGCGTGTCTTTCGAACAATTGTACTTTTAAATCTTGTTCTAATGATTGAATTTGTCTACTAATTGCTGATTGACTGAGATTTAAGTTAACTGTAGCGTTTGTAAAACTACCTGCCTCAGCTACAGCATGAAAAATTTTTAATTTATCCCAATCCATTATTTATTTAAATCAACTAATACTCTTCCAGCAATTTCACCTTTTAAAATTTTTGGATAAGTTTCAACTAATTCCTCCAAACTAACAGTTAAAACTGATTTTTCAATTAAATCAAAATCAATTAATTTAGATGCTTCTCCCCAAATAAAATCTCTTCTCTTTATACTGCAATTAGCAGAGTCCATTCCCCAAACTTTAATACCTCTTAACATAAATGGAAGTAAATTTGTGTTAAGCTCATTACTGTTTGCATTTCCACAAACTGCTATAATTCCATTTGATTTTGTTTGAGCTATTGCGTTTGCTAAAATTTTTCCACCTACAGTATCAACTATCCCATCCCATAAACCTTTGTCTATTGGTCTCGGGTCTTTATCAAATTCGGCCCTATTTATAATGTTTTTAGCACCTAATGATTTTAAATAGTCTGACTTAGAAACTTTTCCTGTTACTGCAGTAACGTTGTAACCTAATTTAGTTAAAGCCATAACTGCTAAACTACCGACTCCGCCTGTTGCACCAGTTACTAAAACATCGTTAACTTTTTCTCCTAATAAAATACTTTCTCTAGCTTGAATAGCAAATACGCTCATTAAAGAAGTTAAACCTGCTGTTCCTAAAATCATTGCTTGTTTGCTAGTTAAACTATCTGGTTTTCTAACTAAAAAGTCTCCACTTACTTTTGCTATTTGTGAAAACCCTCCAAAAAAAACTTCTCCCACTCTAAAACCAGTAAGTATTACTTCATCACCTTCTTTAAATTTTGGATTTTCGCTTTGAATTACAGTTCCAGAAAAATCTATTCCTGGAATATGAGGATATTCTTTAACTAATCTTCCACCATTCTTTAGAATCATTCCATCTTTGAAGTTTAAGTCTGAATAATCTACTTTTACGGTTACATCTCCATGTTTTAAGAAACTTTTATCTAAAGATTTTACTTCACGTGAAAAATTTTCGCCTTCTTGGTTAAGGACTATTGCTTTGAATTGATCCGACACACTAATCTTTTAACGTAGTGCTGATAAATCGTAAATATCTATTTTGATAACTTAAATCTTCTTTAAATTGACCTAAGTAAAAATTAGTCACTGTCGTTGCTTGTTCTTTTTTAATACCTCTCATAGTCATACACTGATGAGTTGAATCTATAGTTACTGCAACACCTTTTGCATCTAGAGCTTCCATTAGAGTATTTGCAATCTGAACAGTTAATCTTTCTTGTGTCTGTAATCTCTTTGAAAATATTTCAACTACTCTTGCAATTTTACTTAAACCTACAACTCTTTCATTTGGTATATAAGCAACATGAGCTTTTCCTATAATCGGAGCCATATGATGTTCGCAATGACTTTGCACTGAGATATTTTTTTGAACAACCATATCGCTATAACCTTCAACATCGCCAAAAGTTTTATCTAATACTTTTTTTGCATCCTCATTGTAACCTTGAAAATATTCTTTGAATGCTTTTACAACTCTTTTAGGGGTTTCTAACAATCCCTCTCTTTTAGGATCTTCACCCATCCAAGATAAAATGGTTCTAATAGCTTCTTCAGCTTCTTTATCTGAAACCTTCTTTATATCTAAATTTTTATCGTTTGTGTCTTTTACTAATTTCATAGCGCCTTTTTATACAGTAAATACCTGAATTTAAAAATATTTAATATATTTAGATATGTGCTACATAATCACCCCGTATGTTCAAAAAAAGAGAAAATATCTATGAAATAGAAGAAGGAAATCTTCTATCACCAAAATTTGATAATGATGGGTTAATCCCAGTTATTACTATGTGTTCAAAAACAAAGGATATTTTGATGCATGGATATATGAATGTAGAGGCTCTTAAAAAGACAATTGAAACTAAAGAAGCACACTATTTTAGTAGATCGAGAAAAGCTATTTGGCACAAAGGTAAAACAAGTGGTTTTACTCAAAAGGTTACTGAAATAAGAATTGATGATGATCAAGACTCCATATGGTTAACAGTTGATATAGGGGATGGAGCTAGTTGTCATGTTGGTTATAGATCATGTTTTTATAGATCAATTCCTATGGGACTAATAGAAAACGGAAGAAAAATTGAAATGAAATTTCTTGAGAAAGAAAAAAAATTTGACCCCGAAGAAGTTTATAAGGGTCAACCTAATCCTACAAAAATATAGTTGCTATGACAAATGATAAAGATGATGTAATTAAAGTTATTAGGCCATTTGGCCCATCAATTGCTAGAATTAAAATGCCTGACATGTTAGTTGATAACTTAAATAATTATATTGATGAAATAATAACTGATAAAAATAAAAGCAAAGTATTAGATCATGGACATAAACTTGCAGGTAACGTATCACAGGAACTAAAATTAGAAAACGACTTTGTAACTTCTTCTGGTTTCCACAAATTTTTAGGTTCCTCTGTAACTAAGTGGATAAAATTATCTGAAAATAAAGATATTAAAGAATTTAAGTTGATAAGATCTTGGGTAGTAAGACAATTTCAAAATGAATACAATCCTGTTCATTGGCATGGTGGTCACATATCAGGAGTTGGGTATTTAAAAGTTCCAAGCACATACGGTAAAGGTTTTCAGGAAAAGGAAAAAGGTCATAATAATGGCCAGATCGATCTAATACATGGTTCAAGACAATTTCTATCAGCATCAGATTTTTTAATAACTCCAGAAGTTGGGTATTTTTATTTATTTCCACACTACTTGATGCATACTGTATATCCTTTTAATAGTACTAATGAAGAAAGAAGGTCAGTATCATTTAATGCATATATTGACGAAAAAATTTTTAATGTCTTTGCAAATTAAAAAACAAAAAAATGTTCTTGGAGAAGATTTAGAAGAGTGTTCAAATGAACCTTTAACTGGTTGGTTTCGTGATGGTTGTTGCAATACTGATGAAAATGATCATGGTGTACACACAGTTTGTGCAAAAGTAACAACTGAGTTTTTGGAATGGTTAAAAGAAGCAGGAAATGATTTAATTACTCCACATCCTGAATTTGGATTTCCGGGATTAAAAGATGGTGATGGTTGGTGCGTGTGTGCAAGTTGGTACGCTAAAGCTGTTGACGCAGGCAAAGGTTGTCCAATATTCTTAAAAAGAACTCATAAAAATACACTTAAACATCTTCCTATCGAAACATTAAAGAAGTTTGCGATAGACTTATCTTAATTACATATTTCCATATCTTGGTCCACCACTACCTTCGGGTGTAACCCAAGTTATATTTTGGGAAGGTTCTTTAATATCACAAGTTTTACAATGGATACAATTTTGAGAATTAATTACAAATTTATTTACCTCATTTTCTCTTTGAACTTCATAAACCCCTGCAGGACAATATCTTTGAGCGGGTTCATCAAATTTTTCTAACGTATAATTGATTGGTAAATTAGGGTCTTTAAGCTTTAAATGAACTGGCTGATTATCAGCATGATTTGTACCAGTGAGATAAACTGAACTTGTTTTGTCAAACGTTATTACATTATCATATTTTGGATAATCTATTTTAGGCATTTGGTTTGCGGGTTTTAATGTTTCATGATCAGCATGTTTATGTTTTAGAGTAAAAGGAAGTTTCCCTCTAAATAAAATTTGATCAATACCTGTAAAAATAATTCCTAAAATTAACCCCCAACTAAAACTAGGTTTAACATTTCGAGCCTCATAAAGCTCTTTATAAAGCCAACTATTTTTAAATTTATCTTCATATATAGATAAATCTCTGTTTTCTTTTAAATGATCATTAATAGTTTCGGCAGCAATCATTCCACTTTTCATCGCTGTATGAGAACCTTTAATTTTTGGCATATTCAAAGTTCCAGCATCACAACCAACTAGTAAAGCTCCAGGCATAAACATTTTTGGCAAACTTTGAAATCCACCTTCAATTAAGGCTCTTGCACCGTAAGAGATCCTTTTTCCACCTTCTATTATTTTTTTTATTGCCGGATGGGTTTTAAATCTCTGAAATTCATCATAAGGAGAAAGGTGAGGATTTTTATAATCTAAACCTATTACATAACCTAGGAAAACTTGTTTATTTTCTGCATGGTACATAAAACTACCACCATATGTATTGTTATCTAATGGCCATCCGGCTGTATGCATTACTAAGCCTTCCTCGTGATTTTTATCTTCTATTTCCCAAATCTCTTTAAAACCAATTCCGTATTGTTGAGGATCTTTACCTTTATTTAATTCAAACTTTTCAATCAATTGTTTTCCTAAATGACCTCTGCACCCTTCTGCAAAAACAGTTACTTTACCTAAAAGCTCAATACCAGGTTCAAAACTATCTTTTTTATTACCATCTTTATCTATACCCATATCTTGAGTTGCAACACCTTTAACAGATCCATCTTCGTTATATAAAATTTCACTTGCTGGAAATCCTGGAAAGATTTCAACACCTAAATTTTCAGCTTGTTCAGCAAGCCATCTACACAGATTTGCCAAACTAATAATATAATTTTTATGATTTTGCTGTACTGCAGGTAGAAGCCAAGTTGGCCAATTTAAAGACTTGGTTTTTCCTAAAAATAAAAATTTTTCTTTAGTTACTTTTGTTTTGATTGGAGAATTTAATTCTCTCCAATTTGGTAATAATTCATCTAGTGCACGAGTTTCAAATACATTTCCACTTAAAATATGCGCTCCAATCTCTGATGCTTTTTCTAATAAACAAACATTTATATTTGGATCTAATTGTTTTAACTTTATTGCGGCTGATAATCCTGATGGTCCTCCACCAATGATTACAACATCATATTCCATCGATTCTCTAGACATACTCTAGTTTTTAACTGTAAGGATTATTTTTGTATAGTGTTTAATTTGTTCAACTCTTCCATGAACTGAGGCAGTGCCTCAAATAAATCAGCTTCAAGTCCATAATCTGCAACACTAAAAATTGGCGCTTCACCATCTTTATTAATTGCAACTATAATTTTACTTTCCTTCATTCCCGCTAAATGCTGAATAGCACCTGAAATTCCAACAGCGATATATAGATCTGGTACTACCACTTTTCCTGTTTGACCTACTTGGTGATCATTGCTTATGTATCCAGCGTCTACTGCCGCTCTTGATGCTCCAATTGCTGCACCTAGTTTGTCAGCAATTTCTGTAATTAATTTAAAATTGTCCCCACTTTGCATTCCTCTGCCACCTGATACAACAATTCTTGCTGTTCCAAGCTCAGGTCGATCAGATTTAATTTCTTCTCTTTTAATAAATTTTGTATTTGAAAATTCGTCACTAGCATCCATTTTTTCAATTGGGGCTGATCCACCTGTGCTTTCACATGGATCGAAAGAAGTGGGTCTGATTGTAACGCACTTTTTAGCATCATTACTCTTAATTGTTGCAAAAGCATTACCTGCATAAATTGGTCTTAAAAAAGTATCTGGTGATATTACTTTAATAATGTCACTTACTTGCGATGTATCAAGATTAGCAGCAATTCGTGGCATCAAATTTTTTCCAAATGTATTTGCCGAACAAACAATGTGAGAATAATTTTCTGCGAGTTTAACGATCACTGGAGCAAAATTTTCTGCTGTGAAGTTTTCATAGTGAGCTCCTTCCACACTTATTACCTTTTTAACTACTGGAAGTTCAGATAATTGTTTTGCAGCATCTGAAGAGTTTTGACCAATAATTATTGCATGAACATCTGACTCAATTTGAGATGCTGCCGTAGCTGCATTAAGAGTAAATGGTCTTAATTCTTTATTATTGTGTTCCGCTATAAGTAAAACTGCCATTAAATTACTTTCGCCTCATTTTTTAACTTTTGAACCAATTCAGCAACATTTGCTACTTTTATACCTGCTTTTCTTTTTGGAGGTTCCTCTACTTTTAATAGTTCTAATCTTGGTGATACATCTACACCTAAATCAGAAGCAGCAATTTCCTCTATAGGTTTTTTCTTAGCCTTCATTATATTTGGTAGTGATGCATATCTTGGTTCATTCAGCCTAAGATCACAAGTTACAATAGCTGGAACATTTATTTCAATTGTTTCAAGACCTTCATCTATTTCTCTAGTTACTTCTAATTTATTATCTTTAACATCAATCTTAGAGGCAAATGTTGCTTGTGGCCAATTTAATAAAGCACTCAACATTTGGCCTGTTTGATTACAATCGTCATCAATTGCTTGTTTACCCATAAATACTAAATCTGGTTTTTCTTTATCTACTATTTTTTGTAAAATTTTTGAAACAGCGAGTGGCTCTAGAATTCCATCAACTTTTACATGAATACCTCTATCAGCACCAACTGCTAAAGCTTTCCTAACTGTTTCTTGAGCTTTTTCTTCTCCAACAGTTACTGCAACTACTTCTGTTGCTTTACCAGCCTCTTTAATTTTTACAGCCTCTTCTATTGCATTATCATCAGGAGGATTGGTTGACATTTTAACATTGTCAGTAACTACTCCCGTTCCGTCTTCTTTAACTCTGATTTGAACGTTGTAATCAATAACCCTTTTTACAGCTACTAAAATTTTCATTAAGCTCTTAATAAATTATTTTCTGAATCATATGGACTCTCATCTAAAACAGTAGCGTCGTACATTTCACCTAATATATCAACTTGTAATTTGTCGCCCACATTTGAACAATCTGGCTTAACCATTGCAAGAGCTATTGATTTATCTAATCTAAATCCAAATTCGCCACCAGTTGCTCTTCCAACAACTTTTCCGTCTTTAAAAATTGGGTTATTTCCAAGCACATCGGCATCTTTAGTGTTATGAACTTCTAAAGTAACTAATTTGTTATCAAAACCTTTTTCTCTCCATTTATTAAGTGCCTCTAATCCAATAAAGTTTCCTTTATTTGGGTGAACAAATCTATCAAGACCAGACTCGTATGGTGAGTATTCAATTGATAATTCTGTACCAACTAGTTTATAAGATTTTTCTACTCTTAAACTATTCATTGCCCTAATTCCAAAAGGTTTAATTCCTAAATCTTTCCCTGCTTCCATTAATTTATCAAAAATATGGTTTTGATATTCAATTGGATGATGTAGTTCCCAACCAAGCTCACCCACAAAGTTTACTCTCATTGCATTTACTGGAGCATATCCAACATTAACATTTTTAGCAGTCAACCATTTGAAATTTTCATTAGAAAAATCGTCTGTTGAAACCTTTTGCATTAATTGTCTTGCTTTTGGACCAGCTACTACCAGAACTCCTGTACTATTTGTTAGATCTTCAAATATTACAGATCCATCATCTGGCATCCATTTTTGTATCCAATCATGGTCTAATCTTAAATTTGCTCCAGCAGAAACTAGATAATAACTATTTTCCGCTTCTTTCATTATTGTAAATTCTGAATGCACTCCACCTTTAGTGTTCAAGGCATGACATAAATTTATTCTTCCAATTTTTTTAGGAAGTTTGTTTGCAACCAAATAATCTAAAAATTCTTCTGCTTTAGGTCCCCTAATTCTACATTTTGCAAACGCAGTCATATCTAAAAGACCTACGTTTTCTTTAACATTTTGACATTCTTTTTTAATAGCATCAAACCATTTCGATCTTCTAAATGACCAATCATCTTTTTGTTCTATTCCATCTGTTGCAAAAAAATTAGGTCTTTCCCATCCAAACTTCTGACCAAACACAGCGCCTAAATTTTTCATTCGTTCATAACAAGGAGCTGTTCTTAATGGTCTTGCTGCTGGTCTTTCTTCATCTGGATAGTGAACAATAAATACATGGCTATACGCTTCTTCATTTTTTGCTTTCAAATAAGATTTAGTTGCATAGTTACCGTAACGTCTTGGTTCAACTCCTAACATATCAATTGTAGGTTCACCATCAACGATCCACTCTGCTAACTGCCAGCCGGCGCCACCTGCTGCAGTTATTCCAAAACTATGTCCTTCATTAATCCAAAAATTTTTAAGTCCCCATGCAGGACCAACAATTGGGTTTCCATCAGGAGTATAACAGATTGCTCCATTATAAACTTTCTTTACTCCAACTTCTCCAAACGCAGGTACTCTGTGAATTGCACCTTCAATGTGTGGAGCTAATCTGTCTAAATCTTCTTGAAATAATTCATATTCTGAATTTTTTGATGGACCTTCTACATAACAAGCTGGTGCTCCATCTTCATAAGGACCTAAAATCAATCCTCCAGCTTCTTCCCTCATATACCATCTGCTATCACTATCTCTTAAGACTCCCATTTCTGGTAATCCATCTTTTTTTCTTTTTTGAATTGCAGGATGTGGTTCTGTAACAATGTATTGATGTTCAACAGGTATTACTGGTATATCTAATCCTACCATTTCACCTGTTTGTCTCGCAAAATTTCCAGAACAAGAAATAACATGTTCGCACTCTATTGATCCCTTATCTGTTTCCACAATCCATCCATCTTTAGTTTGCCTCATTGATAGGACAGTTGTGTTTCTATAAATTTCTGCTCCTCTATTTCTTGCACCTGTTGCTAATGCTTGTGTTAAATCTGCTGGTTGAATATATCCATCTTCAGGGTGTTGTATTGCGCCAACTAAATCATCTGTATGACATAATGGCCAAATTTCTTTTACTTGTTCTGGTTTCAAAAATTTAACATCTACTCCGATGGTTCGAGCGACGCCTGCGTATTGATGGTATTCATCCATTCTATCTTTTGTACTTGCTAGACGAATATTTGAAACAACACTAAAGCCAACATTTTTTCCAGTTTCTTCCTCTAATGTTTTGTAAAGATTAACTGCATATTTATGAAGTTGTCCAACTGAATAACTCATATTAAATAAAGGTAGTAGTCCTGCTGCATGCCAAGTTGATCCTGAGGTTAATTCTTTTCTTTCAACTAGAACAACATCAGACCAACCCTTTTTTGCTAAATGATACAGGGCACTTACCCCTACAACTCCTCCACCAACTACTACAACTTTAGTTTTTGTTTTCATTCTGCGATTCCTACTAAATTTTTAATTGTTACGAAACAAAAATGTATATGTGAAAAATCAAATTGAGCTTCCAAGAGGGATTGGACTGGATACCATTGTGGTTAACCAACAGTCTTTCAAAATTCCCTCAAAGGTATACTTTTCGACTTGCCAATTGAATTTGTGATAAATTTTGTCCTTATCAAGAATAATAACTTCAAATTGAGCCCATTTGTCACTACTTCCAAGCTCAGTTATTGTGTGACTTAGGTGGTTAATCATCATCCCATAAGAGTCGCTTTTTAACATCATCTTAAAGTTGCTTAATGGTCCTGTTACTCTCTTATTATTTGGGTGAGCAAATTTCCAAGTTTGTTCTATGCCACTATCTTTATATTCAAGATCATTTTGTTGAAGCCCACTCAATTGAATTTTAATAACTTCTTTCGGGCTTATAGTGCTATTGGGGCTTAATAATTCAGCGTAAGAAAATGAGATAAAGAAAAAATATAAGATTACAGCCTTAAAGATTATTAGCGGTTTTTCTAACATCATTCAAAAATTCTTGTCTCTTTGCATCACTGACAAAGGGTACTGCAAAATATCTTCTATAGACAATGTTATATATGCCACACATATGGAATACTCCTCTTTTTAATCTTCTAATTGGTAAGTTTAAAAAAAAAGTTGTAATTGCTAATCTTGGTGAACCATAAGTGCAGAATATTATAGCTTTTTTATCTCTTAAGTTTCCAATTGGATAACCGTAATTTCCAACCAACTGTTTAAATCTAAACGCCCAAGGTGGGGCTAAAACTTTATCTATCCAACCCTCAACTATCGCTGGCATCCTAAAATTCCAAATTGGAGCAATTAAAACAATTGTATCACTTTCTTCGATTCTTTTTCTATGATCTAAAACTTCTTGATCAGGTTCCTCGCCAGCAAAAACAGGATCAAATTTTTCTTTATATAAATCAACAACATCAACTTGATTTCCATTTACTTTTGATTGTTTAACAAATTCATCTCGAATTGCTGCATTAAATGAATTGTCATTGTAGTGTCCATACACTAGAAAAATTTTTTTCATTTTATAAAATTTTTATTCTGTAGTTTTGTATTTACTATTATTAATTATAAATACAAATACAATTGGAAGAATTAAAGTTAAAAGTGTTACAACTATCAATAAAATTCCAAGTTCAGAATAATCTGCTGTAGTTTGTATTTCACCTGAAACTTTATCTTTTACTTCTCTTGTAACCGTAAAGATTTCATTTAAATACTTAGTTCCCAGTGCACTTGCAGATAATGCAAGATTAGTAAAAGATGCAAAAACTGCAAAAAAAGTTGCTTTTAAATGAGCTGGAGCATTTTTTGCTATCCAGGCGAGTAAAGGTATCATTGATACTTGCCCAAGAGGAGACTCTAATGCAGTATTAATTAATGCAATAAACTTTGCATCAACTACCCCGCCTGTTAACGAAGCTGTCCAATTATGAAAACCATAATACATTCCAACACTTGGTAAAAACAAAATCGCACCCGCAATACTTAAAACTACTATTATTTTTGCTATTGAATTGTTAGCCATAAACGGTCTTAATAAAACAATACCAGCTAATGTTAAAATTGATGCCAGTAGTGATAGAATTGAAAAAAACTGCTCATTAAATCCTAGCTCATCAATTTCGAACCATGTTAAACCAGGGCCAGGACCTGGCATGGCTCTAAATACAAAAATAATTACTGCTGTACCTACAATTGTTAATCTTAGTTCCTGAGGTAATTCCTTAATTAGTTTAAACATTAAAAACAAAATGATTATGACTGAGCCAATAAACACAATTTCTTGTGCAAACGGAACCTTAAAGGAACCAATAGATAATGTGAAAATAACAAAAACTAAACTTCCTCCTAATATCCACCAGTTTATTTTTGTTTTTTCGTTACCTCTCTCATCCTTAAATTCTAGACCTTTAGATTTTAAAGTTTGTATTTTTTTATGTCTTAAATAATTGGCTAAAATTACACCTAGTATAGAAACTAAAGGTATTACAAGAGCATAAATGTAGATGGTTCCATATAAATTTATCTTATCTGTCTGCTCAAGGCTTTCCACATCTCTAAACAAAATTACATTAACTAATGCAACAAGTACTGTACCGCCAATAATAGCAAACCTTCCAAGTGTCTGCATTGTTGTATGCATTATTTTTATTTGATCTTTAGAATAATCGTTTCCTGTTTCATCAACCAAAGGAACTGCCTCAACTGTCATAGCATCGGCTACAACGTCCTGAACCACATAACCAACTGGAGCTAAAATCACACTTATCACAAACCATGTTTCTACCGAAAATACCTGGGACATATCTTCAGTATGAATAATCAATCCATACATAATTAGTAAACTAAGAGCTATCAATGTAGCTCCGAAGTAGACCATGTAATTTTTTCTCTCCCAGATAAGATCTACTAAATGTCCTAACGGCATTTTTAATGCCCAGGGAATTCCAGCCCAAAAACCTAGGCCTGCTAAAAATGCTGCTGATAAATTTAAATAATCTTTAACAAAAAATGTACCAACAATACCTGTTAAACCAGAAATACCTGCAGCCATATAAACCATTAATGGAGGCAGATAAGTCCATTTAAATTGACGACCCAAATCTAAAAATGTGCTGTCTAAAAATTTAATTATTTTGCTCATTAGTCACTTAAAACTGGAAAAGCTTGTCTAACTTTTAAAAAATATTTTTGATATTCCATTTTAGTACATTTATTTTCAATATACTTAATATCATTTTTTTCCATCAATTTTTTTGCCTTTTCGTCTCGTATACCTAGCTGTAACCATAAAACTTTAGCACCAATTTTAACTGCATCTTCTGCAATAGCATAAACTTCTTTTGATGGTCTAAAAACATCTACAATATCAACCTGATCATTAATATCAGATATTTTTGCAAAAACTTCTTCTCCTAAAATTTTTTGACCCTTGGCTCTAGGATTGACAGGATAAACTTTAAATCCATATTTTTGCATATACTTCATAACTATAGTTGACGCTTTTGTTGGATCGTTACTAACTCCTACCATTGCAATTGATTTATATTTAGAAAGAACTTCTTTGATATCACTCATTTATTATTTTTAATTTGTTCTTCACAAAATATTTTAGCCTCAGGAACTGTCATTGGTTTTTCTAGTTTTTGGCTACCAGCAATACATGCATCTATTGCTCTTTTTTGATTATGATCTTTAAAATTATAAATTACAAACATCCCAACAATAATAAAAAGAACTATTAAAACATTTTTTATCATTATTTATTTTTCCATTTTGGTTTTCGTTTTTCAAGGAATGCAGAAATTCCTTCTTTTGCATCCAATGCCATCATATTAAGGGTCATCATTTTACTTGTATAATCGTAAGCTTTACTTAATGGCATTTCTAATTGTTTGTAAAAAGCTTGCTTTCCAATTTTTATTGTTAAATTAGATTTAGAAGCAATTTTATTTGCTACTTTAAAGACTTCGTTGTTTAATTTAGCTTTTGAAAAATTATCATTAATCAACCCTATTTCTTTTGCATAATTTGCATTGATAGGTTCTCCCGTTAGCAACATTTTCATCATTGGTTTTCGATTTATCTTTCTACTGACAGCAACCATAGGTGTACTACAAAACAAACCAATATTTACACCAGGAGTAGCAAACAATGCGTCCTTAGTGCTATAAGCTAAATCACAACTTGCAACCAATTGACAGCCAGCTGCAAATGCAGCTCCATGAACTTTAGCAATTACAGGTTTTCTACCTTCAACAATTTGAAGCATTACTTTTGAACAAAGATTAAATAATTTTAAATATTTATCTCTCTTTTTTAGACCTCTAACTTCTTTCAAATTATGACCTGCACTAAATCCTTTACCAGCACCCTCTAATATTATTACTTTAACTTTTCTATCAGCATCTAATTTTTTTAATGCCTTTAATAAATCTGAAAGATTTTTGAATGATAAAGAGTTATAAGTTTTTGGTTCATCAATAATAATTGATGAAACCTCGTTGTTATTTTTTTTAATTTTAATGTTACTAGTCATTTAATCAGTTAATCCATCGGATCTAGCCTGATTTCTTTCTATATGAATTGGTAAAACTTTGCCATAAATTGCTTTAGAATGTTCTGGAGTGTTTACTCTCCATGGATCTAAAACATAAGCTGGAATACACATATATCTTGATTTTTGGCCTTCAACTTTTGTTACTCTATGCAAAGTAAATCTACCTTTAAATATTTGCAAATCTCCTGGCTCTAATTTCAATTGTCTCACTCTAGTTCTATCTCCTGCTATAACTTTTTGAACTTCTTCGAAATTTTCATTTCCTGGTTCTCTAATATTTGGACAGTACTCAAATATTCCTCCCTTCTCAGGTTTTTGTATCATTAAACTAAGTGTAAATTCACAACTATCAAAATGCCATGGGAGTACCCCATCTGGTTTCATAACATTATACGCATGACATGCTAAAGGATCCGCCCATCTGTAAATAGGTGAGACGCCTAAACAAGCAGATACAAATTTTAAAAGTTCTTCAGTTTCATAAAGATATTTCATTTCAGAGTCTTTTGGAAAACAATCTGAATTTAAATATCCATTATATCTATTCATAAAAGTTCTTTTTGGATGATCTTTTGGTAAAGAAGGATCGTCCTTCGCATACAAGTATGCATTTATACTTTCTTTAGACATATAAACTTCATCTAATTGTTTTTCTAACTCAGAATTCATTACCTTAAGTGATTTAGGTAAAATAAAATTTGGAATTGTTGAACAACTATATTGATCAAGTTCTTCTTTACATTTTTTAATTAGATTTTTAATTATTGGTGAATTTAAATCGTATATTGGATATTTTTCTAAATCTACAATAGTCTTAAGTCTATCGTTCATTTAAGTTTATTTTAACTTTCCCTCTTCTCTCATTTTTGCTCTTATCTTAGTAGCTGATATTTTTTGAGTTTCTTCATCCAAAACTATTTCCTCAATCTTATATCCAACTCCTCTACCATAACAAATATTTGTAATATTAGGTACTAACATTATTTTAAATTGTCCTTCAAATTCAGGATTTAATCTGTCTTCAATATTTTTTTTAACGGTTTCAAAATCAAAAGGATTATCGTCTACACCCTGTACATCTCTAATTTGAATACAAACTTGTCCAGTTTTTTTAATAATTTCTTTAAACAAAGTATAATGTCCATCGTGAAAAGGTTGCCATCTTCCTAGCATTTGTGCTGTTGGTTTTTTGTTATCCCATTTGTGTGTCATTTTTTTATCTCCTCTATTATTTTTGGTGCCCAATTTTTTGCATCCTGAGTTGTTACATGAAAATCAAAATTCTTAGGATTAACAAACATCTGATTAGTATCTTCAAATCTTCCTTCTTTAATTGTATCGACCCACACTCTAAAATCTGCTGGAAACAAACTTCTTGCTTCGGGAGTTGGCGCAATAAAATCTGCAATTACATAATGACCATCTGCTTTTAATTTTAAAGCTGCCTCAGCCATTCTTTTTGCCTGTCTTACTCTTCCCTCTTCAGAAAAATCCCAATCGTTTGCAGCTTTTCTTACCTCGTCTGCATTTAATCTTTTTGCATTTAATAGTGGTGCCATTTCATTTGCTAGAGTTGTTTTACCTGCTCCAGGTAAACCCATTACTAAAATAATTTTCATTAAATATCTTCTAACGGATGATGGGACATTAATTCAAGTCCATTTTCACCTACAAGATACTGTTGTTCAAGTTTTACACCTTCTTTACCACCAACTTTACCAATATAACTCTCAAGTGTAATTGTCATGTTCTTCTCAAAAGTTCCACCTTCTTCTCCACCATCAGTTGGATATCTTATTTGAGGCCACTCATCACACAACCCAATTCCATGAACCATACATGAATACCTATTTCCATAATACTCATCAGGCAAAACCCAAGATTTTTTTATAAATTCTTTAAAACTCATTCCTGGTTTTATTAATCTAAAATTATGATCAATTTGATTTCTAGCCATTGAATATAGTTTTTTTTGCTCATCATTAAATTTATGTCCAACTACAAAGGCTCTTGATATGTCAGCACAGTATCCATAGGGACCAACCATATCTGTATCAAAAGCAACAATTTCTCCTTGTTGCATAACTTTATTACTACTCTCTTGCATCCATGGATTTGTTCTTTCACCAGACGATAAAATCCTACACTCAATCCACTCACCTCCATTTTCAATATTCGTTTTATGTAAAATTGACCACAACTCATCTTCAGTCATTCCTGGCTTAAGATCTGATCTCATTTTTGATACACCTTTTTCTGCAACTTCTATTGCTGCTTTCATACAAGTCAATTCATCAGGTGATTTTATTACTCTTGCTTGTTCTAAAATCAATTTTGCATCTACAACTTCAATTCCTTCTTTATTTAAAGCTGTAACCGCAGGTCCATTTAAAACATCGATTGCAATTTTTTTATTTTTAAAATAATTTTTTGATAAATCTTTAACTTCATTTATCCATTTTGATAATTGTAAATTTGCTTGATCTCCATTGCTAAAATAATCCCATGTGATTGCAGGTCTGATTTCGTCAATTAGATTTAAATGCTTCGATAATATTTCACAATTAAAATACTCATAAAGAATAGTTGGTCCATTGACCGGTACAAAACAATATCTTGTTAAGTTATGCATATTATAGACACTCATGTTTACAGTATCTAAAGCATAACGAACATTCACTGGATCAAATAGAATACAAGCTTCTAAATTGTTTTTTACTAATTCTTTTCTAACCCTATCTAAACGATATGATCTTAACTTATCAAAATCAATTTCATCTTCTCTTAATCTTTTTTTAGTAATAAAATTTTGTCTTGGTTTTATCTCAGGAGCTATTTTTCTACTAAACCTCATAATACTCTATACAAACCTAACCATGCGTTAACATCTTTGCTTGCAATATAGTCGGATTTAAAAAATTCTACTTCTTCCCACTTCTTGCTATCTTTGAGTATATCAATTTTTTTATCAAAACCATACTCTTCATGAATACCTTCATTAATTGTGAAACAAATTAAACCACCTGGTTTTGTTATTCTTATAAATTCATCTAATGCATTTGGTTTTACATGCCCAAAAGTAAATGTTCCAACACACATAACCCCACCATAAAAGTTGTCCTCAACTTCTATTGGTTTATTTAAATCAACCTTTACTAATTTTTGATAAAGATCTTTTGGTACAGTGTCTAATAAGGTTTGAGATAAATCGGCTCCATGAAAATTTTTAAAACTATATTTTTTAAGCTCCAATCCCACTAAACCTGTTCCACATCCAGCATCAAAGATTAAAGTATCTTTATTTTTCTCATATTTGTTAAATATTTCAGCGGTTTCTTTGGGTCCAGTATAGTTCCAATCAACCATGTCTTTATTATATTTATCTTTGTCTCCCCACTCATCGTAGTACTTCATAACTTCATCTGTGGTTTTAAGTTTATAAATTGGAATTTTGTTTCCTACGTCTTTTTGAGCCATTAGCTTCTCATTTTTTGACCACTTGGATCGTAAAGTGGTTCTTTAATAATTGAACAATTAAATAAATCTCCATTTATCTCTACTTGAATTTTATTTTCAGATTTAATGTTTTTTTGATCAACAAAAGTAAACGCTACACTTTTGTTTACAAAATGAGCAAACCCACCTGAAGTTACATAGCCAATACTTTTATCTCCATTCAAGACGGCTTCATTATTTGTTACATCAATTTCATTTGTTTCAACAATTAATGGTACGAGTTTATTTGAAGAATTTTCCTTTTGTGCACTTTCTTTACCAATAAACTCTTTGTCCCAATTTATAAAAGCATCTAAGCCTGTCTCTTTTGCAGTAAAATCAGGTCTATAATCTAAAGTCCAAGCTCCCCAATTTTTCTCCAACCTCATTGACATTAATGCTCTTCCACCAAAAGGTTTAATATTAAATTCTTTTCCAGCTTCCATTAATTCTTCATAAAGTTTTAGTTGATAGTGAGGTGCTACATAAATTTCATAACCGAGTTCGCCAGTAAATGAAATTCTATTTATTATAGCCGGAACTCCACCAACAAACATTCTTCTAGAATCTCTAAATTTAAATTTTTCATTTGAAACATCATCTCTTACAATTTTTTCCAAAACTTTCCTTGAATTTGGTCCTGCAATAGACAAACCATGATACTCATCAGATCTATTAGAATAACTTAAATTAAATTTATCTATGTGACTCTCAAACCAACGTCTATGCATTTCTTGAGCAGCTCCAGAACCAAATACCATAAATTCATTTTCATCTAAACAAGCAACCGTTAAATCACCACATAATTTTCCTCTATACGACAACATTGGAGATAAAGATATTCTTCCTGGTTTTGGAAGTCTTCCAGCCATTATGTGATCTAAAAATTTTCTAGCATCAGGACCTTTGAATTCGTGTTTTGAAAAGTTGGCAACTTCGATTAAACCAACATTTTCTCTTACATTAATAACTTCTTTTGAAACATAGTCATGTGATCTTGATCTTTTAATAGTAGGTTCTTCATGAGCATCTTCTTTATTATTTGCAAACCACAAAACATTTTCTAATCCAAAGCTATCTCCCATAACAGCACCTTGATTTACAAAACGATCATACAGTGCAGTAGTTTTTTGTTTTCTTCCCTTTGGTAAAGTTTCGTTTGGAAAAGTCATAATAAATCTTCGCTCATAATTTTCTGAGGATTTTATTGTTCCATATTGAGGTGATGCATAATCTCCAAATCTTGCAACATCCATTGCCCAAACGTCAATTGATGGTTCTCCATCAATAATCCATTCTGCTATACATTTTCCAACACCACCGCCTTGGCAAAATCCAGCCATAACACCAACAGCAACCCAATAATTTTTCATTCCTGGTACTGGACCAATAAGAGGGCTTCCATCTGGACCAAAAGTAAAAGGTCCATTAACTATATTTTTTATTCCTGCCCGCTCTAATGCTGGCATTCTCTCAAACCCAATTGCCAATCTATCTTCAATGTTATCTAACTTTGGCTCAAGTAACTCATGTCCAAAATTCATTGGTGTGCCTTCAACTTTCCAAGGAGTTGATTTTGGCTCATAAGTTCCAAGCAACATTCCTTTTCCTTCTTGTCTAAAGTAAATATTTCCCTCAAAATCTGTTCCAATTGGTAATCTTTGGTCACCCATTGCTTCAATTTCTGGAATAGGTTCAGTGATTAAATAATGATGCTCCATTGGTTGAACTGGAAGATTAAGCCCAGCTAGTTGACCAACTTCTCTTGCCCAAAGTCCTCCTGCATTAATTACTATTTCAGCATTGATGTTTCCTTTTTCAGTAAAGACATCCCAAGTTCCGTCCTCTTTTTGTTTCGTATCTTTAACAACAGTGTGAGTATAATATTTTCCACCATGAATTTTTGCAGCTTTTGCAAAAGCGTAAGTAACTCCTGAAGGATCAACTTCACCATCGATAGGATCCCATAAGGCCAACAAATATCTAGATGGATCAATTAGAGGATTTTTCTTTTTAACTTCCTCTAAAGAAATAAATTCTTGGTCAAGCCCCATATATCTTGCTTTTGATCTTTCTCTCTTTAAATAATCAGCCCACACTTCATTTGAAGCTAAATAAAAACCTCCACTAGGTTTAAAGCCTACAGAATGACCTGACTCTTTTTCTATTTCTTTATATAAGCCTATTGTATAAGCCATCATCCTAGAGATATTAGGGTCAGATGAAATCACGTGAACATTTCCCGCTGCGTGCCAAGACGATCCTGAGGTAAGTTCGTTTCTCTCAAGTAAAATGCAATCCTTTAACCCAAATTTAGATAAATGGTAAAGAATAGAACAACCCACCACACCACCACCTATGATTACAACTTTAGCATTTTTCTCCATAAATTTATTTATAACCTTTCTTTTTCAAAATTTACAATATTGTCTTCAAAATAAATATTTTTTAATTTGGACAATCTCTTTTGAAGAATATTTATATTTTTTTTAGTAAATGAAACTTTTTTTTGCTCTATTTCAGAAACTTGTCCCACATAGTTTATTGCATTCCAGACAGAAAAAATATTATTTAGTGAGAATTCCTTCAAATTGATAGATAAATTATTGAAGGTATATTTTAGTTTTTCTAGTTTAATTTTAAATTTATCTTTTTCTATATTTTTTTTTATTTGAGATATTAATTTTTTGGGTTCTGAATTTTTATAAAAACCATTCCTTGGATAGTAGTATTTGAGAAATGATCCTGTAAAATCCTTTCCTGATGAGTATATTAGGAACATTTTTCCCTTAAAATTTAACAAAGATAAAAGAGGTTTAATAACATTATTTACAGTCTGAATTAAAGGAGACCGAAGCTTAAAACATTGAGATGCAATAATAAAATCATATTTTTTTGGAATTTCACTTATATTTCTAGGTATAAAGTCTTTTAATTTTTTTTTTTGATCTTTTCTGTAAATAGTCAAAAAAATTTTTGACTTGGGTTTAATTGAACCATTTTTGTTATTAAAAGATAATTTCCAATTTTTTCTAACATAAGGACTTAAACTCATTAAGATCTTAGTAAAATCAATACCTTTTTTTCCAACTAATTCTAATTTTTCAAATTTTACTTTGTCAGATGTAGAGTTATTTAAATCTTTATAACTACAATTAGTAATATTAAAAATTAAAGTTTTATGTTCAGCAAATCTATCCCCTAAAAAACTTAGAAGTACATTAATATCATCGATACTTATTTCTTTACCTACAACAAATATAGGTTTATTTGGCAAATATTTATGCAGACCTGACAAAAAAGTAGATATAATTGTTCCCTCACCAGTACCCGCGTCTAAAACGTTAAAAATTGGTGACCGAGTACTGATTTTTTCTATTTTTTTAAATAAATAAAAAGCAATTTTTGATTTTTCATTAGTTGAGTTTACAAATGATAAATATTTGTCTCTAGAGTCAAAAAAAGTTTTTCTCTTCATATTTATTATCAGTATTTGATCTCCTTATTTACTTTTTTAAGAGATTTATCTGTTCCATGGTGAAAATGTTTACTCATATCTGGCATGTATTTCATTGAAATTGGTTTTTTGCCAATTGCAACAGACATTTCTCTAACATGATGAGCTTCAGCACCACAGCATATACCAATAAAATTTATTTTATTCTGAACACAATCTTTTGCAAATTCTGCCATTTCAAATCTGTTACAAAATAAATTATCTAAAGCTACGGGGAATGCATTTCCACCAGGAATACAATCACAACCATGATCAGTAATATTTAAAAAACCAGGTTCTTCCTCTGTAGTTCTATAAGGAACTGGAAGCCCTGATACATGACAAGAAACTTTGTCTCTAACTTTTTTTAAAAGTTTCATTGTCATCTCTGGTCCTCTGTAACAATTCAATCCAACAACATCAGCACCCAGATCCTCCATCATCTTACATGCATCCTCAGCACTATGTCCTTCTCTAGTTTTATCCCCTCTAGGAATTGCAAAATTACAAACTGCAATTAGTCCTGCATCTTTAATTGCTTTTAATGCAATTTTCATTTCATCAGTCCAGCTTATTGTTTCAGCAATAACAAAGTCAACATCAGCTTCTTTTGCCCAAGCAACTTGCTCTTCGTACATTTGTTGACACTGCTTATGAGTATTTGGATCACCTGGATCAAATACGTTTGTATTTGCCACATCTCCACAAACCATCAAATCTAAATCTTTAAATTCAGCTGCAGCATCTTTTGCAATTTTAAGAGCACCTTTTTGCATTGGTTCTAACAAGTGTTCTTTGCCAATTATTCTCAACTTTTCTCTGTGACCGTAATAAGTAAACGCCTGAACAACATCTGAACCGGCTCTGATAAATTCTCTATGTAATTGAGTTACTACCTCAGGATGTTCCAAAACAACTTCAGGAACAAATGGACCTGCTGAAAGATAACCCCTTCTTTCCATTGCAAAAAGATATCCTTCTGCACACATTATTGGACCTTCATTTAATCTTGTAATAAGATCTTTTTTCATAATTTACCCTTTCATTTAGTTAAATTGGTTGCAACCCACTTATGAAACATCAAAGTAGGAGTATCCATTACAGGTGAAAAATTTCCACCATTGTAAGCCGGGGAACTTCGACCCTTTTGCATTCCTTCTATTGCAGTTACATCTTCGTTCATAACTTCTTGCCAAAATGCAAAATTTTTTTCTCTTATCCCTTTAAACTCATCACTCGAAGCACTTTCATCTCCAATATAATATAATTCAAAGTGTTCTTTTGTTTGATTGTTTGAAATTGGTTCTAGCCAAAATGCATAAAAATGATCTATATGAATTCCTAACATTACATTTGGATATAATGAGACATATTCTGACTTTTCAGAAAGTTCCGCGGGCCAATTTGGAAAACATTTAAATTTTATATTTCCATCAAACTGTTGTGAATATTTATCACTACCTTGTCCTGAAAAATTAAAATTTTCATCTTCTATGTGGTAGTGATCTGAAATATTTGAAACTCTATTCAGCTCTGGATGTATCCAGGGCAAATGATAGCTTTCGCAATAATTCTCAATAGCAAATTTCCAATTACTATTTACTGTCATATTAAAGTAACCATTGTCAGAAGCATGTCTTATTAATTTTTGATCTTTTTTAGAAATAAACTTAGACCATCTATCCTCTAGAGGTTTAATAAAATCTTTAAATGGTTTTGCATTAGAACTAATATTAATAAAAATTAAATCCATCCAAATATTTGATTTAATTTCTTTTAAGTTACTCTTGTTTTTATCGAACCCTTCAACCTCATGTTTTCCTAGTCCTCCTAAATGTGGAGTAACAGTTAATTTTCCATTAAAATCATAGGACCAAGAATGATAAGGGCATCTTATTACATTTTTTAATTTACATTCCTGATCAACTAATTTGAAACCCCTATGACTACAAACATTATGAAAAACTTTTACTTCATTCTCTTTGTTTCTAACTATTAGTATTGGTATTCCTAAAAGATTAAAAGGTTTTGCATCGCCTGGATTTGGTACAGAACTTGCAACTCCAATCATCGTCCAATTATTTTTAAATATTTTTTCTTTCTCAAACTCTAAATAATCATTATTCAAATAGCATTCATTAGGTAATCCATGAGCTTTCTCTATAGGATTTTTAACAACTTCTATTTTATTGGGATCTAAGATGTCTGATAATTTTTTATTTAAATTCATAAACCTCCTTTTTTTTATTAATTAAAAAATTAATAGAGGCTTAAAATTATCTTTCTTTAATTATGATTTGTTGAAAAACAGTTTTGCAATTTAAAATATAAACAAATTCTTTGAAAAAAAAATTTGCAGAAAAAGTCATGATAAAACCTTAAACAAAAATTTAGGACAGTTAAAGACAATTTAACTTCAACCAGTAGTTGAATTAAATTTGCATTATTAATCTCAATGTGTTCAATTTAACTTTAAAATGAATCAAATGTTGGGAGATATAATGAAAATTAAAAGAATACTTCTTTCCCTGGCTGTTGTTTTTGGTCTCACTTCTTTTGGAAGTGTAGCTAATGCTGCTTGTGGAAATATAACAATCGCTAATATGAACTGGGCTTCAGCAAATTTCATGGCTGAGGTTGATAAAATTATATTAGAAGAAGGTTACGGATGTTCTGTAGAATTGGTGCCAGGTGCTACAATGCCTACGTTTACATCTATGCAAGAAAAAGGTGAGCCAGATGTTGCTCCAGAATTTTGGGCTAACGCTGCTATCATCGCTTTGAATAAAGCTGTTGATGAAGGAAAAATGCACTCACTTAATAAAGCGCCAATTACTGGTTTGGGTGAAGGATGGTGGGTATTACCTCACACACTTAAAAAACATCCGGAGTTAACAACTGCTGAAGCAATTTTAGCAAGACCAGATCTGTTTCCTCATCCAGAGGATCCATCAAAAGGTGGTTTCCATATTTGTCCTCCAGGCTGGAACTGTGAATTAAGTAATAGAAATCTTTACAAAGCTTTTGACATGGAAGCAAAAGGTTGGGCTATTGTTGAAACAGGTTCTGCTGCAGGATTAGATGGTTCAATTGCTAAAGCTGCTGAGCGAGGTGAAAACTGGTTTGGTTACTATTGGTCACCAACAGCTATAATCGGTAAATACGATATGAGAGCTGTAGACATGGGAGCTTGGGGTGGAAAAGATAACTGGGACAAATGTATAGTTTTACCAGAACAAGAATGTGGGGACCCTAAAGCAACTTCATGGACAAAATCTGAAGTTTACACAATCGTAACTGACAATTTCAAGAATACAGCTGGAAGTGCTGGTATGGAATACTTTAAAAAAAGAACATATCCAGGTCCAGTAATGAACGGTATGTTAGTTTGGATGGGTGAAAACCAAGCAGAAGGTGCTGATGCTGCAATTGAATTCCTTAAAACTCAAGAGAGCGTTTGGAGTAAATGGGTTTCAAGTGATGCTGCAAAAAAAATCAAAAAAGCACTATAATTAAAAATATTATCAAACCCGCTTCGGCGGGTTTGATTTAATAAAAATTATGGACTTCTTTAATAAAATTCCTGTAATGGATAGAACAGCTCTTAGAGAGCTTAAAAAAGGAATTGATTCTAGTTTCAAAGAATTTTCTAGAGCGTATGGAGATGGGATTGAGGGTTTTTTTGATCCACTATTACATTTTTTAATTTGGTTAGAAAAATTATTAGTAAACAGTCCATGGCCTTTGGTAATTGGTGTATTTGCTTTATTAGCTTGGATTGGATCGAGAAGTGTTAAGCTTGTTATTGGTACAGTTGTTTGCTTTATAGTAATTGGTTATTTTGGTATGTGGAAAAATTGCATGGCTACAGTTGCAATCATTTCCGTTTCTACATTAGTTTGCATTGTTGTGGGAATTCCAATAGGAGTGTTAATGTCAAAATCAGCAAGAGCAGAAAAAGCAATTTTGCCTGTTTTAGATATGATGCAAACTATTCCAAGCTTTGTATATTTAATTCCAATCATTATGCTTCTTGGTATCGGTAAAGTGCCTGGTTTGCTTGCTGTATGTATTTATGCTCTCCCTCCTATTGTAAGATTAACAAATCTAGGGATTAGAGAAGTTGATAAAGAAACTTTAGAAGCTAGCGAAGCTTTTGGGGCAACACCGATGCAAAAATTAAAATCTGTTCAAATCCCACTTTCTCTACCAACTATTTTTGCTGGGATTAACCAAACAATTATGATGGCTTTAGCAATGGTAGTGATTGCTTCAATGATAGGTGTAAAAGGCTTAGGAGTCCCTATTTTACAGGCAATTTCCAACCAATATTTAGCACTTGGAATGATGAATGGATTAGCAATCGTAGCTCTGGCAATTATCTTTGATAGAGTAACTCAACAGTACGGACAAAGAATTCAAAAGCACAGAGGTCAGTTAAAAAAGTAAATTAGTCTCAATCGAATTTTCTAGACTCATATTTCAAAATAAATAAAGATCTTCTCTATGAATTTTTCATTGGAAATAGGTCCTAAAACAGAGGTTGATACAGTTCCAGCGTTGTCTGACATTTATATAACAATGCTACCTGGAGGTGATTACAGAGAAACTGCTGATAAAGCAGTAGAACTTGTAAAAAAAGGATTTAACCCCGTGCCTCATTTTCCTGCTAGATCAATGCATGATGAAAAAGAACTTAAAGATTATGTTTCTAGATGCAAAGATGGAGGCGTAAAGCAGGCCTTAATTATTGGAGGCGGGAGAGAACCAGCAGGTAAATTTGATAGTTCATTTCAACTTTTAGAGACAGGTTATTTTGAAAAAATGAAAATAGGAATTGCTGGACATCCTGAGGGGAGTCCTGATATATCCGATTCAGATTTAGAAAAAGCTATGATAGATAAAAAGCCTTACGCTGATTATATTGTAACACAGTGGTTGCTAGATCCTCAGCCTATTATAGATTTTATTTCTAAGCAAAGCGTACCAGTGCATGTGGGAATTACTGGGCCATTAAAAATATCTAGCTTGATTAAATTTGCTAATATTGTGGGGGCAAAAAATTCCTTAAACTTTCTTAAATCTAATTTTAGTAAGGCATTGGATTTATTGAAACCTAAAGACCCTAATGATTTAATTGGGAAAGTTAAATCGCATACTGATAACTTCCACATTTATACATTCGGCGGCTTGAAGGAAACTAACAAGTGGTTGAAGGAGAATAGTTATGTCTAAAGAATTTGACTATACTAAAGTACAACATGCTACTTCTGTTGATCAATCTGATAGAGAAGTACCATACAATTTAAGACAAAGTGGGCCAACTAAAGTTGAGTTATTAATTTCAACAAGGGTGAGAAAATCACCTTATTGGCATTTATCAATGCAGGCAGGTTGTTGGAGAGCAACTGTATACAATCGTATTTATCACCCAAGAGGTTATGTAAAACCTGAAGATGGTGGAGCAATGGTTGAATATGATGCAATCGTAAACCATGTAACAATGTGGAATGTAGCTGTTGAAAGACAAATAAGAGTTAAAGGTCCGGATGCAGAAAAATTTACTGATTACGTTATAACTAGAGATGCAACAAAAATTTCTCCTATGAGAGCAAGATATGTAATCTTATGTAATGCTTATGGAGGAGTTTTAAATGATCCTATTCTTTTAAGAATTTCAAAAGATGAATTTTGGTTTTCATTGTCAGACTCTGATATTGGAATGTATTTACAAGGTGTAAATGCCGATGGAAGATTTAATTGTACAATTGAAGAAATTGATGCATGTCCAGTACAAATTCAAGGTCCTAAATCAAAAGCTTTAATGAAAGATCTTTGTGGAGACCAAGTTGATTTTGATAATATGCCTTTCTATGGATTAGCAGAAGCAACAATTGGTGGAAGAAGTTGTGTAATTTCTCAATCTGGTTTTTCAGGAGAAGCTGGTTATGAGATATATTTAAGAAATGCAACTTTATATGCTGAAGATATGTGGAATGCTGTATTGGATGCAGGAAAAAAACATAAATTGATGGTTATTGCACCTGCGCACCACAGAAGAATACAAGCTGGTATTCTTTCTTGGGGGCAAGACATGGATCAACAACATAATCCGTTTCAATGTAATTTAGGTTATCAAGTTTCATTATCTGGTAAGGGTGAATGGAATAAAAAAGCTGACTATGTTGGTAAAGCTGCATTAGAGAAAATGAAAGCAGACATAAAAGCTGGTCAAAAACCATACAAACTTCAATTAGTTGGGATGGAATTGGGTGGTAAGCCTATTGACGATTATGCGCCAGACTTTTGGTTAGTATCACCAGAAAGTGGTGGAGATCCAGTCGGATTTATTACATCACCATGGTGGCATCCAGAAAAGAAAACTAATATTGCTATGGGTTATGTTCCATTTGATGGAACTTTAAACCCTAATGGATTTCCAAAAGGTAAAGTTGGAACTAAGTTTAAAGTTCATCTTCCAGAAAAATACTCGGACACTCCAGGAACACCTGTAGATGCTGTGGTTGTGGATATTCCATTCAAAGAGTCTTTCAATGCAAATACAAGAGAAGTTGTAAAAGGCTAAAATTTACTATGGGGGAGCTAATTTCAGCTCCCCTTTTCAATTCTAATGACCAAAAGTTTTTTAATAGCAGTTTGCATTATCATTGCTATTGCTTTAATAATATTTCCATTAATTGTTTCTTATAAGGCTCAAAAAAATAAAAAAAATTAATGTTTGCTGAATTTTTAAATATAATTTTTAAGTCAATTAAATTAGACAAAACTCTTTATTCAGATAATAAAAATTTTGGAGAAGCATCAATATACTTTGCTGGGATTATAATGATCCTAGATGGTATCGCTGGCGCAGTAGCAGCTAATACCATTATTAAAACAGCTATTGCAATGTCTGGTCTAACTGCAATAGTTACTTGGCTAATATGGGCGATTTTTATTTTTGTAATTGGAGTTAAATTATTTCCTGATAAGCAAACCAAAGTTTCATTCAAAAAAGTTTTAACAGCTGTTGGATTTGCACATGCACCTGGTTTATTAAGATTTTTTGCGGTCACACCAGATTTAATGATACCAATAATTTTTCTTACACAGTTTTGGATTTTTGCAGGTTTAATAATTTCAACTAAACAAATATTGAGTTTAAAATCTAATTTTAAATCTTTTGGAATTGTACTTTTATCCTTTTTAATTATTGCATTTTTATCTATCTCATTTGTGATGAGCAGAATGAATATGCTTCCAGTAAGTCAAATCAGTTAAAGTGGAAATATAGTCTTAGATACTCTACAAGATTTACATAATTTAAACCCAGTAAGAATTAAATTTTGAGTTACACTCTCATCTTCCTCTTTGCATTCATCACAAATATTGTTTAATTCTTCAGTATCTACCTTTAGATTTTTTTCATCAATTTTATCAATCATTATCTGTCAAACCAGCACCTGCCGCACCCTCTTTTAAACTGTCACTCTCTTCAACAAAAGTTTCTTCGGATAACTTGTATAAATTATTCCATTCATCTTCTGTAAAGTTGTCTTCATTTTCAAGTAGATCGACCTCAATCTTATTCGCTATCTTTGGAAATTCTTGATCAATAAAATTTGAAAAGATATTTACATTTAGATTTAGTAACATTTTTTTTTCATCTATTTTTACATTAATTTTTTTTCCAATAATTTCTGATGAACGACTTATGAAGGAAATAAAAATTATTGGATAAGCAACATTTTTAAACTCAATTTTTTTTAAATTTTCTAAAACATTTATTTGATCTAAAAAACTAACACCTAAAGTAATTGGACAGTAAGGATTATTCGATGAAGAGTTATTTTCACTAATTAAATTTAAATTTTCAAATTTACTTTTATTTTTTTGATTTAAATATTCATTAAAGTGCTTAATACCCGGTAAACTAAATAGCTCTAACAATCTTATACTTTTTCCTGTTTCCTCGGAAACTCCCCAAGAATATCCTGCCGCCTTTGAAGCTCTTTTAACAGTAGTTTCAATTTCACTCAGTGATTTCATTATTAAATATTGGTTTTATATACCCACTGCTCGTCATAACTTTTTAATTCATTTGGAAGTGGAGCACCTTGGAACATGCAAATTCTTAACCATTTGTCAGATCGTGGATCAAATTTTAATGCCCCAAAAAAAGACAATTTTAATCTAAGCATATCAATAGGCATTAAATCTTTACCAATTGTATTATCTTGTATTTCTGAATAAGGAAATTTTTCTACAATGAATGCTCTCCTCACGACATGTCTTAATTCAGAATTTGATGTTAAAAATTCAGCAATAGTTAAACTATTTTTTGAGACTAATAATTTATCATAAAGTTTTTTTATATCTCTTGCTATTGCTAAAGGCTGTTCTAATTCTGATCCATGCTCCTCAAAACGATCCGCTAATCTAGGTTCCTCTTTATTTTTTGAAATAAACCAAAAGTTTTTATTATTTTCTTTTTCATCAAAATTAATATTTAAAATGTTTGGATACTTTTGTTCGATGATATTTCGTAATTCTTCAACTTTTCGATACGTTGGAATATTAAAATATTTTTCTTCATCTGAACTCATTTCTTTCACCAAAGGATTTACAATGTTATTGTAGGGTTCCATCATTATTGAAACAATGTATTCAATGCATTCCTCGCAAGTATTATCCTCCAACCACTGATATATTTTGTTAAAAGGATATTCGATCTCAAAATTAAAATCTTTGTTAATAAAGTTCAAAAATTTTTCAACATCTTTTAGTAATGATGTGATTTTTGTTTGCTGATATTCACTATCAGTATTCCAGCATGTAATATTTTTTAAAGATTTTTTTACACAATCTAAAAACAAATCACTATCTTGACTTTCTACATTTTTGATTTCTCTTATTTTCTTAAGTGCTTTTTCTCTACTTAAAATCCAATTATTTAATAGAGTTGGGTGATTGACTATAAATGGAGCCATGCCCAAGCCTGTGGAATTACCTATTCCCAAGTTTTTACAAATATTATCATCTAGTTTAACGGCTGTTTTTGGATTTTTATGATAAGCAACATGATTAACTTGATCAAAAGTAAATTGTCTTACCAAATATACCAACATCATTTCTAATCTGAATGGACCATTAATTTCTTCACGATTTTTAATTCTAAATCGATCTGCAAGACCAAATTTACCCGAGCCATATACTGCTGTAGTCCTATATAAATAGCCTACTTTTGATAATAAGTTTAAATCTGGCTGCTGACCTTTACTCAAACTTTCAACTACGTGATTATAAATTCTTACTGATTTGTTTGCTCTCGATAAGGTTAATTCTTTATAAGAAAGTCTACCAACTTCTTGTTTTGGAACTTCATTTTTTAATCTTTCAATATCTTTTTTTGTAGGAACTCCATCATGTAATGTAAAAGCTGCATCCCATTTTGTAGCAATAACTCTATCTGATCTTTCTTCATCTTTGATTTCATTTGCAAAACAAACTAAAGAATAAACTCTTTTATTTTTTTTAAATGAATAGACAGCTTCTCCAAAACCATTTTCATTTAAATTAAATAAATCTCTTTTATATTCCCAATCTTTAAATTCATTAAGAAAACTTCTTAAAAAAGATAATTTTGATTGATGAAAAGATCCTAGCCTTGATAATTTCATTATCTTATTCGGGTCTCTTAATTCAACTTTCATTATTAAATAGATTTATAAAAATTGTACCAGTTATTTCCAAGTATTCCATGTGTCTCGGTATCTGAAAAACCTGCTTTTTTTAGACCTTTTTCAATATTTGAGAACCCTCTTGCATCAAGAAACCAGTCAGGTTGTTTTGGAAAACCTGGTTTATTTTTCGAACCTTCACCATAATTTTTACTTTTAGACCAAGAACCATTTCTCATCCATTCAACAACAGTATCTGGATGATCTAAACAAAGATCTGATCCTATTCCTATTTTTTTTACATCCATTATTTCAGCAGTTTTTGCCACCATTTCACAAAAACTATCTAGAGTACAATTTGTGTTATCTTTTAAGTGATGAGGGTATAATGATAAACCCAACATACCGCCACTATCACTCAAAATTTTTAATAAATCTGTAGATTTATTTCTTTTTGCTGGATGCCAAAAAGAGGGATTAGCATGAGTAATTGCTATTGGTTTTTCACTGAATTCAATTGCATCTAGAGTGCTTTTTTCTGCAGAATGTGACATGTCGACCACGAGGCCAACTCTATTCATTTCTCTTATAACCTCACGTCCAAAATTTGTAACTCCACTATCTACTTTTTCATAACAACCTGTTGCTAGCAAAGACTGGTTGTTATAAGTGAGCTGCATAAATCTGCATCCTAATTGATAAACCTTTTCAACAAGATTTATGTCATCTTCAATTGGTGAACAGTTTTGGAAACCAAAGAATATTGCAGTTTTGTTTTCTTTATTAGCTTTATCAATATCTTGGAAATTCTTACCAAGAAAAATTAAATCAGAATTTTCATGAAATAATTTTTCCCATTTTTTAATTTCAAGTTGTAATTCATCAAAATCTTCATGGTAAACAATAGTAACATGAACAGCATCTAATCCAGCAGATCTATTGATCTCAAAGATTTTCCTAGACCAATTACAATATTGAAGATTATCAATTTTATAATTCATAGTATGCTTAACTCTAATCAATATGCATTTTAAATACTATTAATTTTATTGAAATTTTAAGTTAATTTTGAAATAAACAGATTGATCAATTTTCATGAAAAAAAATAGTAAATTAAAAGTTTCAATCATAATGGGAAGTCAATCTGACTATAAAGTAATGAAACTAGCCGAAAAAACCCTAAAAAAAATTGGAATTTCATTTGAAACAAAAATTATATCTGCTCACAGAACACCACAAAGAATGTATGAATATGCTGCAAAAGTTGAGCAAAATAATATAGGAGTAATTATTGCAGGTGCAGGAGGATCTGCTCATCTTCCAGGTATGATATCAGCACTTACACATGTGCCAGTACTTGGCGTTCCTGTTGAAAGTAAAAAACTTAAAGGTTTAGATAGTTTATTATCAATAGCACAAATGCCTAAAGGAATACCTGTAGGAACCCTTGCTATTGGAGAGGATGGCGCTATTAATGCTGCTTTATTAGCTGCTGCAATAATAGCTAATAATAATTCAAATGTTCTAAAAAAACTTAAAAATTTTAGATCTTCACAAACTAAATCAGTTAAGAAATCTCCAAAATAATATGTCAGAAATTACTCTTGGTATCATTGGGGGTGGTCAACTTGGAAGTATGCTTGCAATAGCAGCTAAAAAATTAAATGTTAAAACTGTTATTTTTTGTGATGACATAGATGCTCCTGCACAAAATTTTTGCAATCAATTTGTTACTGGAGATTATGACAATAAAGAAAAAATATCAGAATTTATAAATCAGGTTGATTTAGTTACTTATGAATTTGAAAATATTCCATTTGAAACATTAAATGAAATAAACAAATTTAAACCTGTTTTGCCAAAGCCTTCAGTTAACAGATTAATTCAACATCGATTGGCTGAAAAAGATTTTGTTAATAAATTAAATATTAGAACAACTAGATATGTTTCAATTGAAAAAAAATCTGACATAGATGCTTTAGAAGATTTTTTACCAGGAATATTAAAAACAACAACACTTGGTTATGATGGCAAAGGTCAATATCCAATTAAATCAATTAATGAACTTAATATATTGAATATTGATTTTTCAAAAGGATATATCCTTGAAAAACTTGTAAAATTAAAAAAAGAGATTTCTATTATAATTACAAGATTTAGTAATAATAAATATGAGATATATGAACCAATAGAAAACACTCATGAAGATCAAATTTTAAAATATTCAAAAATTCCTGCAGAAGTTAATGAAAAGATTTTTAATCAATCTAAAGATTGGGCTATGCTTATAGCTGAGGAACTAAAATATGTTGGGACTATGTGTGTAGAATTTTTTATTGATAGAAATGATAATCTTTATGTTAATGAAATTGCCCCAAGGGTACATAATTCGGGACATCTAACAATAAATGCTTTTAATGTGAGTCAATTTGAAAATCATGTAAGAGCAGTATGTGGTTTAGAGCAAATTCCTTTAAAAAAAATATCTAATGCTAAAATGATGAATTTGCTTGGCGATCAAATTACTCATTATAGAAACATGCAAAAGTTTAATGATAACGAATTTTTCTTTGATTATTTAAAAAAAGATATAAAAGAAAAAAGAAAAATGGGTCATATCACAACTTTAGTATAAATGTTAAAATCAATAGAAGGTAATTTTGATAATCTAGAAGTTAATGAGCTTCTAACTAAACATTTTGTTGAGCTTAAAGCTGCCTCACCAGAAGGAAGTGCTCACGTCCTAGATATTCCTGGTTTAAAAGTGCCATCAATTAAATTTTGGAGCTTGTGGGATCATGAAAAATTGATTGGTTGTGGTGCTTTAAAATTTTTAGATAAAGAACATGGAGAATTTAAATCTATAAGAATTCACGATAATTTTAGAATGCAAGGCCGAGGGATTGATGTAATCAATCATTTAATAAATGAAGCTAAAAAGCTTAAAATAAAAAGATTAAGTATTGAAACAGGAGCAGGTGATTTTTTTATACCAGCAAGAAAACTTTTCAAAAAAACTGGTTTCACAGCATGCGAACCTTTTGCACACTATAAAGAAGACATCAATTCTGTTTATTTAACTATGCTTATTGACGATATTTAAAAAATTTTTTTAATTATTGATCTATTTTGTTGACAAAACCCATTAAAATCTAAAGAAAGCCAATATTACTTAATTATAAGTAATAATAAAACATAACAAAAAGTAAGAAGAAAAATATATGAGTCTACAAGGTAAAGTAAAGTGGTTCAATCCAACCAAAGGTTTTGGTTTTATTGAAAGAGAAGATAAAGAAAAAGATGTGTTTGTACATGTTTCAGCAGTAAGAGATGCTGGTATGAACGGTTTAGATGAGGGTCAAGCTTTGACTTTCGATGTTGAAGATGGTCCCAAAGGTCCTTCAGCAGTTAACTTAAAAACTGCATAATTTCACACTTCCTATTGGCTGAAAAATTTAATTTAGAATAACTATTTTAATTTTCAGCCAATACCTTATTTAATAACAACCTTTAAACACAATTATTAATTATAGAATTAAATTAAAAAATTAATAAATTAATCAAAATTATGATTGGAATTTTAGGTGGAATGGGAACTCAAGCAGGTCTTGATTTTTGTAACAAACTTGCAGTTTTGAATAGAGGAAAAATTGATCAAGAGTATCCATTATTTATACTTTATAATAAATCAAATATTCCTGGCAGACCTGAATCTATTGGCTCTCAAACTAAAAATCTTTCAAACAAATCTACAAATAAAACAAGTAGAGCAAAATATAACAAAGTTTTAAAAAGCTTACTCAAAGGTTGTAAGCTTCTTGAAAAGAATAAATGTAAATTTATAGTCATACCTTGTAATACGGCTCATTATTGGTTTGATGATCTACAAAATAAAATTAATATTCCAATAATTAATATGCCAAAAGAAGTTTTCAAATTTACAAAAAAAAAATGTAAGAAAAACTCCAAAGTTGGTCTTTTAGCAACTGAGGGTACTCTTAAAACAGATGTTTATAAAAAATTTTTCCAAAAGGACTATCAATTAATTGAGCCGTCTCTAAAAATACAAAAATTGTCAGTCAATAAAGCTATTAAATTAGTAAAAATGGGTAATGTGAAAGCTGCTGCAAAAGCAATTAAACCTGCGATTGACTCCCTAATTAAAATGAAGTGTAAAAAAATTATTTTAGGTTGTACAGAACTCCCTATTGCAATTTTCGCATTTAAATCATTTGAAAGTGTAAAATCCTCAAAAGTATTTTTAGATCCTAATTTAATTTTGGCTCATTCAGCTATGGTTAAGCATAAAAAATAGTTTATGTATAACAAGACTGAAAAGCCATATGTGTTAAGAGCTGCTGAATTTGTTTATTCAAATATAATAGAAATTAAAAAACAAAATCCTGAAGTAAATAATATACAAGCATTTGAAATTTTTATGGCTACTAAGGAATATGATATTTTAAGTTCTGGAGAATTTCATGATAAATGGTTTATAGAGCTTAAAAATAATAAATTTGTTGACAAAATAACTAAAAAAAAAATTAATGAAGAAACTTTAAGACTTTTAGAGGTTCAAAAAGATTCTATGATAAAATTTTTAATGAAGATGCCAAAGCTTTATTACACCAAGAGTCATTTTCCGCTAGAGATTTCACAAAGAGCTTTTGATCATTTGTGGAGGGTTTGTGAAAGCTATGAAATGTGGTGTAAAGAAACTGGTCAAGAAGATTTGATATATCTAAATATTATTGAGTAGAATTATTTAAATCAAGTATTGATCTAGTAACCTCAATTCTTTTTTTAAGTAATTTTTGTAAATTTTGATTATCTAGTTTTTGTCTTGTCATCTTTATTCTTGTTTCAACTAATTGTCTAAAGTCTTCGTCAAATGAATTAATTTTTATTTGTTTATCTGTTTCCTCGATCAATGTATCTTTAATTAAAGAGTCTTTAATTAAAGTTAAAGAATTTTTCCCAGTTTCTTTTTCTATCCTTTTATTAATTATATATTGAGCACTTGCTTTATATATATTACCTGAGGTAAGAGCGGTTACACCAGGTCCAACAAATGAAAGAATGGGCACAAAACCCGTCAAAAAGAAAAAAGACAGTATAACTGTTAAAATTCTAAATAATTTAAAATTCATGACAGAACCTTAGGTGATTTGATATTTCATTTCCACATCTAATTTGTTCATTATAGGTACTGATTTGTTTGATTTTATTTAATTTATTTGTTTATTAAACATGATGATTAAAATATTTCCTTTCATATTTATACTTCTATGGTCTTCCGCTTTCATAACAACCAAACCTATAATAGATAACAGCAATCCATTTGCTGCTCTTGCTTTTAGATTTGCTTTGGTTGCTTTAGGTTTTTTTTTATTTTCTATTTATTCAAAACAAAAAATTCTAGTAAGCAAAAGAAACTTTTTTGAGTCTTTTTTTAGTGGTGTCTTATTTCATGGTTTTTATCTTGGGGGTGTGTTTTACTCAATCTCAATAGGCATGCCTACAGCAATAGCAGCGTTAATTGTCACTCTTCAACCAATTCTCACAAATGCATTAAGCGGTCCCATCTTAAATGAACAAGTATCTACAAAACAATGGATTGGTGTTTTGTTAGGATTTTCTGGCGCAGGACTTGTATTGGGTTTTGATATTGGTTCAAAAATACCAGCAGCAGGATTGATCGCAACAATAATTGCTTTATTAGCAATTACATTTTCAACTTTATGGCAAAAAAAATTAAGTAACAACTTACCATTGTCTGTAAGTAATATGAATCAAGCTATTGGTGGGTGTTTGTTTCATTTATTAATAATTATTTTGTTTGTTGATCCATATATTGAATTCTCACAAACTTTTATTATTGCAATGAGTCATCAAATATTTTTAGTATCTTTTGGTGCATTTACAATATTGATGTTTTTAATAAAAAATAATTCAGCTAGCAAAACTGTTTCTATATTTTTTTTAATTCCAGCAACATCTGCTTTTATGGCATGGCTTTTCTTAAATGAAAGTTTAACTAGCTTAGATTTAATTGGATTTCTTATTACTTCTATAGGTGTTTACATTGCAACAAGAGATTGAAAACTTGAGTTTATATAGTTTCAAAACCAAACTCTAGAGATGCATCTGTTATAGAGTGATATAAAGACTCTCCAAAGCTTCTTAGCGCAAATATCCTTACTTTATTTGGATCATCACTCAACCTATCTACGGTAAAAGCTATTCCATTATAGGTTGAGTTAATTGAGTTGTTTTTATTTAATTTATTAAAATTAAAAGGACATCCTTTTTTCAAAACTTCTATCGTATCATTTCCTTCGATTTCTATAATAGCTCTAGAATGAGATAAATCTGTTACAGCAAAATCTGTATCTTTGAATTCATGTACTACATTTTTTATTAAATCTTTTTTTGTTGAAACTAAAAGCCAGTTTTTTGGTCCATTCCACATAATCCTTGTATTTTCATTAAACACTACTGCCAAAGGTTCATTTTTTAATTTTAAACCATCAATATCAATACCCTCAAATGAAACTGAAGAATTTTTGTACTGAACTATTTGAACAATTAATAAGTTTTTAATTTCAGATATTTTAAGTATATCATTTTCATTTTTACCTTCATAATCTCCGAATTGGCCTTTTGTATGAACATTTGATAAAGCTGAAATTAATGTCATGATCTAACTCTTTCACCTTTCGGATCTACATAATGTGATGAAACTATCTCAACTGGTATTACTTTATTTTTAAGTGGTGACATCGCAAAAAGTTTTTGACCGATCATATTTTTTCCATCTTTCAAAATTGCCAAAGAAAAAGGATTATCATATTCAACGCTCCAACAAGATGCAGAGATATGACCTAATTTTGGATTTGGTAACGGTGCTTTATCATCTTTAACTAAGTGAGAACCTTCAGGTATACTTGTTTGTTTATCTAATGGAACTACACCCACTATTCTTTGTCTATCTTCAGCTATAAATGCAGATCTTTGTAATGATCTTTTTCCAATAAAATCTTTCTTTTTACTAACAAGACCTTCTAATGCGTTGTCGAATGGAATTGTTCTACCATCAAGTTCTGATCCAGCAACATGTCCCATTTCAATTCTAAGAGTTGATAATGCTTCAGTTCCATATGGTTGAATATTAAATTCTTCACCAACTTCGATTATTTTTTCCCACATAAAATTTCCATAATCAGATTCAACATTTACTTCATAAGCAAGCTCGCCTGAAAACGAAATTCTATATATTCTTGCTTTAGCACCAAATAAATCTCCCTCCATATAACCCATAAAAGGTAAGCCTTCATTTGATACATCAGAGTTTGGAAATAATTTTTGTAATAAATCTCGAGATTTAGGTCCAGCGATAGCTGCTCCAGCCCACTGTTCTGTGGTTGAAACTACATTCACATTTAATTCAGGCCAAACGAGTTGCAAATAATATTCTAAATGCGAAAGAACGTTTGCCGCTTGAGCTGTTGTCGTCGTCATATGATAATGATTTTCAGAAATTCTTGTAGTTGTTCCGTCATCCATAACAATTCCATCTTCTCTCAACATTACACCGTATCTTGCTTTACCAACTGGTAACTTCAACCATGCATTTGTATATACCCTATTTAATAACTCCGCTGCATCTGGTCCTTTAATATCTATTTTACCTAATGTAGTTACATCGCAAACACCTACATTTGTTCTTACATTTTTTGCTTCTCTTTTTGATCCCTCAAATAAATTTTCATTTCCTCTTTTATAATATCTGGGTCTTAACCAAACACCTGCATCAACAAAGACTGCATTATTTTTTTCATGCCATGAATGCATTGGAGATTTTCTTGTTGGTTTTGAATGTTTTCCAACCTCTCTTCCTACTATTGCTCCAATAGAAACAGGAGTATATGGAGGCCTAAAAGTCGTATGACCTACTGCAGGAACAACTTTATTTTCAATTTCGGATACTAATTGTAATCCATTTAAGTTACTTGTTTTTCCTTGGTCTGTTGCCATTCCTAAAGTGGTATATCTTTTAACGTGTTCAATTGATCGATATCCTTCTCTTAAAGCTATTTCTACATCAGATACCGCTACATCGTTTTGAAAATCTAAAAATCTTTTATAATTTTTACCTTTTGGCAATGGAACACACCAAAACTTATCATGCTGAGAAGATTTCTTTTCAACAACATTTGGAATGGCTATCTTATTATCATTTTCAGTAATTTTTTTTGATAATTCACTTCCTGCTGTAAATGACGTTTTTAAAGTTTCCTCTAGTGAAAATACTCCATTAGCTGCACCTAAAGTAATTTCATTTTGTTTTGATTGTCCTGGAACAAATGCATCAATATCCTCTTTAAACTTTGTTTTATTTCCTGATTGTGAGGCTAAATGAATAGTGGGTGTCCAAAAACCTGAAACACAAATACAATCACATTGTATATTTTCTATTTTACCAAGTTGTTTTTTGTCTTCAGAAATACTTGCAATATCTGCCGATTTTACTTTTTTGTATCCTTGTGCTGCAACAACAACATATGAATTTTTAATATTAATTCCTAAATTTTTTGCCTCATCAATTATTTCTGACTCAGGATTTTTTCTTGAGTCTAAAACAACTGGATCTACTCCATGTTTTTTAAATTCAACTGCTGTTTCGTATCCACTATCGTTATTTGTAAATACCAATGGTTTTCTCCCAACTAAAACACCATATACTTTTAAATATTCTTTAGCAGCTGAAGAAAGCATTACCCCTGGCGTATCATTATTTCCAAAAACTATTGGTCTTTCAATTGATCCTGAGGAAATCAAAACTTCTTTTGCTCGAATGTACCATAACCTTTTGTTAGGGTGATATTTTTTAGTTGATGGCAAATGATCACTAACTTTTTCTGACATCACAAGCATATTGTGATCATAGTATCCAAAAATTTGAGATCTATTTTTTACAACAACATTTGGCATAGTTTTGAGTTCTGCAATTATCCCCTCAGCCCAATCTTTTCCTGATTGATTGCCAATATTGACATCACTAGTTAATAAAGATCCACCAAATCTTGGTTTATCTTCAGCTAAAATTACTTTAGCTCCATTTTTTGCTGCTGCATATGCACCAGCTAATCCCGAAGGTCCTGAGCCTGCAATTAATAAATCACAATATTCGTATTTATGTTCATACCTTTCTTTATCATGTTTAGTTGAAGCTACACCTAAACCAGCTGCTTTTCTAATGAAAGGCTCATAAATTCGATACCAAAAACTTTTTGGCCACATAAAAGTTTTGTAATAAAAACCTGCTGGTAAAAAAATTTTCAAAAAATTATTGATTGCACCTATGTCAAAATTGACACTAGGCCAACAATTAACACTTTTTGCTTCTAAACCTTCAAATAATTCCTGCTCTGTTGCTTTAATATTAGGTTCTGTTTCACCATTTCTAAAAAGTTGAACAACTGCATAAGGTTCATCTACACCCGCTCCAAAGAAACCTCTAGGTCTGTGGTATTTAAAACTTCTTCCTACTAAATGAACTCCATTTGCCAATAAAGCTGAGGCTAATGTATCACCCTCATAACCTAAGTAAGTTTTACCATTAAATTTAAAGGATAATTTTTTATCTCTATTTATTAATCCCCCATTTTCAATTCTAAAAGCTTGGGTCATTAAGCAACTTCCTCATCAGCTTTAAAAGTTCTAAAAATTTCATGGGTCGCAGTATCTCTCTCAACCTTTATCCATTGTCTACATCCAGAAATATGTTGCCATAGCTCTAAATGCTTTCCTCTTAAACTTTTTCTATTGTAAACAAAATTATCCCATTCTTGATCAGAAACTTCTTTGTTAAGTTCTGGTCTTTTAACGCTTGCATCACCACCATATGAAAATTCATTTTGAGATCTCATTCCACAGTGTGGGCAATTTATGTAAAGCATTTACGATATCCAGGTTTTTGTTCCAAGTCCCTTTTCATCAATAAGATGGCCAGTATTAAATCTATTTAAGCTATAGCCAGCATTTAATTCATGCACTCTATCTTGAGCAATAGTATGAGCAAATGTCCAACCCGATGCAGGTGTAGCTTTAAATCCTCCATAACACCATCCACAATTCAAATACAAACCATCAATGTGTGTTTTATCGATAATAGGTGAACCATCCATTGACATATCCATAATACCACCCCACGTTCTAAGCATTTTTAATTTACTCAAAAATGGCATCATGGCTATACCTTCAGTTAATACATGTTGTAATGTTGGTAAGTTTCCTCTTTGAGCATAACTATTATACCCATCAAGATCACCGCCCATTACCATCTCACCTTTGTCAGATTGACTTACATAAAAGTGTCCTGCACCAAACGTAACTACATTATCTAAAACTGGTTTAACTGGCTCAGAAACACATGCTTGAAGTAAATGAGTTTCAATTGGTAATGTCATATTTAATTTTTCTGCTAAAATATTTGTGCTACCCGCAACGCAAATACCAACTTTTTTTGCTTTGATATTTCCTCGTGAAGTTCTTATTCCATTTATTTTTCCAGCGGAAACATCGAAACCTATCACCTCACAATTTTGAATTATATCAACACCCATGGAGTCTGCCTGACGTGCATAACCCCATGCAACAGCATCATGTCTTGCTGTGCCTGCACTTGGTTGCATCAAACCACCAAAAATTGGAAATCTTACGTTTTCAGAAAAATCAGCCATTGGAATAATTTCTTTAACTTGCTCTCTATTTAAAAGAACAGCATCTATTCCATTTAATCTCATAGAATTTCCTCTTCTCGCGTATGCATTCATTTGTGCATCAGAATGCGCAAGATTAATTATTCCTCTTGGAGAAAACATTACATTGTAATTCAGATCCTGACTCATCTTTCTCCATAAATCCATTCCAAACTCACTGAACAAACCATTTTCGTCGTGCATGTAATTGGATCTAATAATTGTAGTATTACGCCCTACGTTTCCACCACCGATCCATCCTTTTTCTATAATTGCAACATTTGTAATATTATGTTCTTTAGCAAGATAATAAGCTGTAGCTAAACCATGGCCTCCACCACCTATAATTACAACATCATATTCCTCTTTAGGTGTTGGATCTTTCCAAGCCAGATCCCAATTTTCATGGTTTAAAAAAGCGTTTTTAACAAGGTTAAATATAGAATATTTTTGCATCAATTAATTTTATAACAATCAATTTAAATAGTGCTTATTTTTTTTATATATATTTTTTAGAAGTTTCCAAATATCTCAAAAAAGGATAAGAAGTCACAGATAAAAAACTTTTAATTTATTTGGATTATTTATGGCCGAAGTAAAATCTGACATTCAAATAGCTCGAGAAGCTAAGATGCAACCAATAAAAGATATTCTTTCTAAGGTTGGAGTACCAGATGAAAATTTTGCTTTTAGTCCAATGGGTAGACACATAGCCAAAATAAATTTGGAATATTTAAATACTCTTAAAGAGGAGAATGGCAAATTAATTTTAGTTACTGCAATTACTCCCACTCCAGCTGGTGAAGGTAAAACTACAACTTCTGTTGGTTTAAATGACGGTTTAAATAAAATTGGAAAAAAATCTATTGTTTGTTTAAGGGAACCAAGTCTTGGTCCATCATTTGGAATGAAGGGTGGAGCTGCTGGTGGTGGTTATGCCCAAGTAGTACCAATGGAACAAATCAATCTTCATTTTACAGGTGACTTTCATGCAATTACATCTGCTCATAATTTATTATCTGCATTAATTGATAATCATATCTATTGGGGCAACAAACTTAACATTGATGTTAGAAGAGTTGTTTGGAGAAGGGTAATGGATATGAATGATAGATCTTTAAGATCTATTATTGTTGATCTAGGAGGAGTAGCTAATGGTTACCCAAGGCAAGATAGTTTCGATATTACAGTTGCATCTGAGCTTATGGCTATTTTTTGTTTAGCAACAGACTTAAAAGATTTAGAAAACAGAATTGGAAATATTACAATTGGTTATACCAGAGATAAGCAAGCAATTTATGCAAAAGATTTAAATGCACAAGGCCCGATGACTGTTTTGCTTAAGGAAGCAATAAGACCCAATGTAACTCAAACTCTAGAGAACAATCCTGCAATAATTCACGGTGGCCCTTTTGCAAATATTGCTCATGGATGTAATTCAGTTATTGCAACTAAAGCTGGACTTAAATTAGCTGATTACGTTGTAACAGAGGCAGGTTTCGGAGCTGATTTAGGAGCTGAAAAATTTCTGGATATTAAGTGTAGAAAATCTGGTCTAAAACCAGATTGTGTTGTCATTGTTGCAACCATAAGAGCACTGAAAATGCATGGTGGAGTTGCTAAAGAAGATTTAAAAAAAGAAAATGTATTAGCACTTAAAGAGGGAATGGTAAATTTACGAAGACATATTAATAATATTAGAAAATTTGGATTACCTGTTACTGTTGCGGTTAATCATTTTATTACTGATACTGAAGATGAAATGAAAACCTTGTTAGATTTTTGTGAAACACAAGGAGTAAAAGCCTCTAAATGTACTCATTGGTCAAATGGAAGTGAAGGAACTATTGAACTGGCTAAAAATGTTACAGAAATTTGTGAAGATAAAAAAGATACATTTAAATTTTTATATGAGGATGATCTTCCGTTATTCAAAAAAATAGAAAAAATTGCACAAGAAATTTATAGCGCATCTGAAGTGGTAGCTGATACAAAAGTTAGACAACAATTAAAAGATTTTGAAGAAAAAGGTTACGGTAAGTTACCTGTTTGTATTGCAAAAACTCAATATAGTTTTTCAACAGATCCAAATTTAAAAGGTGCACCCACAGGTCATGTTTTGCCTGTAAGAGAGGTAAGACTTTCTTCAGGTGCTGAATTTATAGTTGTTGTGTGTGGAGAAATTATGACAATGCCAGGTCTTCCAAGAGTTCCTGCAGCTGACTCAATAAAATTAAATGACAAGGGTGAAATAGAAGGTTTATTCTAAATTTAGATAGTCTAACCAGTTCTCCAATTCTCTCATTCTAGAAACTTTATCTAATTTATTATTCTCAGTTTCTATATATTTAATATGGTTATTGATTTCATCCTCATCTTTAAAAGCACCTTTTTCTAAAAGTCTCTTTTTTCTGAAAATAATCAAATTGATCATTTTATTGTAAGTAATCTCAGGGTGATATTGAAGTCCCCATATATTACAGTTACCAACTTTGAAATTTATTCCTTGAACGTTATTTATTGAGTTTGAGGCTAATAAAATTGAATCTTCTGGTATTGTTACGACTTCATCAAAATTAAATGCTGGTGTGTTAAATTTTCGATCTTTATTTTTATAAAGTGGATGATTTAAACCATTTTCATTAATTTCTATATTTGAGGCAATGCCTCTATGAGACCCTTTTGTCGCTTTTCTTACCTCCCCTCCTGCTGCAGTCACAGCTACTTGCATGCCCCAACAAATTGCTAGTATTTTTTTTATTTTTTTCTGACACTCTTTCATAAAATCAATTTGTCTTTTTATTTCTGGAGTATTGTTGTAGATGTTTAAACTACTTCCTCCCCAAATAAGACCATCGTAGCTTTCAAGTGAATCAATATTTTTATCGATATTTTCGTCTGAAGAAGGATTAACCACGTGGGTTTCTAATTTATCTGTGAAAAACGCTAAACTATCTTTAAGGCTTTCTGTATGTGTTTGAATTCCAGCCTCAGAAAAACTTTGATTTTCTTCTCGTAAGTTTCCTTCTACTATCAATATTTTTTTCATTAAAATAATTCTCCAGAAATACTTTTTATATACATTTCTTTTAGATCATTTTGACTTAATTTTTTGGGATTTCCTCCTGTTGATGGATCTTCAAATGCCATTGATGAAAGTTCATCTAAATCAATATTATTACAATCCATTACATCTGATAATTTGTGTGGAATATTTAAATTTTTTCTTAATTCCAAAATCCAATTTAAAAAACTATCAAAATTTTTATTTAAATTAAGATAATCACAAATCGATATTATTTTGTTTTCGATGGATGGTTTGTTAAATGTTAAAACATAAGGCATAAATATTGCGTTAGATAAACCATGGTGAACATTGAATTTACCGTTTACAGGATGGCTCAATGAGTGAATTGCTCCTAGTCCCTTCTGAAATGCAGTCGAGCCCATTGAAGCCGCTGAAAGTAAATCCATTCTAGCGTTAACGTCTTTTCCATTTGTGAATGCTTTAATTAAAGAATTTTTAATTAACTTCATACCTTCTATCGCCATACCATCAGCCATTGGATGATATCCTGGTGCACAAAACGCTTCTAAATTATGAGCTAGTGCATCCATTCCTGTTGCTGCTGTTAATCTTGGAGATAAATCTAGTGTAAGTAAAGGATCTAAAATCACAATCGAAGGTAACATTTTTGGGTGAAAAATAATTTTTTTTACACCTGTTTCTTTATTTATGATTGCAGATGCTCTACCAGTTTCTGATCCAGTCCCAGCAGTGGTTGGAACAGCAATAATTTTTGAAATTTTTGAACTATCAGCTTTTGTCCAGTAGTCACCAATATCTTCAAAATCCCATAACGGTCGAGATTGATTACACATAAATGCTATAGCTTTTCCAACATCTAAACCACTTCCGCCTCCTAAAGCTATTACACCGTCACAGCCAGAAGTATTATAAACTTTAACACCTTCTTCTACATTTTCTCCAATTGGATTTCCCGTAAAATTAGAAAAGCTAGCTAGGTTTTTAAAACTTTTTTTTAATGTTAATATTATATTTTTAGTTAAATCTAAGTTAATTAAATCCTTGTCTGTTACAAATAATGGATTTGAAATATTCAACTCTTTACAGGCTAAGGATAAATCTTCAATTCTATTTTCTCCTATCCACATAGTGGTTGGATAATTCCAATTAATACCCATAACAAAATATAATTTTATTTTTTTAAAAATTGTTAGTAAGATATATTTATAAATTTATTAATGATAGGAAAAATTCTATGTCAAAAGTAGCAATCATAGGCGCTGGTCCATGTGGACTTTCAATTTTAAGAGCATTTGAGCATTTAGAAAAAAAAGGAGAAAAAATTCCTGAAATAGTTTGCTTTGAAAAACAAGAAAGTTGGGGTGGTCTATGGAACTACAACTGGAGAACTGGTTCAGATCAGTATGGAGATCCTGTGCCTAATAGTATGTACAGATACTTATGGTCTAATGGACCTAAAGAATGTTTGGAATTTGCTGATTATTCTTTTGATGAACATTTTGGAAAGCCAATTCCTTCCTTTCCTCCAAGAGAAGTTTTGCAAGATTATATTCTGGGAAGAGTAAGTAAAGGAAATATAAAAAGTAAGATTAAATTTAATACAAGAGTTACAAATACTGTTTTTAAAAATGATAAGTTTGAAATTAGCTACCAGGACAAAGTAAATAATAAAGTTTTAAATGATACATTTGATTATGTGGTAGTCTCTTCAGGTCATTTTTCTGTACCTTTTATTCCTGAGTACGAAGGAATGAATTCTTTCCCGGGAAGAATAATGCACTCACATGATTTTAGAGATGCAGAAGAGTTCAGAGGAAAAGATGTGATTGTTTTGGGAAGCAGCTATTCAGCTGAAGATGTAGCCCTTCAATGTAATAAATATGGTGCTAAAAGTGTAACAATTGGTTACAGGCATAACCCAATGGGCTTTAAATGGCCAAAAGGCATGAAAGAAGTTCATTACTTAGATAGGTTAGATGGAAAAAAAGCTATATTTAAAGACGGAACAGAACAAAATGCCGATGTAGTGATCTTGTGTACTGGATATCTTCATCATTTCCCATTTTTAGATGAAAGTTTAAAATTAAAAACACATAACAGATTATATCCACCAAAACTTTACAAAGGAGTTGTGTGGCAAGATAATCATAAACTTTTATACTTAGGTATGCAGGACCAGTTTCATACATTTAACATGTTTGACTGTCAGGGATGGTATGCGAGAGATGTGATCATGGGAAAAATCAAAATGCCTAGTGACGACGAGATAGATAAAGACATAAATAAGTGGGTTTCAATGGAGGAAAAATTAGAAAATCCTGATCAAATGATAGATTTTCAAACAGAATATACCAAAGAACTTCATGATATGTCTGATTATCCTAAAATTGATTTTGAATTAATTAGAAAACATTTCAAAGAATGGGAACACCATAAAGTAGAGGATATTCTAACTTATAGAAATAAATCGTTTTCATCTCCAGTGACTGGTTCAGTTGCGCCAATTCATCATACGCCTTGGGAAAAAGCGATGGATGACTCTATGGAAACTTTTTTAAATAAATAGAAAATTAATATTTAATTTTTAATTTTTTGTTTTTAACAATTGCCTCTAATAAAGAGATCATTAACGGAACTTTTCGTTTATTAATTTTTTTAAATAAAAAAGGAGCAATTTCTATTGCTAAATCAGCACCTTCTACTGTATCGTTTTTCATAAACTTTTTCTTTGCTTGGGTAAAAGTATAGCCTTTACCTAGATATTCTCCCATTTTACTATTTCTTCCTCCCATTGCACTCACGTATAAATCTCCTAAACCTGCCAGACCATAAACAGTTTCTTTTTTTCCTTTAAAATAATTTGCAAGATATTTCATTTCATCAATTGATTTTCGGAATAAAGCCGATGATGTATTATGCCATTGTCCAGCTCCAATGATCATTGAATAAATATTTTTTATAGCAGATAAAAATTCAACTCCATTAACATCTCTACTAAATTCAGTTTGATAATAATTTGTTGAAATTAATTTTCCTATTTTTTTTGCAGTATTAATATTTTTGTTCGCAACAACAGTGAAACTTTTAACTTTTTTAGCTAATTCTTTTGCTAAACACGGGCCTTTCAAAACTGAAATATTTAAATTCTTATTATATTTTCTTAATAAGCTAGACATTGAAATTAAATTCCTACCATCTAATTTAAGACCTTTTGTTAATACTAAAATAGGCAATTTATTTTTTATTTTTGAAAGATTTTTTCCAATTAAGTCTATTCCAGTAGAACTCACAGCAATTACAATTAAGTCCCATTTCTGATTTAAGATGTCGCTTGAAAATTTATTTATTTTTAATTTTTGTGGTAAATTTATATTTAATGATGGGTGAATTTTTTTTTTTAAGTTTAATTTTTGTAATAATTTTAAATTATATGGCTCTGTTAATGTAACCGAGTGACCATTATCTAACAATGGTATCGAGAAAGCAGCTCCCATAGCTCCAGCGCCAACAATTAAAATTTTTTTCATTTTTATCTTTATGCTAAGGTTTTTTTAATTGCTTGCTTCCAACCATGCAATATATGATTTCTAAGTTTTTTATTAATTTTTGGCTTAAAAGCTTTATCTTTTTTCCATGTATTTTTTATCTGGTTTAATGATTTGAATTCTCCTAATTGATATCCTGCAAAGAGCGCAGCTCCTAGTGCGGTGGTTTCTAAGACTTTCGGTCGAATTACTTTTAGATTAATTACATCTGCTAAAAATTGTGAAAACCAATTATTAGCTACCATACCCCCATCAATCTTTACTATCCTAGGCTTCAAACCATCTTTATTCATTGAATATAATAAATCATAACTTTGATAAGCAACAGACTCGACGGTTGCTCTCACTAAAGTTTTCCAATCACTATCTCTTGTAAGTCCTGTTATTAAGCCTCTTGCATCAGGTCTCCAATAAGGTGCGCCTATTCCACTAAAAGCTGGTACAACATAAACCTCATTATTGCTTATTGTTGATCTAGCTATTTTTTCAGTTTCATAAGCATTGTTAATTAATTTAATTTTATCCCTTAACCATTGTACGCCTGCTCCTGCTATGAAAATAGATCCTTCAAGAGCATACGTGGTCTTATTATTCAATCGATAACAAATTGTAGTTAATAACTTATTTTTTGAATTTATTTTTTTTGATCCAGTGTTCATTATTATAAAAGCACCAGTGCCATAAGTACTTTTTATAGATCCTTTTTCAAAACAAGCTTGTCCTACAGCTGCTGCTTGTTGATCTCCTAAAACAGCTGAAATGGGTATTTCTTTTCCTGTAACTCTCTTATCTGTTTTTCCAAAATTATCTGCAGAATTTTTTACTTCAGGCAAGATACTCCTTGGAATTTTTAATTTCTGTAAAATTTCATTATCCCATTTATTGTTATTGATATTAAACAACATGGTTCTACTTGCATTGGTAGCTTCGGTTAAATGCTGTTTACCTTTGGTTAATTTCCAAATCAAGAAGGTATCCACTGTACCAAACAATAAATTATTAGTTTTTAGTAATTTTTTTGAAACTTTAACATTATCTAAAATCCATTTTATTTTAGTGGCAGAAAAATAAGGATCTATAAATAACCCTGTTTTTTTTCTAAAAGTATTTTCATAATTTTTATTCTTTAGAGATTTACAATATTCCTGGGTTCTTCTATCTTGCCAAACGATTGCATTATAAATAGGTTTTCCAGTTTTTTTATTCCACAAAATTGTAGTTTCCCTTTGATTTGTAATTCCAATAGTAAGTATATTACCTTTTAAACTTTTAGCTTTTTTAATTACTTGCTTTAATGCTTTAAGTGTTGTCGACCAAATTTCATTTGGATTATGTTCTACCCATCCATTTCTAGGAAAGTATTGTTTAAATTCATATTGAGAAATAAATTTAATGTTCCCTTTAGTATCAAACAAAACAACTCTTGACGAGGTTGTTCCTTGATCAATGGAGACAATAAATTTTTTCAAAATACTAATCTATGCCAAGATGTTTTTTTCTTTTTCCAACCCAAGTTCTAATCAAATTATCAAAAATCAATCCTATAAACGCAACACAGATACCGAGAGTTAAACCAATTCCTGCTCCATTTTTATCTGAAAGTGCTTTTAAAATGTATTGACCAAGATCTTCTGTTCCAATGAAAGCTCCAATTATCACCATAAATAAAGCAAAAACTATTGTTTGATTTAAACCAAGCATCATATGTGGAAATGCTAATGGAAACTCAATTTTTGTTAATCTCTGAAATTTATTTACACCAGACATTGTTGCAGCTTCATGTAAGCCAACAGGAACACTTCTAAGTCCTTCTATTGTATATCTAGTTGCAGGAATTGTTGCATAGACAATTACAGCAATTAAAACAGATGTATCTGTTATTCCAAAAAGCATCATTACAGGAATTAAATATACAAATGAAGGGAATGTTTGAAATATATCGCAAACTCCTAGCATAAATGCTGCAGATTTTTTGTTTTGAAAACATAATGTTCCAACTGTAAATCCTATTAAACAAGAAATAACTACACCAAAAGTTGCCATGTATAACGTTACTAGTGCTCTATCCCACCATGGACTTAATGCTATAAATAAAGTCAAAGCAGCAACAACTAATGCTGATCGAACTCCTCCAATTAAATATCCTGCACCAACTGCTAGTACCAATGTAGCTACTGCAGGCATTCTTAAATATAAAGCTCTCATCGGCTGAAGCACATCTTGAATTAACCATGTATTGAATGCTTTAATATACACGAAGAAAGTATCAAAAATCCAATCAACTCCTTTATTCCAAAAATCTGCTGTTGATATTCCTTTATTATGAGGAATTTCAAACAAGTAATTAAAACTACCTTTGAAAATAAAAGTCCCAACGTATGCAAGAATTATTCCAATTACAAATGATGCTGCAAAAAATATTACGTTTTTATTTCTTTGGAAAAATGTCAGATTACCAAAATAATCTGTTTGTTTATTTGCCCATGCTAAAGACATTTTATCAAGTAAAATTGCAATTAAACTAATACATAAACCAGCCTCAAGTGCCAGCCCTATATTGAGCTGATTAAGTGCTAACAACAAATTAAATCCTAATCCTTTTGCACCAATAAATGCAGATATAACTGCCATTGAAAAACAAACCATTATTACTTGGTTAACTCCAATTAAAATATCTCGTCTTGCTGTAGGAATTAATACCTTGAACATTAACTGCCAATTAGTACATCCACTCATTCTTCCAGCTTCAATAACC
>CACJTU010000005.1 GCA_902596375.1 uncultured Pelagibacteraceae bacterium
ATAAAAAAAAAATATGACTTTTTTTAATTGAAAAAACTTTAAATATAAATGAGATTAATAAAATTATTAAGATGAATAAAATTAATAACGTCATTGAGCTTTCTATGTAATCATTTATACCGAAAAAAATTTTGTTATTTTTAATAAGATTAATTATTGGAGTTACAATAACTAAAACCAATAAAAGAAAATCATAAAAAATAATGAAAATTTTTTTGTCGAAAAATAAAACAGAATTTTTCAATCCCTTTGCTATTTTAGAATAAAATAATCTAAAGTACGCTAATGAGGCAAATATTATAGCAACTATTGATTGCCAGATAAGCGCGAATATACCTGGATCTACATATGCAACACTAACATTTGGAAAAAAAAGAAATATACAAAAAAAATATAACAATTTTTTTTTCATTTCATTTATTTAATTTTTTTTTTATTATTTTTTTTAATTTAGTGAAACATTCATTAATACTTATATAAGATGTATCTATTAATATTGAATCTTTAGTTTTTCTCAAAGGCGAAATTTTGCGAGTAAAATCACTTTTATCTCTTTCTTTTATACTTTTATAAACTTCTTTTTTTGTTATTTTGTGGTTTAATTTTCTTAACTCTTTGTATCGCCTTTCAGCTCTTTCTTTAAGATTGGCAGTCATAAAAAATTTTACATCTGCATTTGGCATTATGTTATAAGTAATATCTCGACCATCTAAACAAACTCCTAGAAATTTTTTGGGTGGTTTTTCTGAGATTTTAATTTGATAATTTGTTACAAATTTTCTTATTTTTTTATCCTTAGCAAGGTAAGCTGCGGCCATCCCTATATCATTGCTTAATAATTTTTTACTACCCAATTCAAAAGGTTTAGTGTTTTTAATCTTGTTTTCAAAAATTTTATAATTTATTTTTTTTTTATTATTTAAATATATTTTACCTAATATCCGATAGAGTTTACCAGTATCTAAATAATATAAATTAAAAAATTTAGATATTAATTTAGCTTGTGTTCCTGCACCACTAGCAGCCGGACTATCTATTGCAATTTGTATTATTTTATTTGGCATTTAAATATTTATTATATGAAATACATAAAAATATAATAATTTTCAAAAAAATAAAATAATTAACTTTGGAATAAAAATTAATACAACACTGAAAACTCTTTGAATTTAACTGTAAAAGAAATTATTAACTTTTATATAAAATAATAAAATTTTTTTTGCATTAAGTTTGATAGTTTTACTTTTTTAATCCTTTAGTATTATAAAAGATTCTAAGAGACTTTGCTTTATCCAAAACTTCTTTCTTTGAAAAAAATCTATCTCCAACATTTATTTTATTTATTACATTTTTTCCCTTTTGATCTAAGACTTCTTCTAATATTAAACAATACTTGCCAGCAGTAGCTACAATAATCCAGCTTTTATTTTTTTTTAAAACTAGACCAGTCATATAAGGATGGTTCAATTGTTCACCACCATGAACTTGAGCTTTTTTTACAAAAACTTTTTTAAAATTTTTATTATTTACAAAAGTGCTGGCACCTTCAAATGGATCATCAAAAGCATTTATAAAATATAATAAATCATGAGCATCTAAATTCCAATCAATCCATCCATTATATTTGGTTTTAAGTCTAGGGTAATAATTTCCTATATATTCCAATTGATTTACTAGTTTAAATTTAAATTTTTTCTGTAATTTTTTTATAAAATTTGAGTAAAAAATTTTAAATTTTTTTTTTCTAAATTCCTCAAACTCTTTAGGTGTAATTATATTCTTTGGAATTAAACTTAATTGAGCATCTATAATTGGTCCTCCATCAATTTTTTCATCAATAATATGAAAAAGTTGATTATCAATTCTATCATTTTTCATAATTCTCCATGACCATCCACCCCCACCCGCATCAAATGGTAATCTAGCTGCATGATAATTAATTAATTTATTAAAAAAAAAATCATTTATATGTTCTTTTTTAAATATATATCTAGCCCCTAATGAAATAAATAATGTTGTATCTGGATCAAATTTTTTTTTAATAAAATTTTTGAGTTTGTTATCTAATTTATTAAATATGTAATGGTTTAATCTTGGATTAATTTGTTTAGATTGATCAGTACCACTTATGATCGTAGTGTTAATTTTTAATTTTTTATTAATTTTAACTAATTCTTCGATATTTGAGAGATTTCCAAGAAACACAATAGATTTTAAATTATTAAAATTAAAGTAATCATTTTGACTCATTAAGTTAATCTCCTAAATGTTGTATGTTTGATAGGACCATCTAAAATTAATTTTTTTTTATCTCTCAAAATTAATGAAATTTCTCCAAAAACTTTATCAACAGATTTTAAATATTTATTAATTATACTTTCGTTATAAGCAAAAGATGTAGCAAGTGATGTATTGGCTAAAAAACCTCTCTTCAACATTTCTTGAGTAAAATATGTTGATAAAGCTACTTTATTTTTATAAGAAAATTTAAAACAAGGGATTGAGTCTAATCCATATATCATAATTTCTACTTTATTTTTTTTTGCAATTTTTTGCCATCCTGATTTAATAATTTTACCATATCTGACTAAGCTCTTTTGAATTTTATATTTTTTCATTTTTTTTATCGTTGCTAGTGAAGCGGAAAATCCAATCCCCTCAGTCCACATAGTAGATGATATGAAGGATTTTTGAGAATTATTCATTATTTTTTTTTTTCCAATAATTGCTGAAATTGGATATCCATTTGCAATTGCTTTTCCAAATATAGCTATATCTGGATTTACATTGTATTTTAAATGTATGCCTCCCAAATTCTCATGAAAACCAGAGGTTATTTCGTCAAATATCAATATTATATTATTTTTTTTTGCTATTTTTTTTATTTTTCCTAAAAAGTTTTTCTTTGGAATTTGCTCTCTTCTAGGTTCCATGATGATAATTCCAATTTTCTTTTTATATTTTTTAATTATTTTTTCAAATGAGTCGATATCATTATAGTTAAAAGGAAAAATTGATTCCTTGAATGTTTTTGAAACCCCTGTTGTTCTTAAACCCTTTAGAAGTTGTTTATCAAGATTTTTACTATTTGTTAAATTTGCTGCTAAGTACCAGTCATGCCATCCATGATATCCACAAAATGCTATCCCTTGTTTTTTTGAGTAAGCTCTTGCTATTCTGATTGCAATCATGCAAGCTTCACCTCCTGACTTGCAAAATTTAGCCATACCTGCCCAGGTGTGAATGTTTAAAATTTCCTCAGCTAGTTTTAATTCATCTAGGCTATTTAGGGTTGTCATTGAGCCCAATTTAATTGTTTTTTTTACAGAACTATTAATATCTTTATCAGAGTAACCAACAATACAAGCTGTCACTCCCATGCCTGCAAAATCATAATAAGATTTATTTTCTAAGTCTGTTATTTTACAACCTTTTGCTTTTTTAAAATAATTTGGCCAATGATTTGGAAGAAAAATCTCACTTCTCTTAGATAATAATTGATTTCCTCCAGGAATAATTTTTTTTGCCTTAATTAAATATTTTTGTCCTAAATTAGCCATTCATTTTTGAAATAATTGATTCTGTCATTATAAAATCGTACTGATCGTCTATCTCTATTGATTTCCATTTTTCTGCAACAAAAGCAGAGGTAAAGTCATGATAAAAACTTTTTGTCTTTTTCAAATATTTCACTTCGCTTATGTATAAATTTCCATTTAAATAGTAACATGTTGGTAAATCTTGTCTTCTAATATCTACTATTTTTTTTGAAAAAGGAGAAATTAAACCATTTTTTTTAATAGTATAATTATAGAAAGGATGACGACCTATGTTTAGGGTGACCCCAACTATAGATTTTGCTTTTTTATTTTTTGATAACAAAGATATCGCTTTATCAATATCCTTGTGTGTTGTTAGTGGAGAGGTTGGCTCAAGCAATATTACATAGTCATAAAAAAATTTTTTTTTTTCTAAAAAATTAATTGCATGTAAAACAACATCAACACTAGTTGACTTATCTGAAGAAATTTTTTTAGGTCTTTTAAAAGGAGCCAAAGCTCCTTTTTTTTTTGATTTATTTATTATTTCGACAGAATCAGAAGTAACAAGTACATCATCTATGTATTTAGATTTCTTTGCCTCATCTAATGGCCATTCAAAAAGATGTTTGCCAAATAATTTTTTTAGATTTTTTTTTTTAATTCCCTTACTGCCTATCCTAGCTGGGATAATACATAGTATTTTCTTTTTTTTAAACATTGGAAATTTTTTAGAGATAAAATTATAAACTATCAATATTTTTAATGATAAAATTTTTTTCAGTGCATAAATCAAGCCAATTGAGCTATTAGTACTGGTCAGCTGCACGCATTACTGCGCTTCCACATCCAGCCTATCAACGTGGTGGTCTACCACGGCTCTATAGGAAGAACTAGTTTTGAGGTGAGTTTCCCGCTTAGATGCTTTCAGCAGTTATCTCGTCCATACTTAGCTACCCGGCACTGCAGCTGGCGCTACAACCGGTCCACCAGTGGTATGTTCAACCCGGTCCTCTCGTACTAGGGTCAACTCCTCTCAATTCTTCTACACGCATAGCAGATAGGGACCGAACTGTCTCACGACGTTCTGAACCCAGCTCACGTACCACTTTAATTGGCGAACAGCCAAACCCTTGGGACCTGCTCCAGCCCCAGGATGTGATGAGCCGACATCGAGGTGCCAAACACTGCCGTCGATATGAGCTCTTGGGCAGTATCAGCCTGTTATCCCCGGCGTACCTTTTATCCGTTGAGCGATGGCCCTTCCACTCAGAACCACCGGATCACTATGACCGACTTTCGTCTCTGCTCGACTTGTCAGTCTCACAGTCAGGCAGGCTTATGCCATTGCACTCTACGAACGATTTCTGACCGTTCTGAGCCTACCTTCGCACGCCTCCGTTACTATTTGGGAGGCGACCGCCCCAGTCAAACTACCCACCATACAATGTCTTGACGCCGGATAACGGCAGTCAGTTAGATACCAAGAAAAACAAAAGAGGTATTTCACTGTTGACTCCACAAAAGCTGACGCCTTTGCTTCAATGTCTCCCTCCTATACTAAATATGTTTTTCCTAATACCAATGTAAAGTTGCAGTAAAGGTGCACGGGGTCTTTCCGTCTAACTACGCGAACTCCGCATCTTCACGGAGAATTCAATTTCACTGAGTTGATGTTGGAGACAGCGGAGAAATCGTTACGCCATTCATGCAGGTCGGAACTTACCCGACAAGGAATTTCGCTACCTTAGGACCGTTATAGTTACGGCCGCCGTTTACTGGGGCTTCAGAAGTTAGCTTGCACCAACCGCATTAACCTTCCAGCACCGGGCAGGCGTCAGACCCTATACATCCACTTACGTGTTAGCAGAGCCCTGTGTTTTTGATAAACAGTCGCTTCTCCCTGGCTTGTGCCACCCATTCCTAGTTGCCTAAAAACAGGTCTTCCTTATCCCGAAGTTACGGAAGTATTTTGCCGAGTTCCTTCAACATCATTCTCTCAAGCGCCTAAATATACTCTATTAATCCACCTGTGTCGGTTTAGGGTACGGTCTAATGATGGAGCTATTTCTTGGAACCTTTTCGCGGCAAGCTCAATCCATTAAGAACTCACAACTTACAAGATCCGTCACTACCATCTGGTTAAGGAATATTAACCTTATTTCCATCGACTACGGCTTTCGCCCTCGCCTTAGGTGCCGACTAACTCTGCGCGGATTAACCTTGCGCAGAAACCCTTGGATTTTCGGCGAAGAAGTTTTTCACTTCTTTTATCGTTACTTATGTCAGCATTCGCACTTCTGATACCTCCAGTATCCCTCACGGGTATACCTTCACAGGCTTACAGAACGTTCCGCTACCAGTTACAATTTTCGAAAAAATTATAAATCCACAGATTCGGTATATGATTTTAGCCCCGTTACATCTTCGGCGCAGAAACTCTATTAGACCGGTGAGCTGTTACGCTATCTTTAAAGGATGGCTGCTTCTAAGCCAACCTCCCGGCTGTTAAGGAATTTCCACATCCTTTCACACTTAATCATAATTTGGGGACCTTATCTGGTGGTCTGGGCTCTTTCCCTCTCGACCATGGACCTTAGCACCCACAGTCTGTCTGCTGAAGAACAACATTTAGCATTCGGAGTTTTATTAGGTTTGGTAAGAATCTCTTCCCCCTAGCCCATTTAGTGCTCTACCTCTAAACGTCTATTTATTCAACGCACTACCTAAATAGTTTTCGCGGAAAACCAGCTATCTACGAATTTGGTTGGCCTTTCACCCCTTACCACAAGTCATCCAAAGACTTTTCAACGTCAACTGGTTCGGTCCTCCGGCAAGTGTTACCTTGCTTTCAACCTGCTCATGGTAAGCTCATTCGTTTTCGGGTCTAATTCATAAAACTAATCGCCCTATTAAGACTTGCTTTCGCTGCGCCTACACCTAGATGGCTTAAGCTTGCTTTATAAATTAAGTCACTGACCCATTATACAAAAGGTACGCCGTCACTCTAAAAAGAGCTTCGACTGATTGTAGGCATGCGGTTTCAGGTTCTATTTCACTCCCCTAATAGGGGTTCTTTTCACCTTTCCCTCACGGTACTAGTTCACTATCGGTCACTGAAGAGTATTTAGGCTTAGAGGGTGGTCCCCCTATATTCGAGCAGGATTTCACGTGTCCCGCTTTACTCAAGAATTTTGTTAAACATTACTCATACGGGACTATCACCCTCTATGGTTAGCATTTCCAAACTATTCAAATTTTTTTAACAAAACTACTGGCCTAGTCCGCGTTCGCTCGCCACTACTAACGGAATCTCAATTGATTTCTTTTCCTCTGGTTACTTAGATGTTTCAGTTCTCCAGGTTGTCTCTTTAAACCTATGTATTCAGTTTAAAGTACCACATAAAGTGGTGGGTTTCCCCATTCGGAAATTTTCGGATCAAAACTTACATACAGCTCCCCGAAACTTATCGCAGTATATCACGTCCTTCATCGGCTTTCAGTGCCAAGGCATCCACTACACGCCCTTAAACGCTTGATTTATGCACAGAAAAAAATTCTGTGTTGAATCAAATTTTTATTTTGAACATTAGCTAATAACATTACTAATGTTCGGATATAGATATTGATATTAATTATTAATTTTTTACGATTTTATATAACTAAGTGTTTTTGGTGGAGGATAGCGGGATCGAACCGCTGACCTCCTGAATGCAAATCAGGCGCTCTCCCAGCTGAGCTAATCCCCCAAGATCTTAAATTGGTGGGCCGAGAAAGACTCGAACTTTCGACCCCACCCTTATCAAGGGTGTGCTCTAACCAACTGAGCTACCGGCCCCCATGCAAGAGAAACACTATTTTAAGAAGAGAAATGAGGACGGTCAACATCACCTGTATATTATTTAGAATAAAATTTTACTTTTATTCATCCTTAGAAAGGAGGTAATCCAGCCGCAGGTTCCCCTACGGCTACCTTGTTACGACTTCACCCCAGTCGCTGACTATACCGTGGTCAAGGGTTTAAAACCTTGCCTTAAGGTAGAACCAACTCCCATGGTGTGACGGGCGGTGTGTACAAGACCCGGGAACGCATTCACCGTGGCACGCTGATCCACGATTACTAGTAATTCCAGCTTCATGCACTCGAGTTGCAGAGTGCAATCCGAACTGAGGTATCTTTTAAGGATTTGCTTAACCTCGCGGTTTCGCTTCCTGTTGTAGATACCATTGTAGCACGTGTGTAGCCCAACACGTAAGGGCCATGAGGACTTGACGTCATCCCCACCTTCCTCCAGCTTATCACTGGCAGTTCTTTCAGAGTGCCCAACTAAATGATGGCAACTAAAAGTGAGGGTTGCGCTCGTTGCGGGACTTAACCCAACATCTCACGACACGAGCTGACGACAGCCATGCAGCACCTGTGTTTCGTCCGGCCGAACCGAAAACTTTAATCTCTTAAAGTCGCGACGAACATGTCAAGTGTTGGTAAGGTTCTGCGCGTATCTTCGAATTAAACCACATGCTCCACTACTTGTGCGGGTCCCCGTCAATTCATTTGAGTTTTAACCTTGCGGTCGTACTCCCCAGGCGGTGTGTTTATCGCTTTCGCTGCGACACTGAAAATAAATTTCCAACGTCTAACACACATCGTTTACGGCATGGACTACGAGGGTATCTAATCCTCTTCGCTACCCATGCTTTCGTTCCTCAGTGTCAGTAATGATCCAGAAAGCTGCCTTCGCAATTGGTATTCTTTCTAATATCTACGAATTTCACCTCTACACTAGAAATTCTGCTTTCCTCTATCATACTCTAGCTGAAAAGTTTTGATGGCAGTTCCAGAGTTAAGCTCTGGGATTTCACCACCAACTTTTTCAACCACCTACGAACTCTTTAAGCCCAGTAATTCCGAACTACGCTAGGTCCCTTCGTATTACCGCGGCTGCTGGCACGAAGTTAGCCGGACCTTCTTATTCGGGTACAGTCATTTTCTTCCCCGACGAAAGAGCTTTACAACCCAAAGGCCTTCTTCACTCACGCGGCATCGCTGCATCAGAGTTTCCTCCATTGTGCAAGATTCCCCACTGCTGCCTCCCGTAGGAGTTTGGGCCGTGTCTCAGTCCCAATGTGGCTGATCATCCTCTCAAATCAGCTATTGATCACAGTCTTGGTAGGCCATTACCCCACCAACAAACTAATCAAGTGCAGGCTCATCCAATGGTGCATAAAGCTTTCTCCGTAAAGACTTATCCGGTATTAGCACAAGTTTCCTCGTGTTATTCCAGGCCAAAGGGCAGATACCTACATTATACTCACCCGTCTGCCACTAAGTATTGCTACTTCGTTCGACTTGCATGTGTTAGGCGTGCCGCCAGCGTACGTTCTGAGCCATGATCAAACTCTCAAGTTTAAAAACGGCGCACACTAGCTTCCATATAAATTCTAAGAATAAAATTTATATGTGATTGAAGTGTGTACGACAAATTTTTTGGTAACCTTAACCGTCCACACTTCTCTTCTTAAATTTTTACGTTTTAAATAGCTAATTGAGCAAAAAGGCTCAATAATCCTCACTTATTTATTGCATAAACAATTATTTAACTGAGAAAGTTCAGTGCTTATAGGCTAAATTAATAGGAAATCAAGCATTTAAGAACAAAAAAAATAACAAAAATATACTATTTTAAAGGGTTTTTTTTGATTTTTATCTACCCCTAAACTATTAATTGATTGTCTAGTAAAAATAAATGCTAAAAAATTTACAAAATAAAATCAAAAAAAATTACGAAATTACTGGCCTAATAATCCTAATTTTTTTCTCAATTACTTTCACAAGTTATTTTAACATCAAAACAAATTTAAATGATAAAGCTTATAACAAGTTTATTGATAACATTTATTTTAAAAAAACTTTAAGTCACTTAATTGATAATCTAGAGCCAAAATATAAAAAAATTAAACACAAAATTAGATCGGGAGAGACTTTTGATAAAATATTAGAAAGCTATTTTATTGAAAAATCTGAAATAAATAAAATTAAAAAATCTTTAAAAAAAAAAGTAAATCTTAATAAGTTAAATACAAATCAAATAATCCAATTTAGTCTTAATAAAACAAATAACAAAATTGAAGAATTTATATATCAATTTTCAAATACTCAAAAAATTTATCTAACAAGAAATATACAACAAGATTATTTTAGTCAAGAAGTTGTATCAATTAAGTTAGAAAAAGAAATAATTTATAAAGAAAACTTAATTGTGCAAAGTCTATATAGAGCAGCTACTGATCAAAAAATACCAGCAAATATAATTATTGAATTTGCTGGAATTTATGGATTTCAAGTAGATTTCCAAAGAGATATTAGAAAAAATGATAAATTTCAAATTATGTATGAAATTTTCTTAGATGAAAAAAATGAAATTGTGGAAACTGGAGAAATTCTTTTTGCAAACCTCAAACTAAGTGGACAAGATAACAATTTATATCATTTTGACTATAATGATAGTCAAGGACACTATGACAAAAATGGTAAAAGTGTAAAGAAAGCTTTGATGAAAACACCAATTAATGGAGCTAGGCTCTCTTCACCCTTCGGAATGCGTAAACACCCAATTGATGGTTACAATAAAATGCATCGTGGTACAGATTTTGCTGCACCCATGGGAACTCCAATAATGGCATCAGGTGATGGAATTGTTAATAAGGCTGGCTGGTGTGGAGGAGGAGGTAACTGTGTTAAAATTAAACACAACTCAACATATCAAACTATTTATGCTCACATGTCAAAATTTGCAAGAGGTATAAAACCTGGTGTAAGAGTTAAACAAGGTCAAACTATTGGTTATGTTGGCTCAACAGGTAAATCAACAGGACCACATTTGCATTATGAAGTAATAGTAAATGGAAAAAAAGTTAATTCACAAAAATTAAAACTTCCCTCAGGTAAAATCTTAAAAGGTAAAGAAAGAAAATTATTTGAAACTAATAAAATTAAGCTAGATATTCTTAAATCTGAAAAAATACTTGGAATAAACTAAATTATTTCTACTTGAGATTTAACTTCCTCTTGGATTTTATTTTCATCGCCTGAATTTTTAACGGAATCGTTATCAAGGTTTTTTTTTGAATTTTCTGAATTTTCCTCAGAAACTTCAGAATTATCTTCTAAAAATTTCTCTTTTCTAAAGCTCTCTCTCTCATTAAGTATTCTTTTAAAATGATCTGCGTGCTGTAAATAATTCTCAGATAAAATTTTATCTCCATTTGATAGAGCCTCTCTTGCCAAATCATTGTATTTTTCAATTAATTTTGGGGCATTATGATTATTTCTTCCAGGAGCTTTCCTCTTGAAATTGTCATTATTCGAAAAGTTGGAATTAAATTTAGGAGCATCACCATTAGGTTTAAAATTTCTAGTATTTCTTCTAAAACCACCTCTCCTATTGTTATTGTTGTTATTTCTGAATGTTACCATATTTTTTTAATTATATTTTTGTACTAACTATACATCTATCGTTATTTGCAAGATCTTTTTGAGTACTATTTATATAAAAACCTTCATTTTTTAATAAATTAATGACTTTATTCTTTTGATCAAATCCGATCTCTAAAATAAGTTTACCACTTTTTTTTACCAGATCAGAAGACTTTTTAATTACTTTTCTGATTTCTGATAAACCATCCAATCCACCATCTAATGCTAGTCTTGGCTCAAACTCAGCAACATCTCTTTCCAAATATTTTATTTTACAAGTATTAATATAAGGAGGATTAGAAACAATTAAATCATATTTTCCTAAATTGAATTTGTCAACATCTGATTTATATAATTTTACTCTGGAACTAACTTTAAGATTAATTGCATTCTTTTTACTTAAATTAAGACATTTTTCACTTATATCTATGCCAGTACCAAAAAAATCTTTTCTTTCTTTGAGAATTGAAAGAAGAATACAGCCCGAACCAACACCTATATCCAAAATATTTAATTTATTCCTTTGTTTTGTTAACTTTAATGCATTTTCTACAACGAGTTCTGTATCTGGTCTTGGAATTAATGTATCATTTGAAATAACAAATTCTGAATTCCAAAAATACTTTTTTTTGGTTAAATACGCTACTGGGTTTCCTGAAGATCTCTGTTCAATTAACTTATAAAAATTATTTAAATCATTTTTATTAATAGTGTTGCTGTAATTTAGTAACATATAATTTCTATCTTTATTAATTATTTTAGCCATTAAAATTTCAGCATCTAATAGTGGGTTAGGTATAAATTTACTCTTTAAAATTTTTGAACCCTCATTTATAGCCAAATTAATATTCATATATTATTTTAAGTTACTAAGACTTTCCTCTTGCGCTTGTAGTGTCAAAGACTCAATCATTTCATCAAATGCTTCTCCTTCTAAAAATTCATCTAATTTATGAAGAGTTAAATTTATTCTATGATCTGTAACTCTTCCTTGAGGAAAGTTATAAGTTCTTATTCTTTCTGATCTATCCCCTGTGCCAATTTTAGTCTTACGGTCTTGAGATCTTTCTTGGTCTATTCTGGACCTTTCCAATTCATATAAACGTGCTCTCAAAATTTTCATTCCTTTAGCTTTATTTTTATGTTGTGATTTTTCATCTTGTTGAGATACACTTAATCCAGTTGGGATGTGAGTAATTCTAACAGCACTATCTGTCGTATTGACAGATTGTCCACCTGGTCCACCTGCTCTAAACACATCTATTCTTAAATCTGAATCATTTATTTTTAAATCTACCTCTTCTGCTTCAGGTAAAACAGCTACTGTTGCTGCTGATGTATGAACTCTTCCTTGAGTTTCGGTATCAGGAACTCTCTGTACTCTATGAACTCCACTCTCATACTTTAATGTTGAATAAATATTGGTACCTTTAATTGAAGCTATAACTTCTTTTAAACCTCCTGCATCACTTCTAGATATTGAGATTAATTCTAAAGACCATTTTTTTTTGTGACTAACTTTTTCATACATTTTAAATAAATCTGATGCAAATAAACTTGCTTCTAATCCACCTGTCCCTGCTCTTATTTCAATAATAGCATTTTTTTTATCTGCCTCATCTTTTGGTAACAAAAATAATTTTAATTTTTTTTCATTAGCTTCATATCGATTTTGTAAATCTATCAATTCTATATCTGCCATTTTTTTTAACTCTCCATCAACAGAACTATCATTTAATATTTTCTCCAATTCTTCTTTTTCAGTTTGAAAAGAAATGTAATCTTTGGCACTTCCAACTATCTCATTTAAATCTGAGTATTCTTTTGATTTTTCGGCAAATAACTTGTTATCTAATCCACCAGTGGACAAATCTTTTTCTATGGATGAATGTCTTATTATTAATTCTTCAACTGTTTTTAAGGGTATCATAATTAGTTCTCTAGTTCAGATGCTTTTTTTTCAACTTCTTTTACAACCTTATTAATTATGTCATCAGTCAAAACTTTTTCACTCTGAACACCGGATAAATAAAGCATATTATTTCCTTTTCCCCCTCCAGTAATTCCTATATCTGTCATTGCAGCTTCTCCTGGTCCATTAACAACACAACCAATAATTGATAGTGTTATTGGTGTTTTTATATGGGTTAGTTTCTCTTCCAATATTTTGACAGTATCAATTACCTGAAATGCTTGTCTTGCACAGGATGGGCAAGAAATGATCTTTACTCCTCTATTTCTCAGATTTAGTGATTTTAATATCTCATTACCAATTTTCACCTCTTGAGTTGGGTTGTCAGATAAAGAAATTCTAATAGTATCTCCAATTCCATCCATTAATAAACTACCAAGCCCTATGGATGATTTTATACTACCAGATACAAAACCTCCTGCCTCTGTAATTCCAAGGTGCAAAGGATAATCTATAACTTTAGATAGTTGTCTATATGCTGCTATCGATAGGAATACATCTGATGATTTAACACTTATCTTGAAATTTAAAAAATCTTTATCTTCTAAAATTTTTATATTTCTTAAAGCGCTTTTAACTAATGCCTCTGGACAAGGCTCTTTAAATTCCTCTAAAATATCTTTTTCCAGAGAACCTGCATTTACTCCAATTCTTATTGAACAATTATTATTCTTTGCTGCTTTCAATACCTCGTGTATCTTTGTTTCATCTCCAATATTTCCTGGATTAATTCTTAAACAGCTAGCTCCATTTTCTGCTGCCTCAATAGCCCTTTTATAGTGAAAATGTATATCTGCAACTACTGGTATTGATACATGCTTTATTATTTCTTTTAATGCTTTTGAAGAGTCCTCATTTGGACAAGACACTCTTACAATATCTGCACCTTCCTCAGCTATATCATTAATTTGTTTTATGGTTGCTTTAACATCTGTAGTTAAAGTGTTCGTCATTGATTGAACAGAGATTGGATTGTCGCCCCCAATCTTTACATTTCCAACATTTATTACTTTTGTTTTTCTTCTTTTAATATCTCTAAAGGGTCTTAAACTCATCACAATTTATCTAATTTAAATTCTTTATGTAAAGCAGCTATTGCTCTTTTAACATGCTTAACAGAAACTAGAACTGAAATTTTTATCTCTGAGGTAGAAATAACCAAAATATTAATTTTTTTTGAGGCTAGTGCCTGAAACATTCTATATGTTATGCCTGGTGTCGTTATCATACCAACACCGATGATTGAAACTTTAGAAACACCTTTATCAAAAGATAATTTTTTAAAAGATATTTTTTTATTTTGTTTAATTAATTTTTCTGTTTTTTTTAAATCATCAGCTTTTATAGTAAATGTAAGATCTGTCTCTTTTCCATCTAAAGATATATTTTGAACCACCATATCTACATTGATAAGATTTTTCGATAGTGGTTTAAAAATAGAGGCAGCAACACCTGGTCTATCTTTTACTCCTACAATTGTAATTTTAGCATCATTTTTTGTTGATGAAATTCCAGTAATAATTTGGTCACTAAATGCTTTTTTAGAATTTGTTATTAAGGTGCCAGATTTTGATACAAATGAAGATTTTACTTCAACATCAATCTTATTCAACTTTGCATCCTGAACCGATGTAGGCTGCATTACTTTTGAACCGAGAGATGCCATTTCTAACATTTCGTCATAAAAAATTTTTTTAATTTTTTTTGCTTTTTTATACTGCCTTGGATCAGTCGTATAAACTCCATCTACGTCAGTATATATTATACACTCATCAGCTTTAATAAATTTTGCAAGCATAATTGCAGTTGCATCGGATCCGCTTCTTCCGATTGTTGTTATTCTTAAATTTTTACTTACACCCTGAAATCCTGTGATTATAGGTATTCCACCAGAATTTATATATCTATTTAGTTCTCTGATACCTACTGAACTAATCCTTGCACTTGAATGAGGACCATCTGTTAAAATAGGTAATTGCCATGATGTCCAAGATCTCGATTTAAACCCATTATGTTTTAGTCTACCAGCAATAAGTGCACATGATGCTTGCTCACCAGTCGAAACTAATGCATCATATTCTGCTCTATCAAAATTGCTACTTATCAGTTTAGATTTATTAACTAACTCATTTGTCACACCACTCATTGCCGATGAAACAACTACTACCTTATTTTTTTTCTTTTTGTAAAAAGCAATAATTTTGCTTACCTTTTTAATTCTATCTATAGTTCCTACAGATGTTCCGCCAAATTTTAATACTATAGTTTTCATGCTAGCTTTAATTATTAATATTTAATAAATAATGGATAAAATACATCTAAATTATTATGTCAACTATTTATCACAATGACTAGTGTAAATAAAAAAGAAATAGATAAATTTTCTAAAATGGCCAATGAATGGTGGGATCCAGAGGGTAAATTCAAACCACTTCATAAATTTAATCCAACAAGAATAAAATATATAAAAGAAAATATTATTAATAATTTCAAATTAAAAAATAAATTAAGACCTTTATCAGGAATAAATATTTTAGATATTGGATGTGGGGGAGGGTTACTATGCGAACCAATGTCAAGAATGGGAGCAAATGTTACAGGTATTGATGCATCTGATAAAAATATAAAAATTGCAAAACTACATTCAAAAAAAAATAAACTAAAAATTAATTATTTATGTTCATCGCCTGAAAAGCTTAAAATTACAAAAAAATTTGATGTGATTTTAAATATGGAAATTGTTGAACATGTAGAGGATATAGATTTTTTTTTAAAGTCTTGCTCAAAACTTTTAAAAAAAAATGGACTAATGTTTATTGCAACAATAAATAAAACTTTAAAATCTTATATTTTTGCAATTGTTGGAGCAGAGTATATTTTGAGATGGCTTCCAATCGGAACACACGAATGGGAAAAATTTGTAAAACCTGAAGATCTTAAAAAAATTTTAATGAAATATGATTTATGTCTAAACAAATTAGAGGGCATGAATTTTAACATTATTAAGGATGAATGGAGTATTTCTAGAGATTTATCTGTAAACTATATAGCAAAATTTATTAAAAACTAATTTTCTTTTTCATCTATCCAAGGGATCATTTGAGCATCTATACCTTCTTCTTTTAATTCTTTCAAATCTTCTTTCGATGCACTACCGTAAATCCCCTTTGATTTTTTTTTACCATTATAATGAATTGATCTCGCTTCATAAGCAAAATTATCACCAACATAATTAAAATTATCTTTAATAAATTTTTGATAATCTTTTATAGTTTTTTTTACTTTATTATATTTTTCTAAGTTTAATTTTTCATCAGTTTTTGATTTATGACTAATTAGCTGAGGTGCCATAATTGTTTTTTCAATTTTTTCTGAATTGCAATTAAGACACTTTAAAAGTTTTTTCTTTTTTAGTCTTTCATACTCGTTTGAAGATGCAAACCAACTATCAAATTTTGAATTACATTCTTTACAAAAAAGTTTATATTTAATCATGATTATTAGTTAATTATAAAATTTGAGTTTTCAATAAGTTAACTTCTGTAGTCTGCATTAATTTCAATATATTTTTTTGTTAAATCCATAGTATAAGCTGTGAAGTTCTTATTTCCTGTAAAAGTTTCAATGTTTATTTCTATATTTTCAGATTTCATATAATTTGCTGTTTGTTTTTCATCATAACTGTGATTTAATTTTCCACCTTCTACAATTGTTATATTTCCAAACTTAACAGATAATTTGTTTAAATTAATTTTAGGCCCAGCTTTACCGATTGCCATTATAACTCGACCCCAATTTGGATCTTCTCCAGAAATTGCAGTTTTCACTAGTGGAGAATTTGCGACAGATAAAGCAATTTTTTTTGCATCTATCTCATTTTTACATTTGCTAACATTTATTGTTATGAATTTTGATGCTCCTTCACCATCTGAAACAATTCTTTTGGCTAAATTCAAAAGAACATTATTTAATGCTTTATCAAAATTTTTAATTTTATTTTCATTCACACTTTTTACTTGAGAATTTTTAACTTCATTAGTTGCAAAGATAGTTGCCATATCATTGGTGCTGGTATCTCCATCACAAGAAATAGCATTAAATGTATTGGTTATATTTTTTTTTAATAGCTTTCCTAAAACGTCATTAGATAAAGTTGCATCAGTAAATATATATGCAAGTGTTGTTGCCATATTCGGATGTATCATTCCTGAACCTTTAGCAATTCCATATATTTTTACTTTTTCACTTCCAATATAGCATTCCTCCATAGCTAATTTTGGCTTTGTATCCGTAGTCATGATTGCAAGTGCTGCCTTCATCCAAATAAATTTATTTTGAGTATAAGTGATTTTTTTTATTAAATTTGGAATATTGTTAGAAATTTTTTCATATGGAAAAATTTCTCCAATAGTACCAGTACAACCAAATATTATATTCTTTGAAGAAATTTTCTTTGGATACTCTTCGTCTTCTTCTTGTTTTTTATTTAATTGTTTTACAGTTAAATCTGCTATCTTTTTTAAACTTTCATACCCTTGCTTTCCAGTGAAAGCATTTGCATTTCTTGTGTTTACAATTAGAGAATATATTTTTTTTGGTCTTTGATTGATATTCCATTTTATATTTTCAGATACTATTTTTGACTGTGTATAAACAGAAGCATAATTTGCACCTTCTCTAAAATAAAACATAGTTAAATCATCTCTGATATCTTTATATAAATTTGCTGAAACAACTGAAATTGAAAGACCGTCTAGATGATCAAGGTCTTGAAAATCAATCATTTTTGTATTTTTTGATTGAGATGATAAAAAATTTGTTAAATTAATTCCCATATTGTTTAAATTATTTATTTAATACATATATTAAACAATATAAGTAAAGAATAAATCAAATAGTCATGTTTAACCCATTAAATTTAATTACAAAATTTATCAAATCTAGTAATCAAAAAGAACTAGATAGAATTGGTAAAATTGTTGAGAAAATAAACTTATATGAGGGAGAGTTAAAAAATCTGAATGACGAAGACTTTCCAAAAAAAACTAATGAATTTAAAAATCAGATAAAAGATGGAAAAACATTAGACCAGTTACTACCTGAAGCTTTCGCTTTAGTCAGAGAGGCTGCCAAACGAACACGAAATGAAAGACACTTTAACGTTCAGTTAATAGGAGGTGTGGCCTTGCATGAGGGTAAAATTGCTGAGATGAGAACTGGAGAAGGAAAAACCTTAACCATAACACTTGCTGCCTATTTAAATGCATTAAGTGGCAGAGGTGTTCATATAGTAACTGTAAATGATTATCTCGCAAAAAGAGACTCTATTGAAATGGGACAAATTTATAATTTTCTAGGTCTCTCATCAGGGTTTATTAACAATTATCAAGACGATGCTGAACGTAAGAAAAACTATAATTGTGATATTACTTATGCAACTAATAGTGAATTGGGCTTTGATTACTTAAGGGATAATATGAAATTTTCTCAAGAGCAAATGGTTCAAAGAGATCATAATTTTTCAATAGTAGATGAAATAGACTCATGTTTAATTGATGAGGCTAGAACACCTTTGATAATTTCTGGAGCAGCTGAAGATAAAACTTCCCAATATCTGGCAATAGATAAGTTAATTAGAATCTTAAATAGTAAAGATTTTGAGATTGATGAAAAAGAAAAGAGTATTCTATTGACTAATGATGGAATCAACAATGTTGAAAAACTTTTTTCCAATGCCGGTATTTTAAAAAATAATAATTTTTATGATCCAGAAAATTTACATTTAGTTCATCATGTTAATCAAGCCTTACGAGCAAATCATTTATTTGAAAAAGGAAGGGACTATATTGTTAAAGATGGAAGTCTTAAAATTATTGATGAACTTACCGGAAGAATTTTAGAAGGCAGACGTTTTGGTGATGGTTTGCATCAAGCATTAGAAGCTAAAGAAAAAATTCAAGTACAAGCTGAAAACCATACTTTAGCTTCAATAACTTATCAAAATTATTTTAAACTTTATAAAAAAATATCTGGTTGCACTGGAACAGCTGCTACAGAATCTGAAGAATTTTTTGAAATTTACAATCTACCTGTTGTTGTAATTCCAACAAATCAAGAAATGATCAGAAAAGATTTTAATGATTTAATTTTTAGAACAGAAAAAGAAAAGAATGATGCAATTATAGAAAAAATAATTGAAAGAAATAAATTGGGTCAACCTATTTTAGTATTTACGTCTAGCATTAATAAATCAGAAGTTTATTCAAATTTATTGAATAAAAAAAATATTAAACATGTAGTCTTAAATGCAAAAAATCATGAGAATGAGGCCGAGATAATCGCAAATGCAGGAAAAGAAAATTCATTAATTATTACAACAAGCATTTCAGGAAGAGGGGTTGATATTCAACTTGGTGGTAAGAAAGGCTCTATTCCAGAAAACCAACTTAAAATTAATAAAGATAAAATTAAATCTTTAGGTGGTTTGTTTGTAATTGGCACAGAAAGAATGGAGTCTAGAAGGGTTGATAACCAGGCAAGAGGAAGATCCGGAAGACAAGGAGATGAAGGCAGTTCTGTGTTTTACGTTAGTTTAGAGGATGATTTGATGAGAATTTTTGGATCAGAGTCTATGAATAATATGCTAGAAAAACTTGGACTCAAAGATGGTGAAAGCATAGATCATCCATGGATAAATAAAGCATTAGAGAGAGCCCAGCAGAAAGTAGAGGCTAGAAATTTTGATATAAGAAAAACACTCATCAAATTTGATAATGTTCTTAATGATCAAAGGCATGTTGTGTTTTCACAAAGAAAAAATGCGATGAATAGTGAAAATATCTTTGATTATTCAGATGAATTTTTAAAAGAAATATCTGATGATTTAATTAAGTTAAAAATTTCAAATTTATCCAATCCTAAAAGTAACGAATTTAATAATAAAACTAAGCAAATAGTTGGAAAAAGCTTTGAAGAGACTGAATTTAAGGATTTAATTGAAGCAAAAGATAAGGATTTCAGAGAAAAAATTTCTAACAAATTTCAAGAAACTAGAAATGAAAGGATTAAACTTCTGGGTGAAGATTATGCAAAAAAAATTGAAAAAAGAATTTTTCTTCAATCAATTGATGTAAACTGGAAATCACACATTCAATACTTGGAGCAATTAAGACAAGTTATAGGTCTAAGATCTTATGGTCAAAGAGATCCATTAGTTGAATATAAAAAAGAAGCATTTCAATTATTTTCAAATCTTTTAGAAAAATTAAAATTAGATTATGTAACTATTTTAATGAACTTAAAAGTTGTTCTTGAGTCTAGTCAGGAAAATGAAAAAAATCAAAATGATATTTCAAAACAAATTTCAAACAATAAAAAAATGGGAAGAAATGAACCATGTTTTTGTGGATCTGGAAAAAAATTCAAGCATTGTCATGGTGCTTTATAAATTTAAATAAATAACAAAATTAAAGAAATTAAAATTAATCCACCAAAAATAGCTGATAATATTTTTCTTGATTTTAAAATTTTTTCAAAGTTATTTTTCTTAATAGTTAATGTGCTTAGATCTTCAGTATTAGTCATAAAACCATCATTTCTTCCAATTTTAAGAAATTTATTTTTTCTTTCACTGATTATTTCATCTGAAGATAATTGATCAAAATAATTTAAATTTTTTGTTAAAGTTTGTCTGACATTGTTTAATATTAAATCTCTATCTCTGTGTGCGCCACCTAAAGGCTCATCAATTATTTCATCAATAACTTTTAACCTTAGCAAATCTTTAGCTGAAAGCTTCATGGCTTTTGCTGCATCGAGCATTTTTTTTGGATCTCTCCAAAGAATTGTTGCACATCCTTCGGGAGAAATTACTGAGTAAATTGCATTTTCTAGCATAAGAACTTTGTTTGATGAGGCTAAGGCTATTGCTCCGCCAGAACCACCCTCGCCTATAATTATAGCAATTGTTGGAACTTTAAGTTCCATGCAGCATTCTATAGATTTTGCGATCGCCTCTGCTTGTCCTCGTTCTTCAGCCCCTACACCCGGGTATGCTCCTGGCGTATCGATAAAAGAGATTATTGGAATATTAAATTTGTTTGCTAAGTTCATTAATCTTATTGTTTTTCTATAACCTTCTGGCCTCATCATTCCAAAATTTCTTTCAATTCTGCTATCTAAATCTTCTCCTTTTTCTTGACCTATCACTAATACAGATTTTCCATTAAATTTTGCAAATCCAGTTAAAACTGATTTATCCTCTCCATAATATCTATCTCCAGAAAGTGAAATGAAATCATCAAACAAATTGTCAATAAAAAATTTTGCTTTTGGTCTGTCTTCATGGCGAGCAACCATAGTAGTTTGCCAAGGATCTAGATTAGAATAAATATTTTTTAATTTTTCATCTATTTCTGTTTGAGTGCTTGAAATTTTTTGAGTATCAACTTCTGATAATCCCTCTTGATTGTAAGGATCTTTCAATTTTTCTAGTTCGTTTTCTAGATCTTTAATTTCTGTTTCAAAATTTAGATAATTTTTCATATTTTATTTATAGCGGATGGATAAAATACAAAAAAGGCAATAAAATGATATCAAACAAGATGTAATTCTTATTAATTGACTTAAATCATTTAACAGATACAAATTCATTATCGGGAGAGACTATTTATAGCGCCGAAGGAGCAACCACCCCGGAAACTCTCAGGCAAAAGGACCGATTAAAGCATAACACTCTGGAAAGAGATTGATTTCCGCCGAAGGAGTAAAGCTCTCAGGCAAAAATACAGATGGGGTACGAACTAAAGTGCTATGCAAGAAAAATACATAAAAATTAACAACCTCCAAGTATCTGAAAAACTATCAAACTTTGTAAGTGACGAATTATTAAAAGGTACAGATATATCAGTAGAAAATTTTTGGTTAGGTCTTGAGGAAACTCTTGATGAGCTAGCACCAAAAAATAAAGAATTAATTAAATTTAGGGAAGATTTACAGAAGAAAATAGATGATTGGCATATCAAAAATAAAGGTAAAGAATTTAATTTAGATGAGTACAAAAAATTTTTATTAGAAATTGGTTATTTAAAAAATGAAGGACCTGATTTTAAAATAGAAACTGAGAATGTTGATGAAGAAATTGCAAGTATAGCTGGGCCTCAGTTAGTTGTGCCTGTCATGAATGCAAGGTATGCATTAAATGCTGCGAATGCTAGATGGATGAGTTTATATGACAGTCTTTATGGTACAGATGCAATTGAACAATCTGAAGATAGCGTATCTGAAAGGTATGATCCTTTGAGAGGTGAAATGGTTATAAAATATGGAAGGGATTTTTTAGATAAGTACTTCCCATTAGCTGGACTAAGCTGGAACAAAATTACAAGTTTTGCTGTAAAATATGGAAAATTAAAAGCTTTAAAAGGTGCTGATATTTTTGATTTGGAAGATGAAAATAAATTTATTGGACACAGAGGTGAAAGTGATAATCCTTCTGCAATTATTTTAAAAAATAATAATTTACATATTGAAATTCTAAAAGACTCAAGAGCTTTTGCTGCCCAACAAGATCATGCTGGTATTAGTGATATTATACTAGAATCTGCAGTATCAACGATTTGTGATAATGAAGATAGTGTAGCAGCAGTTGACTCGGAAGATAAAATTATTTGTTATCGAAATTGGCTAGGTCTAATGAAAGGAGATCTTAAGTCAAAATTTGAAAAAGAAGGTAAAATATTTGAGAGAAAATTAAATCCACACAGAAGTTATATCTCAAAAGATGGCAAGGGCTTAAAGTTACATGGTAGAAGCTTATTGCTTGTAAGAAACGTTGGTCATTTAATGACTAACCCTTCAATTTTATTAAGTGATGGAAGTGAAATACCTGAGGGTATTATGGATGCATTTATAACTACAGCAGCCGCACTACATGATATTAAAAATCAAAATAATTCAAGAACTGGATCAGTTTATATTGTAAAACCTAAAATGCACGGTCCAGACGAGACGGCATTTACAGATTTAATTTTTTCTAAAGTTGAAGAAGTTCTAAATTTACCTAAGTACACATGTAAGATTGGGATTATGGATGAAGAGCGAAGAACATCAGCAAATTTAAAAGAATGCATTAGAAGTCTTAAAAATAGAGTTTTTTTTATCAATACTGGTTTCTTAGATAGAACTGGTGATGAAATGCATACATCAATGGAAGCCGGTCCTATGATTAAAAAAGGTGATATGAAATCATCTAAATGGATTACTGCATACGAAAATAACAATGTTGATATTGGTTTAAGTTGTGGGTTTTCTGGTAAAGCTCAAATTGGAAAAGGAATGTGGGCAATGCCAGACAAAATGAAAGATATGATGGAGCAAAAAACAGGACACTTAAAAGCAGGTGCAAACTGTGCTTGGGTTCCATCACCAACAGCTGCTGCATTACACGCTTTACATTATCATGAAATAAATATTTTCAATGAACAAAAGAAATTAATAGATAGGGAGCCAGCTAAGCTAGATGATCTTTTATCAATTCCAATAGCAGATAGACCCAATTGGTCTGTAGAGGATATAAATAAAGAAATTTCAAACTCTGCACAAACTTTATTGGGGTATGTTGTAAGGTGGGTCGATCAAGGAGTTGGTTGTTCAAAAGTTCCTGATATTAACAATATTGGTTTGATGGAAGACAGAGCAACTCTAAGAATTTCTTCACAACATATAGCCAACTGGATTCATCATGGAATTACAACAAAAATACAAGTAACTGAAATAATGAAAGAGATGGCCAAAATAGTAGATGATCAGAACAAAGATGATCCGCTATATGTTAAAATGAGTGATGATTATGAAAATTCTATAGCGTTTCAAACTGCTTGTGATTTAGTGTTTAAAGGCAAAGAACAACCTTCAGGTTACACTGAACCATTACTTCATTTGAATAGGTTAAAAAAAAAATCTAATCTGAGTTCGAAACCAAATTAGATCGATTTTTAAAAGCAGAAAATAAAGTCCCATCATCTAGACTTTCAATCTCTCCTCCTACTGGTAAACCTTGTGCTAATTTAGTAATTTTAACATCTAAATTTTTTAGACTATCCTGAATATAATATGCAGTGGTTTGACCTTCAACAGTTGCACTAGTTGCAAGAATTACCTCTTCGATTTTATCTCTATTAACTCTTTCAACTAATGAGTTAATTAACAAATCTTCTTTTCTTTGGCCAACTGAAGAAATTGTCCCTCCTAAAATATGAAAATAGCCCTGAAATATATTTGAATTTTCAATCGACCATTGGTCTGCAATATCCTCTACTACACAAATTTTATTATATTTTTCATTTGTGTTCTCACAATTTAGGCATCCATTTGAATTTGACTTTAATGCACCACATGAATTGCATCTAACTACATTTTTATAAACTTGCGCCAATGTATTTGCCATAGGTTTTACAAGTTCGTCACGATTATTTATTAATTTTAAAACAATTCTTTTAGCTGATTTGGGACCTAAACCTGGAAGTTTTGAAATTAATTTAATTAATTCTTCTATCTCACTGATGTTTTGCATCTATTATAAAGGCCATTTAAAACCAGGAATTCCAAAACCTCCAGTTGCTTTTGAAATTTCCTCAGTTGTTTTTGATTTAAGTTGAGATTTAGCACTATTATGTGCTGCAACAATTAAATCTTCAATTATGGTTTTGTCCTCTTTCATAATTTCATCAGATAACTTTATTGTTTGCATCTCTCCCTCTCCATCCAAAGTTATCTTTACAGAATTTGAACCCGAAACTCCTTCTACTCTAATTTCCTTAATCTTTTGTTGGCTTTCTTTCATTTTTGCCTCAAGTTCTTTTGCTTTATCTAAAATTTTACTAAAATCAGTCATTATCAACTCCATCTTTGTTTGAATTTACATCTATTAATTCGGCATCAGGAAATTTATCAATCACACTTTTAAATATTTCTGAATTTTTCATTTCATCCATTAACAGTTTTTTTATATTTTTTTCTTTATCTTTTACTGACATCTGCCCTTTTAATTTACTAAACGTAATAATCCATCTTTCACCGGTCCATTCAAAAAGCTTTGATGATAAATCTTTTACAAAATCTTTATCTAAACTTTCATTAAAAGATATTTCAATTCTACTTTTTTCAAATTTTACAAGGTTAACATTTTTTTCTAACTCGTATTTAAGTTTGATCTCTTTTTTTTTTGAACAAATTGCAATTAAATCCTCAAATGCATTTATATTAATTTTATTTTCTGCTTTAATTTCTGTCTGAACTTCTGGTTTGATTTTTTCTTCCTGTGCAACATTCTTAATTTGATTTATTGTTTTAGAAGTTAATTTAGTATCTGTATTCTTTACAAAATTTTCACTCTTCAAATGAGCCTCAACATTTTCAATTTTATTTTCAGATTTTACAGAACTTAAATGCATTAGTCTTATTAAGAACATCTCAATTGAAAGGTGTTGATTAGAAACTATGTCTATCTCTTCGAGAGAAGAGATGGCAAATTGCCAAAACAATATTAATACCTCTGAGTCTATTTGATTTGATAAATTTTTAATTTTAGAGAATTCTTCATCATTTAATGAAAAGTTTGTACTTTCTAAAGTTAAAGAATTAATATTTTTAAAGTAGTAAAGTAACTCTAAGAAATCATTAATAAAAACCTTTGGTTCAACACCTTGGTCATAAATTTTTCTATAAATACTTATTACTTTTGTTTCTTCACCTTTTAAAATTAACTCAAACAAATCGATTAATTGAGATTTATCAAAATACCCAAAAATTTTCTGTGCTGAATTTAAGTCTAATTCTTTTCCTTCATCCAAACTTAATAATGCTCTATCGAGCAACGATAAAGAGTCTCTAACAGAGCCCTCAGAAATTTTTACTATAAGCTTTAAAGCATCGTCGCTTATTTCTCCATTTTCCTTATCCTTAATTTTTTTAATAAACTCCAATAATTCTGAGGATTTAATTCTAGATAGATCAAATCTTTGACATCTAGATACGACTGTAATTGGAATTTTTTTAATTTCTGTAGTTGCAAAAATAAATTTTAGATATTCTGGTGGTTCCTCTAAAGTTTTTAATAAAGCATTAAATGCTTGTTTGCTTAACATATGAACTTCATCAATAATGAAAATTTTATATTTAGCCGAGGTCGGCCCGTATCTTGAAAATTCGATTAAATCTCTTACGTCATCTACACCTGTTTTGCTTGCTGCATCCATTTCAAGCACATCTATATGACTAGACTCACTTATAGATTTACAGCTTTCACAAAAGTTTTCTTTACATAAATTATCGATACCATTTGAACAATTAAGTGCTTTTGCAACAATTCGTGCTGTTGTAGTTTTTCCTATTCCTCTTATTCCAGTGAACAAATATGCATTAGGTATTTTGTCAGCTTTAATAGAATTAGTAATAGTTTCAGCAACAACCTCTTGACCAATAAGATCATCGAAAGTTTGTGGTCTATATTTAAGCGCCAACACTTTTGAGTTATTATTCATATATCTATAAGGAGACTAGAACCTGAATAACTGTCTCTACGACTGCTTCCGTTAAGATCTGGTCGGGTTCAAGCAGCATCCACCTCTAGCCTCCAAATCTATTATAGCAGTTAAAATTTCTAATCTACAAGAAAAGATTATTGTTTTTTTTGTCTCAAACTATCTGCCTCAAAAACACCTAAGACGTGAAAATCCTCACAATGAAGACCTAACTCTTCAAGTGATTTTTGAACTTTTGGATCTTCAATATGTCCATCTAAATCACATAAGAAAAAATAAGAATCGAAACTATTTTTTTCGGGATAACTTTGTAGTTTAGTTAAATTTACACCATTAATAGCAAAACCTCCTAATGACTGGTAGAGAGCAGCTGGCTTACTTTTCAATTTGAATAAAAAAGAAGTTATATACGTTTTATCTTTAAATTCTGGTTGGGAGATATTTTTTCCCATAACTAAAAATCTTGTCAAATTTCCACTTTCATTTTCTATATTTTTTTTAATTACCTCTAATCCGTAAATTTCAGCACTCAATGAAGATGCTATAGCTGATTGTTTAACATCTTTTGTTTTAGAAATCATTTCAGCAGACCCAGCAGTATCTGCTCTAATATGCTCTGCTAAATTATTTTCTTTTATAAACTTTGAACATTGGGATAATCCTTGTGCGTGAGAATACACCTCTTTAATATCTTTTAATTTAGCACCAGGTTGTCCTAATAAGTTATGTTCAATTTTTTGAAAATGCTCTTTATAAATATTCAGCCTATGTTTAAATATTAAATATTCAATTCCAATGTTACCAGTAATTCTATTCGACTCTGGAATTATAATTCTGCTATCTGGCTCTTCAGATGCTTTATTAAAACACTCATCAAAAGTTTTACAGGGCAGTATTTCTGCTTTAGGATCGATAGAAAGTGCTGCTAAATGAGAATATGCACCAAAGGTTCCCTGAAAATAAATTTTACTCATCAATTCTTATATTCCATTATTTTTTTTAAGGCTAGATAATCTTCCTCTGTATCTACTCCTATTGGAGATGACTTTGCGAGTGAGACATTAATATCAATATTATTATCTAATGCTCTTAACTGCTCTAATCGATTTTCTATTTCATTTTTTGATTGATCCAAGTGAACAAATTTTTCAAGACAATCTCTTGAATAACAATAAATTCCAATATGGTGATAAATATTTTCTACCTGCTCAGATTTTCTTGAAAAGGAGATTGCCTTTGGAAAATGATCCCCTTCTAGGCTGTTTTCAGTGATGACCTTAACAATATTTTCATTCTTGAAGTTCTTAATATCTTTTATTTTTGCGGCAAGAGTTCCTAAATTAGAATTTTTTTTTACCATTTTGTCATTCAAACTTACTATATCATGGATATCGATCGCTGGTTCATCACCTTGTAAATTCATAACAAAATCAACATCCTTAATATTTGATTTTTTAAGTGCTTCGTGAATTCTATCTGTACCTGTTTTGTGTTTATTGCTGGTCAAAATAGCGTTGAAACCATTTCCTTTAACATCATCAATAATTTCCTGGTCCTCTGTAGCTACAATCACATCTCCAATATTGGCCTCTTCTGCTTTTTTAGATACATGTGAAATAATTGATAAACCATTTATTTTTAACAAAGGTTTACCTGGTAGCCTAGTAGCGGACATTCTAGAGGGTATAATTACTAAAGTTTTCATTATATTTTCAAATTATTATACTCATTAAACAACTATAGAGGCAAATTTATACATTTAAATTTAGCTTTTTTTTAATTTATCATGTTATACGTTCACTACAAAATTTAGAAAAAATGGATTCTTTCGAAATAAATAAAATAGTTGCTGCAGTTTTAATGGTTGCCCTACTTGTTATCGGTATTGGAAAATTATCTGATGTTATATTCTATGTAGAGAAACCTGAAACGCCTGGTTATTCAGTTGAAGTAGAAACTGTCACCAATGTATCCACAACCAGCTCAAGTACGACGTCAGACAAAATTGATATATCAGCATTGATGGCAATGGGAGATATTGCTCATGGTGAAAAAGTTTTTAAAAAATGTGCAGCTTGTCATTCAATTGTTAAAGGAGGAAAGAATGCTATTGGTCCAGCACTATATAATGTTGTAGGAAGAAAAGTTGGAGCGGTTGAAGATTATAAATATTCTAAAGCTTTAGCAGCGTATGATAAAGAATGGACTTTTGAAGAACTAAATGGATTTTTAATTAAACCTGCTAAATGGATTAAGGGAACAAAGATGGCTTACGCAGGTTTAAGAAAAGAAAAAGATAGAGCCTCTGTAATAAAATATCTAAATGAAAATTCAGACAGCCCTTTGCCACTACCTTAATTTTCCAAAACAATATAATAAAACACTTTTTTGCACGTGAACTCTATTAAGTGCTTGTTGCCATACATGAGATTTTTTCCCCAAGAAAATATCATCACTTACCTCATCCCCTCTCGGCAAACAATGTAAAAAAATGCAACTTTTTTTTGCATAACTCATTAATTTTTTATCAATTTTAAATTTCTTAAATGCTTGTATTTTTTTCTTCTTATTAACTTTATCATTTAAAGAAATAACTTTATCAGAAAAAATTACATCTGCACCAGCCACTGCTTTTTTAGGATCGTTATAAATATAAATTTTTTTATTATTTTTTTTGACCCATGCTCTAACTTCTTTTCCTGGTTCAAATTTTTTAGGACAACCAATACTTAGTTTGAAAGAAAATTTTACTGAGGCAGCAATTAAACTATCCAAAACATTATTAGAGTCACCTATCCAACAAATGTTTAATTTTGTAATAGGTTTCTTCTTTATTTCCTCAACTGTAAAAACGTCAGATAAAACCTGCGTAGGATGAGATGAGGGACTTAAACCATTAATTACCGGTATTGATAAATATTTTGCAAAATTTTCAACCTTTTTATCGCTATCAGTTCTAAGCATAAATCCATCGCCATAAGTAGATAAAATTTTAGCAGTATCAGCAATGCTTTCTCCCCCTTGACCTAAATGAAGTTCGTTTGATCTTAGAGTTAAAGTACCGCCACCCAGTTGTTTAATAGCTAAATAAAAGCTTAATCTTGTTCGTAAACTAGATTTTTCAAACATTTGGATTAATAATCTTCCTTTTAAGGGTGCACCCTTATCAACCTCAAGTGTACTTAGTTTTTTTCTTAAACTTTTTCTTTTCTTGGCGTCGGTAATAATCTTTCTTAAATCTTTAGCAGGTATATCTTTTAGATTTATAAAATGTTTCATTATTATTTTATTTCTGAGCAAACTTTATCAATTATTTTTAATGCTAAATCTATTTCTTTTATTTTGACATTTAAAGGTGGTAAAATACGAACAACATTTTCAGCAGCACGGATAGTTAATAATTTATTGTCCATTAATTTTTTAATAAACTTTGTTTGATCTGTATAAAGTTGAATTCCAATTAATAAACCTCTTCCTCTTATCTCCTTAATAATATTTGGATATTTTTCCTTTAACTTATTCAATTTTGAAAAAAAATATTTTGAAGATTTTTTTACATTATTTAGAAATTTCTTAGTAGAAACTATATCCATTACAGTATTTCCCACTGCCATAGCTAACGGATTACCACCAAAAGTTGAACCATGCGTACCTGGAGTCATGCCTGTAGCAACTTTTTTATTCATTAAAACTGCACCAATAGGAAAACCTCCACCTATTCCTTTTGCGATTGGTACTATATCTGGTTTTACTTTAGATTTTTCAAAAGCAAAAAAATCCCCAGATCTTCCTACTCCACTCTGGACCTCATCTAAGATTAATAATATTTTTTTTTTATCACATAATTTTCTTAATTCTTTTAAACACCAGTCTGGAATTACCTTGATACCACCTTCACCCATTATAGTTTCAACCATAATTGCAGCTGTATTTTTAGTAATTTTTTTCTTTAATGATTTGTGATCTCCAAAAACAAAATGATCAAACCCTCCTACATAACCAAATCCCTCAGTCATTTTCTTTGACCCACTTGCAAAAATAGTGGCTAAAGTTCTACCGTGAAAAGAATTTTTAATACATAAAATTCGAGTTTTATTTGGTTTTCCAATAGTATAAAAATACCTTCTAGCAACCTTTATTGCTGCCTCAGTAGCTTCTGCTCCTGAATTTTGAAATATCACATAATCAGCAAATGTTTTTTGACACAACTTTTTCGCTAATTTTTCTCCTTCTGGAATTTGAAAAGCATTAGAGACATGCCAAAGTTTTTTTGATTGATCTCTTATTGTTTTAATTAATTTTGGATGTGCATGACCTAATGAGTTAACGGCTATTCCTTGAACAAAATCTAAATATTTTTTACCAGCAGTTGAAAAAAGATAGCTTCCTTTTCCATACTTAAAGGCAATTTTTTTTCTGTTATAATTTTTTGCTAAATAACTCATAAATTTAATTTGTTTTATAAAGTTTAATTATTAATACAAGTTAGGATTGAAAATATACATACACTTAATTTGCTTATTACTGTTGATAACTCTTAATTTTTGATTGTTTCATTTAAATTAATAACAGTATATTGTCATTTTATAAATATATAACACAACATATAGATATGAGCTGGACAGAAGAAAAAGTTGAATCTCTCAAAAAATTGTGGGGTTCTGGTAAAACTGCAAGTCAAATTGCTGAAATAATCGGCGGCATATCACGTAATGCTGTTATAGGAAAGGCCCATCGATTAAATCTTTCTGCTAAAATTAAAACTAGAACTGCTGCATCAAACCAAAATTTTGACAACTCAACTAGTGAAAAAAATACTCAAACATCTAAAAGAGGTCGTAGAAGTAAATTTAAATCATTAATTATTGAAAAAGATTTTGAGCCAGAGAATCCAAAACAATTAGAAGAATTAACCGACAACGATTGTAAGTATCCAATAGGTCACCCAAATGAAAAAGATTTTTATTTTTGTGGAAGAACTTCCCTAAAAGACTTCAGTTACTGCAAGCTTCATCTTCTATACAGTTATCAATCGCGGGATAGCAAAAATAAAAAAGATGATCAAATTGATAAAGACGAGGTCCCAGAATTTATTGGAAAAAAAATTAAATCAGCTTAATTTTGGCTAGTTTTATTTTCTAAATCATTATTAGAAGTATATTTTTCGGTAGAAAACTGTCCACCCTCCCTCCACATATAACAATATTTTTTTACCTCTTCATCGAAGTATCTTTTGCTTGGTATGCCTATATCTGAATTAGTTTTATACTTGCCCGTTGCAATGTTAGAATAAGCTAAAAGTCTCAACTGATCTCGAGTAAGTAATGGTTTTGGCATTAATTCAAAAAATCTTGCAGACAATTCTGCAAGGGGTAAAGGGAAAGGAAGCAAAATTCTTTTTTTATCAATAAGATTTAATAATCTTTGTAATATCTCTTTAAAAGTAATTATCTCTGGTCCAACACACTCTATAATTTTTGAATAGATATTATTAGAAATTACATGATGTATTGTATCAGTTAAATCACTGCAAGCTATGGGGGCAAAACGAGTATTACCTCCGTAATAAATGGGAAATACAGGAAGTCTACTCAATAAAGTCATCAAGTTACAGGTAAAATTGTCCTCTACAGAGTAAACGATTGAGGGTCTTAAAATTGTCGCTAAAGGAAAGTTTTTTAAAATTTCATTCTCTCCCTCAAGTTTACTTTTGGCATAATCAGAGTCAACCGCATCATTAATTCCTAGTGCTGATAAATGAATAAAATGTTTAAGATTATATTCTTTACAAAGCTTTGCTAAAATAGATGGAAAAACAGTGTGAATGTTTTTGAATGTACTACCTTTTTTCTGCTCAAATAAAATCCCGACTAGATTTATGCAAATATCTGCCTTTTTAAAAAGTTCCCGAATTTTGTTTTCATCAAATATATTAGCTTCTACGATATTAATAAAACCAGCGTTGCCAAGAGGCTTCAAAATAATGCCTTTTTGATGAATATTTCTTGTTACAGCAGTGACAGTATAATTATCCTTAGTCAATTTTCTTACAATAGAACGACCTATTTGTCCTGAACACCCGAAAATTAAAACATTTTTAGCTTTCATAGACAATTTTTTGCTTTCATATATATATATTTTAAATGAGTAATAATATTCAGCTTCACAAAGGGGATATACCCGAAAACCTAAATTTGGGCAACAGAATAGCTGTTGATGGTGAATTTATGGGTCTTAATGTTAGACGAGATCCATTGTGTCTAATACAATTATCATCTGGAAATTTAGACGCACACATAATTCAATTTAATCGAAATAATTATAACGCTCCTAATTTAGTTAAAATCTTAAGTGATGATAAAATTACAAAAATATTCCATTATTCACGTGCAGATTTAGCTCATATTAAATATTATTTAAAAACGGATGTGAATAATATTCTAGACACCAAAATTTGCAGCAAACTGTCTAGAAGTTACTCAGATAACCATTCCTTAAAAACTCTAATAAAAGAATTCATAAATATAGATATTAGTAAGCAATTTCAAAGCTCTGATTTCGGCGGAGAATTATCACCAGCACAATTAAAATACTGCGCGAATGATGTAATCTATCTTCATAAAATTCATGATGAGCTTTATAAAATACTTGAAAGGGAGAATAGAATTAAACTCTATGAAGATTGCTTAAAATTCGTTAAGACAAGAGTTCAACTTGATTTAGCAGAGTTTAAGGATGATATTTGGTCACATTAATGAAAAGTAAAAAATTTATTTCTACCGCTAAAGATGTGATCAATCTTGAAATTAAAGCACTTCAGAAATTGAAAAAAAATATTAATAATTCATTTAATCAAGCAGTACTCCAAATTACAAAATGTCAATCAAAAGTAATTTTGTGTGGTGTTGGTAAGAGTGGTTTGATAGCATCTAAAATTGCAGCGACACTTGCATCAGTTGGAACACCATCATTTAATCTTTCAGCAAGTGAAGCTTCGCATGGAGATCTGGGTATGATTTCTAAAAAAGATATTTTAATACTCATAAGCAACTCAGGTGAAACTAGTGAGCTTAAAAATATAATTCAATTCGCAAATAGAAACAAAGTATTACTAATTGGTATAGTTTCAAAAAAAGATTCAATTTTATATAAAGCTTCAGACATTAAGCTTTTAATTCCAGTTGTTAAAGAAGCTGGAGGGATTGTGCCCACAGCTTCAACTACCACTCAACTTGCTCTTGGAGATGCGCTAGCTATTGCAGTTATGCAAAATAAAAAGTTTGGAAAAATACAATTTAAAAAATTACACCCAGCAGGTAGTCTTGGAGCACAATTGAAAACAGTTGAAGACATAATGATTACTGGCACTGCAATACCGTTCGTCGATGAAAATATGGAAATAAGCAAAGCTTTAAAGGTATTAAATAAAAAAAAATTGGGACTTCTAATAGTCAGAAACAAACATAAAAACTTGACTGGTATTTTAGTCGATGGCGAAATAAGAAGGTTTAGTCAAAAAAACCTAGATTTTAAATCATTACTTGTTAAAAATGTGATGACAAAAAAACCTATCACAATTGATAGAAATGAGCTGGCGGCCAAGGCATTGTCAGTCATGAACAGCGAAAGGATCACGTCTCTGATTGTGGTAAATAAAAAGAGACCTTTAAAAACTATTGGGGTTGTTCACGTTCACACAATTTTACAATCAAATATTTCTTAAATGTCAGGGAAAAAAATTGTAAAAATTTTTCTAATCATAGCTGCCTCGATAATTGTATTTGTTTTACTATATTTTAATATTAACAAAAATAAAAAAGAATTTAATCAAGTTGAAATTAATACCAAAGAAGAAAATTATAGTTCTAATATTATCAATGGAGTTAATTACACGTCAAAAGATTCAAAAGGTAATGAATATATTATTAATGCAGAAAAAGGTGAGATCGATATCACTAATAGCAATGTTATATATTTAACTAAAGTAAATGCATTAATTAAGTTAGAAAATTCTGAAAATGTAACTGTGACTTCTAATTTTGGAAAATACAATATTAATAACTATGACACAATATTTTCAAGAAATGTAATAATTAAATACTTAAATAACAAAATCACTGGTGATTATGCAGATTTTTCTTTAGGCAGAAATTCAATGATCATTTCAAAAAATGTGTTTTATTCTAATTCCGAAAACATTTTAAAATCTGATGCAATTAGTATAAATATCGAAACAAAAGATACAAAAATTTTTATGTATGAAGCAAATAAAAAAGTTAACATAAAAAGCAAAAATTAAAATGGCAATAATTAAAAAATTTCGTATTCGCAGTTTTAAAAAATTAGATACAGTAATTGAGTTTGAGAACGTATCTTTATCATTTGGAAATAGATTAATTTTAGACAATTTAAATTTTAAGATAAATAAAGGCTCTATACATGGTATGCTTGGCCCTAATGGCGCTGGGAAAAGTACAATCTTTAATTTAATTACAGGGTTACTTAAGCCAGATAGTGGAACAATAAAAATTTTTGGGGAAGATGTTACTCATTATCCAGTTTATATTAGAACAAGAAAATTCTCAACTTCTTACTGCCCGCAATATAATGGCTTCTTCACCGACTTAACACTTCTTGATAATTTGAGGGCTATCAGTGAAATTGTTATTGAAAATAAAAATTATAGAACAGAAAAAATAAACTATCTAATCTCTAAATTTGAATTTGATAATATAAAAGATATTAAAGCACGTTTCTTGTCTGGAGGACAGAAGAAGCGCCTAATCATCGCAATGGCTCTTTTAAGTGATCCAAAAATACTTCTATTGGACGAAGTTTATGCTGCCCTTGACGTCCTCACTATTAAAATGATGCAGGAAATAATTGTAAATTTACAACAAGAATATGGTATAACTACATGTCTATGCGACCACCAAGCCCGTGACCTCTTGGCAACTTGTGACATCGCCATGATACTCAGTAATGGAAAAATTGTTGCTGAAGAAACACCTTCTAATTTGGTAAAAGATATAAATGCAAGAAATGCTTACTTTGGTGAAAATTTTAAATTCAATTAATTTCAATGCCAAATTCAGTAGTAATTCATAGTAAAATAAAAAAATTTAAAAAAATTATTTCAGTAAGTGGTGATAAAAGCATTAGCATAAGATGGGTGCTATTTTCCTCTCTCGCTAAAGGAGTATCAAAAGCAAAAAACTTACTACTTTCAGAAGATGTTTTGGCTGCAATAAAAACTATTAGAAAACTAGGAATTAGATCAGAAATAAAAAAGAATGAGTGTAAAATTTATGGAAAAGGAATTAATGGATATAAATACAAAAAAAATCTTACACTGAATGCTGAAAATTCTGGAACTCTTGGAAGATTAATACTTGGCTTATTAATCAACTCTTCAAAACCAATTAAATTAATCGGAGATAATAGTTTATCAAAAAGAGATTTTAAAAGAATTGCAGACCCTTTAACAAAATTTGGAGCAAAATTTAATTTAAAAAATAATAAAAATTTACCTTTAACTATATTTGGTTCAAAAGAACTTAAGCCTATTAAATTCACTGAAAAAAAAGGGTCCGCTCAAGTAAAAAGTTCAGTAATTTTTGCTGGTATGAGAACTAACGGTTTAACATTCATAAAAGCAAAGAAATCTAGAAATCATACTGAGTCCATGAGTAAATATCTTAATTTACCTTTAAAAGTGATTAGTAAAAAAAATTATGACAAAATTTATGTATCGAAAGTAAAAAAAATAAAAAATTTAAATTATAATATACCTTCTGATATTAGTTCTGGTGCTTTTTTTATGGTTTTAACTGCCTTGTCTGAAAACTCTCAACTAGTTATCAAAAATGTAAATATAAATCCATCAAGAATTGGGATAATTACAATTCTAAAAAAAATGGGCGTAAAAATATCTTTTCAAAACAAAAAAAATTATAAAGGCGAAAAAATTGCAGATATAAAAATTAAAGGTGCAAAATTAATTAAACCAATCAATTGTCCTGCTAGGTTAAATTCAAGCGCTATCGATGAATTTTTAGTCATCTGGATTTTAGCTGCTAAGGCTAAAGGTATATCTTATTTTAAAAATTTAGAAGAATTGAATAAAAAAGAAAGTCCTAGACTTATTTGGGGTTCAAGAATTTTAAATAAGATGGGTGTAAAAAATATTGTAACCAAAAATTCAATTAAAATTTATGGTAACCCGAACTTAAAAATTAATAAAAAAATTATAATTAAAAATTATTTGAAAGATCATAGAGTATTTATGACAAGTGTAATTGCTGCATTATCTTTTGGAGGAGAATGGAGTATAGCTAATCCTGAATCGATAAAAACCTCATTTCCTAATTTCTTAAAATTAATAAATGAATTAAAAAAACAATGAAAAAACGAAGTGACATATTATTAAAGGTAACAATCGATAGTCCAGCGATGGCAGTTGCTGGCACACAAGCAAAACTTATTGGTAAGCACTAATAATTACTGGTCTTGTAAACAGGCCGTGTCTATCGTTTCGTTGTAAATATTAGATTACTCCTGTTTGGATGGCCGTGATATCGGATCTGAAGTCGTAAAGAATGCGGATGTAAAATTCTACATAACTGCTAATTTAAAAGTAAGAGCTAAAGGCAAAAAATAAAAAGATAACGTATAAAGATGTCCTAAAAAGCATTAAAAAACGTGATAAAAGTGATAAAAATAGAAAGATTTCGCCCCTTAAAAAAACTAAAGATATGGTATTGCTGAATTGCAGTTCAGAGTCTATAAGCAGCTGCTTTATGAAAATAAAAAAAATAATAGATAGGAAAATTTATAATTAATGGAAATAGAAGTTTATCCAAGCTCAACTACAGCCTCTCAAGAAGAATTCAAAGAATTATTGAAATCAGAATTTTCAAAAAATAAAAACGTAGAAGAAGGAAAAGTAATTGAATGTACAGTAAAAAAGATTACTGACAATTATTGTTATCTTTCCGCTGATGGACTGAAGCAAGAACCTGTTTTAGATACAAGGGAATTATCTGCACACGGTTTACTAGACAAAATTAAAGAAAATAGCAAAATTGAAGTGCTCCTCGAACGTCTCGAACACCCAAAGACAGGTGAAATAATTGTATCTTATGAAAAGGCTGTCAAATTGGCTGGGTGGAAACGTATCGTCGAGCTTCATAAACAAGAAGAGCCTGTAAACGGGAAAATTTTAAGACGTTGTAAGGGAGGGGCTGAGGTTTCATTAATAGATTTGGGACTCGTGGCGTTTCTACCAGGCAGCATGATAGACGAAGCTCCAATGAAAAACTTTGATCATTTAATTGGTCAACCACAAAAATTTGCCATCGTCAAGCTGGACATGCAAAGAGGTAATGTAGTAGTTTCAAGAAAACATATAATAAATTCTTTCAAAACAGCTGATAAGAAAAAGCTAATAGAAGGCTTTAAAGAAGGCGATGTTGTTACTGGTACATGTAAACAGTTAACTTCGTTTGGAGCTTTTTTTAGTCTAGATAATGGTCTAGACGTCTTGTGTCACACTAGTGAATTAAGCTACTCACGTGTCAATCACCCTAATGAGGTCGTTTCGGAGGGCCAAAAAAAACAGCTAAAAATTATTGGTGTAGATTTAGAGAAGCTGCAGTTATCGACGTCAATTCGAGGTTTACTGCCAGACCCATTTGATAATATTGATAAGTATGAAGAAGGAAAAATTTACAAATGCAAAATTATAAAGTTGACGGAATTTGGTTTCTTTGCGACTCTCGAAGAGAATTTAGTCTGTCTATGTCATCAATCAACTTTTTCTCATACAAAAAAAAATATTGCAGCTAAAAAATTATTTTCGGTAGGTCAAGAAATAGATTTAGCGATAACAGAAATACAAAAAGATCAGAGAAGAATTTCACTTAGTTACAAGGATACAATTCCTAACCCATTTGAAGAATTTTCAAAAAAATACAAAGTGGGAGACATACTTAATGCTAAAATAGTTTCTAAGAATGAATACTCATTATTCGTTAAAGTAGATGATATTAAAGACTTAGATATTTTCGTGCATTCAAATAACTTGGTATGGACTGGCAATAGCGATGAAGAGTTAGCTAAATATAAAGTTGGAGATAGTCTTAAAGTCAGACTTTTAGAGTATAACCAAGAAGAACAAAAAATTAGAGGGGGTGTAAGAGAAGCACTTGGGCCTGACCCAATTTTATTTTTTGAAGATAAAAATGTTAATGACGTAATTTCTTGTAAAGTTATTTCAGCAGACAAGAAATTAGGTTTAAAAGTTCAACCAATTGGATGTGAATTAGATTTTATTATTAAAAAGTCTGCTATAAGTTCAAATCCTGCTGATGCTCGCGTAGAACGTTGGACTGGTGGTGAAACTCTTGACGTTGCGATTGCAGAAAAAGATTTAAAGAAGCGAAAGATAGTTCTTTCAATTAAACTCTTAGAGCAGCTTGAAAAAGCTGAAGCTTTGGAAAAATACGGAGCTGAGTCTGGCTCTGGAAGATCACTTCCATTTAGTGGTCTCGCCGATACGCTAAAACAAAAAGAAGAAGATAATAAAGAATAGAGACTATTTAATTGGCAGTAGTAAAATCAAAACTTCTAAAACAACTCAAAAAAAACTGGCCTAACTTTTCCTTATATAATCTAAATAAGATGACAGATATTGTGCTTAATGAAATAAAAAGAGCCCTAAGAAGAGGTGATCGGGTTGAATTAAGATCTGATCTAGGAATTTTTTATACTAAAGTTCAGCGGGCAAGAATATCTCGTAATCCACGCACAGGAGAGAAGGTAAACACACCTTCAAAACGCACAATAAACTTCAAGATGTCTAAAGAAATGTTTAAAAAGATAAATAATGAAGAGTAAGATATTTATAGCATGTGATACAACCAGCGTTTCAAAAGTTAAAAAAATAATAAAAAGTACTCAAATATCAAAATTGAAAATTGGTTACAAATTTGGACTAGAATTTTTAAACTCTAAAAATGGAAGAAAGTTTGTATCGAAATTAAAAAATCAAATCACATTTGGAGATTTTAAGTTCTCAGATATTCCTAACACCTGTGTATCAGCAGTAAAAACAATTAAAGATCTTAATTTTAATTATTGTACTATGCACATAAGTTCAGGTTTAGAAGCCTTAAAAGAAGCTAAAAAAGTTTCTGGAAAAACTAAAATAGTTGGTGTTTCAATTCTAACTTCTTTAGATAACAAGGCTTTAAAAGAAATAGGTTACAATAAAGATGTAAAAAAATTAGTGGTTCATCAGGCAAAACTTGCTCAAAAAGCAAATTTAGACGCTATAGTGTGTAGTGCACAAGAAGTAAAAATTGTAAGAAAAGTTTTTAAAAAAGAAATTATTACTCCCGGAATAAGATTTAATTCAGAAAAAGGAGATCAAAAAAGAGTTCTAACTCCAAAAGCAGCATTTAACAATGGTAGTGATTGGCTGGTAATCGGAAGACCTATTACTAAAGGAAATATTAAAAATAATATTAAAAAATTAATTGATCATTTAAACTTATGATCAAGATCTGCGGGATATCAGATCCTAAAACTTTAACTTATATTGTTGATCACCCTTACCCACCTCAATTTATAGGTTTTATTGTAAATTGGAAAGCAAGCTCACGTTATGTTGAGCCTGATCGATTAAAAGAACTTTTAACTATAGATAAAAAAAAAAGTAAATATGTAGCTGTTATTGTAAAAAACGATGAGTCTACTCTCGAAAAAATAAAAGGTTTACCTTTTGATTATTATCAAATGTATGACTGTTCTCGAAAAGAAATAATTAAAATTAAAAAAAAATATAATAAAAAAATAATTGTTGCTCTTACTATTGAAAATAAAGAAGATGTAAAAAAATATAAAGATTATAAAGATATATGTGAGATAATTTTATTTGATAGCAAGGGTTACGAGAAATCAATGAGTTTTGATCATAATTTACTTGATGAGGTAGAAGATCCCATAGAAAAAATGATTGCAGGAAATATTCAAATAGATGATATTCCTAGTTTTAGAAATAAAGATTACATAATCGATCTTAGTAAAGCAGTTGAGGATGAAAATGGAAAAAAAGATATTAATAAAATTAATAAACTGTTAAATTTGGCTGCTAAATCATGAAATTAAAGAAGAGAGTACAACTAATCGATCAACACGACAAATATGGCTTCTATTGCAATGGAAAATTTGGTGGAAACTTTGTGGCTGAAACTGCTAGAAAACCAATTGAGGACTTAGCAAAACTTTTTGAAAAATTAAGAAAGAATAAAAAATTTTTAAAAAAAAGAGATCATTACTTTAAGCATTATTTAGGAGGTGAAACTCCCTTTTTCAAATTGAAAAATTTGACAAAGTATTTAGGTGGTGCTCAAATTTGGTGTAAAGATGTTTCTGCAATTAATGGTGATGCCCATAAAGCTTATCACGCAACAGTGAACGCTCTAATTTGTAAAGAATCAGGTAAAAAATTTATAGCGGGAGACACTGGAGCTGGAATGTTTGGTAAAAATCTTGCTCTTGCTGCGAGAGAGATGGGTCTTTCTGCAAAAATTTTTATGGGAACTAAAGATATTTCAAGACAAGCACCAAATGTAAAATTTATGCGTGAAGCAGGAGCTGAAGTTGTGCCTGTTGAATCTGGATCTAAAACGCTTGTTGATGCTGTTTCTGAGTGTATGAGATATTATGTTTCAAATTGTGATACTACTCATTTGGCAGTAGGCAGTGCGATTGGAGCCAACATTTTTTTAAAGATCTGTGCTTGGAGCACATCTCAAATTTCTAGAGAGCTAAAAAAACAATTAATAAAAGAATTTGGAGAAATTCCTAAATTAAAATTGATAAATGTTATAGGTGGCGGAAGCTCAGCACTTGGGTTTTGGAATGAATTTATAGATTATGATAAAAAACATGTTGAACTTATAGGGGTTGAAGCAAAATACGCGGCACCACTTGCAACTAATGCGAAAGTGGCCGTACTTCATGGTGCAGCCCAATACTGTTTAACAAATAAAGACGGACAAATCGCAGACACCCATTCATTATCTGCGGGTTTGGATTACCCAGGTTCATCACCTCTCCATGGCCTTCTTAAAGATACTAAAAGAGCTCGTTATACTTTGGCTTCAGATAAAGAAGCTTTAAATGCATTTAAACTAGTTACTAAACTAGAAAAATTAAGACCAAGTCTTGAACCAGCGCACGCATGGAGTGAGTGTATTCGTATCGCACCTAAACTTAAAAAGAGCGACGTCATTGTGGTAAATAATTGCGGAAAGGGCTACAAGGATAAAAAAATTTATATTGATAATATAGGATATTACCCAAAATGATAAATCCTATTGATATTGCATTTAAAAATGCAAAAAAAGAAAATAGACCTGCATTAGTTTCTTATACTGTATGCGGCGACAACAACAAAAAGACATCTTTAAATATTTTAAAAACAATTTCAAAAGATCTAGATATTGTGGAATGGGGTGTGGCACACAACTGTCCGACAGCTGATGGAAAAGAAATTCAAAATAGCTCTTACAGGGCTTTAACCAATGGCATAAAGCTTAAAGATGTATTCACAATGGTTAAAAAATACAAAAAAGATAAATTTTCAAAACCATTAATTTTAATGGGCTATTATCAAATGATCTTTAATTTTGGTGAAAAAAAATTTATAAAAAAATGTAAAGAAGCAGGAGTAAATGGATTGATTGTTGTTGATTTATCTTATCCAGATAACAAAAAATTTGCTCAGTTATGTAAAAAAAATTCTATTTGTTTTGTTCAATTAATTGCACCCACAACAAGCATTAAAAGGATGCGAGAAATATTGAAAATTTCGCATTCAATGGTTTATATGATTTCAATGATTTCTACGACGGGATCTGCTTTAAAAATAACTACCAAAAAGATAATGAAAAATTACGAAATAATTAAAAAGATTAGTCCAAATAAAAACATTGCAATTGGCTTTGGAATAACCGAAAAAACTATTAAATCACTTAAAAAAGCAGATGCTTTAGTGGTTGGTAGTAGACTTTGTAAAGAAATCTCTAAATCAATTAAAAATAAACACAATCCTGTCATAATGGTCTCTAAAGTGGTAAAAAAACTAAAAAGTAAAATTATATGAACTGGTTGAATAAGGTTATACGTTCTGGTGAAAAAATAAAAACTGCCATTAAAGAAAGAATAAGTAAACGTGATATAGAAAACAGCGATTGGTACAGCTGCTGTGTAGGACCCGCACTTAAATCAGAATTAGAGCGTAATCTTTTTGTGTGCCCTACTTGTCAGAAATCACACAGAATTTCACCCAAACAAAGGTTTCAAATCTTATTTGGTAATAATTATGAAATAATAAAATCACCTGTGCCTAAGGACGACATCCTAGGTTTCCATGATACAAAACCATATAAAGAAAGATTAAAAAGTGCTCGTAAGAAAACAGGTTTAGACTGCAGTATGGTGGTTGCTACAGGATCACTAGAAACAATTAGAATAACAACCGTAGCATCTGAGTTCTCATTCTTAGGTGCATCGATTGCAAGTGCAGAAGGAGAGGCCTTTTTGGCGGCTGCACAACATGCAATAGAAAATAATAATCCGCTAGTGGTGTTTACGGCGGGTGGAGGAATGCGTATGCAAGAAGGAATGATATCATTGAATCAAATGCCTCGAACTGTTTTAGCTATTAATGAACTTAAAAAGAAGAAACTACCTTATATAGTTGTGTTAACAGACCCAACTGCAGGCGGTATCACGGCCAGTTATGCTATGCTAGGAGATCTACACTTGGCTGAACCTGGTGCCACCGTCGCGTTCGCCGGTAAAAGAGTTATTGAAGGAACTGTCAAGGAAGCTTTACCGATCGGGTTTCAAACTTCTGAGTATTTGAGAGATAAAGGGCAAGTGGACCTTGTAGTAGAAAGAAAAGATATTGCAAAAACTTTAGAGACTTTGTTATCTATATTATTAAAAAAGAATAAAAGTACAATTATAGAAAATAATGAGGATAATGAGTCTTCTAAACTGACCATACAAACACAACAAGCATCTTAACCTTCTCATCCTAATCTAAAATGATTAGTTCAGAAATTTACTATAATAACCTTCAAAAAAAATATAGCCGTAGAATAAATCTTGATAGAAAAAGAATATTAAAAGTTTTAGACAAACTTAAATTTCTTCATTTAAATCTAAAAAAGCCAATAAATGTAATTGGCTCAGATGGAAAGTTTACAACAGCCATGAATCTCATAGCTTTTATTGAAGCTAGTAAGAAAAATACTACATTTTTTAGCTCACCTCATTTAGTTTCTTTAACCCATAGATATAGACTGAAAAAAAAATTTATTTCTCTTAAACAAATTAAAAAATATGAAAGGATTATCTATAATACTGGCTTAAAACTTACATTGTTTGAGGCATTAACTATGATTTATTTGCTAGCAGCAAATGATCAAAAAAAAATTGATTATAATATATGTGAAGCAGGAGCGGGATTTGAAAAGGATAGTACAAATTTATGGGATGAGCCAAAGGCTCAAATAATCACTAATATCAATCTTCAGCATCAAGACCTTTTTGGGGTTAAAACATTAAAAGAAGTCATTAAAATTAAAGTGGGTTATCTATCAAAAAAAACCAATATTTATATAGGAAAACAAACACCAAAGGTTCTAAAGGAAATTAAAAAAATATTAAAAAACAATCCTAGCAAGGTAATTTATCCCTCAAATTGGAGAATTATTAAAAATAAAGGGCAATACTTTTATAAAGATAAAAAAAACATTATTACTATCAAGTCAAAATATATTCATAGTAAAGGCCTTTTAGATAATTTAGGACTAGCAATAAAAATAGCATTGGATTTTAAAGTTAAACCATCAATCATTCAAAAAACTATTCCAAAAATAAATTATGAAGGAAGAATTCAATATATTGAAAAAGGTAAATTAAGAAAACATCTCCAAAAGAATGAACAATTATTGTTAGACGGTGCACATTCAAAGACTAGTGCTAAAAATTTATATGATTATCTTAAAGAAACTAAGTTACCTATCTACTGTGTATGGGCAATGCAAAAAAATAAATTTCCAAAAGAATTTTTAAAAGAATTTAAAGGTATATTTAAAAAAGTAGTAACTGTTAAAATACCAGGAGAGCCAAATTCTTGTACGGCTGATGAATTAAAGTCTATCGCCATTAAACAGGATTATAAGGTTGAAACTGCTATCGGAATAAAGGAAGCTCTTAAAAAAATTACATCAAAAGAGAAAAAAATAATTGTTGTAATGGGAAGTTTGTATTGGTGTGGATCAGTTTTAAAGGAAAATCAAAGTTTATAATTTATTAAATTCTAGTTTGTTTTAGTTTTATATTTTAATAATTTATTAAAATTATTGATCATCTTAAATTCTTCTAATGTTTTTGGTGGTGCTTCTAATAATTGAGGATTAAGCAATATAATACTCGAACATTGAGCTCTAGACACCGCGACGTTCAATCTGTTACGGTTAAAGAAGAAGGATTTATCTCTTGGTAAATTTTCTACATCACTGCTTGTCATGCTTATAATTGTAATTGGCGCTTCTTGCCCCTGAAACCTATCTATAGTACCACAGCGTGTACCCTTAGGGAGTCTTTCTAATAAAAAATTTACTTGAGCATTATAAGGAGAAATAATTAAAAAATCTGATATCGTTAAAGGTCTTTCTGTTTTATCTGAATCTATAAATTTTTGACCTAATAATTTTTTAATTATTTCATCTATTTTTTTAAATTCTGCCTCACTTGTTTGACTACAATCAGTGTGATCCATTAAAATAGTATGAATACCATCATTATTTATAAAAAAATTTTTAGGGTAGTTTACTTTTCTATTTTCAGCTGAAATAGCAGTTAAAAGTTTATTCTCATAAAAATTTTCTGATATAAAAACATTAATGTTTGGATGCATTCTATATGTTCTTGTTAAAAATATACCCATATTAGCAGGCACTGTATCCTTTCCTTCAAGTAAATAATCTAAAACAGAATAACCAGACAAATTTGGATGGCTCCCCTGCGTTGGCTGACCGAGTTGCATAGCGTCACCAACTAATACAATATTCTTTGTAATCCCACCTAATGCAATTAAATCCGCTAAGGAAAATTGGCTCGCCTCGTCTATAAAAAGATAATCAATCTTACTTCTGTAATACCAAGAGGCCAAATGATATTTTGTACCTCCATAAAGTAGAATTTTATTTTCTTTTAATCCATCAATGTATTTCTTCTCATTGCTCTCTGTTTTAATTAGTTTTCCATCATAAAAACTATCCCCATCATTTGGATTGCCTTTTTTGAGGCCTTTGAAAACAAAATTTTGCTTATTTGCTATATTTTCTACCCTTTCTAATAAGTTGTGAATTACTTTGTGGGAATTTGCAGTGACAGCAATTTTTTTATTTTTCTTTAATAACTCAACTATAGCATTAGAGCTATGAAACGTTTTGCCGGATCCTGGAGGACCCTGAAGATAAATACAACTAGAATTTAATCTTGAAATTATATCAGGAATTTCTTTAATAAAATTTTCAGATTTAATAATTTTATCACCCGTTTTAAGACCTTTTATATTTGGTATATCTCTATTAAGAAAACTTTTTAAAGCGTCATAACCTTTTTTATTTTCTAAAATATTTTCACAAAAATCATAAATATTTTTATTTAATTTATCAAAGAGTGAGTGTTGCATTAACTTCTTACCGATCGATAAAGTTTTCGGAAGTTGTTTTTTTTCTCTTGAAATGCCCTTTCTCAATACTACAGATCTATTAACTTGATCTAACTCTTTAATTGTACCAGCACTATCATCTCTATCTGGATCATTATTATTAGCAATAATAACTCCATCTCCTTTCTTTAATTTATATTCTTGCGGCGGGAACAAAAATTTGTATTCAAAACTTCTCTTATTATCTTGAAATTGTGAAACTAATTTCATATTTCCTATACACTCATTTTCATCAATCAACTCTTCGTGAGATAAATGTTTTCTGTCAAAAAATTCTCTCCACGATGGTTTCATTTCTCTAGAGTAATATCCTGTTATATCTGAAAGTAGTTTAACTATTGGTTGATCTTTCAATTTTGATTCATTAAATTTTTTTTGGTATTCCAACAATTTCACTTCAAACTGTCTAAGTTCGATATGTTCCTTTTCAGGAACATGCCATTTAGTATCCTCTGGTTTAATTTTTAATAACCAGTTTCTTAACTTAAAAGTACTTATACAGTCTTGTTTGTTATATTCTTCAATTTCGTTTAAGAGTTTTTTATCTTTTGTCTCCATCCATTGAATATAATATTCCTCAGAAACATCACCTTTTCTTACATCTCCACTTCTTTCAAATTGATAATATTTTTCGATTTCTTTAATTGAATAACTTTTCTGAGAAACATAGATTGCTTGTTTGACTACTCTAAATAGATCAACAAATCGCTCAAGATTTAGATAATGATCATAATCAACTCCATGTACTTTATGTAAAGAGGTCAAACGCTCAAGAGCCGTAATCTCATATGAGGCGTAATGATAAATTTTAGCATTAGGATATTTTTTAAAATGATTATTGGTAAATGAAAAAAAATCTATCACACTTTGTTTTTCCTCTTTTCTGTTATGACTCCAGAATGGCTTAAATATTTTCTTTCCATTCTCCTCATAAAAAACCCCAAAGAGGTATTCTAGCTTTCCAGAAAATACATGGTCTTGAACCGACTCTATATCAAAAAACAAGTCACACTCTGAAGGCTGAGGTAATAAATTAAAACCTTTTTTTAAATAGAGATTTTCTTCATTAATATTAAATATTGGATATCCTTTTTTCTCAGCTTCTATTTGTAATTTTGCCTGTTTTATTATTTTAATCTTTGCTTCTTCTCTAAGTCCTTCTATTTTTTTTTTTGGATCTAACTTAGCTAACTCATCATAATTATTAATCCCTACTTTATTAAGTTTTATTGTATTTTTTTTATTATTGCCTAAAACTTGATTCAAATGTCTATTCTTAATCCACTCGCCTTCACAGACTTCTTGCCAATCACAAAAAGTACAAAATCCACATTTTTCTGACTTAGTTTTATTTAATTCATTTGAAATAAAGTCTTCGTAAGAATTTTTATGTAATAAAAAAGTATCATAAACTTCCCTAAGTTTAATTGCTTCCTTACTTTTATCTTTTAATAAAATATAAAAATTATTGGGTAATATTCCTTGGGTCTCTTTCAATAAAAAGCAATATAGACCTACTTGGTAAACGTGATCCCCTTTTACACTTGCAGAATTTTTAGTATCGGTAACCTCATAGCTCCAATTGCCTAAATTTGATTTTAAATCTTTATTAATTTCTAAAAAATCTAATTCCCCACTCCATTTGCCAGACTCTAACCATCCTCCATAAATTAATTCATATCCTTGTTTTAAAGCTTTAATTGTTTCTTTTATTTTGTCTTTTTTAGATAAGCTCTTTAAATCCTTAATATTTTTTATTTTTTTATATTTTTTGCTTAGTTCTTTAAAATAGTTTAATTCATGAATTAAACCTTTTTCTAATCTTAATTTGTCAGAAAATGTTTTTTCAGTTCGCTTTAAATTTAATGTTTTTTCATTAAATTCATTAGTAATTATATGCTTACAATTAACAAATCTTGTAAGCATTGTTGGTGAGTAAAAATTTTTATTCAATTTCGGTTTTTTATTATTTAACTAATACTAAATATTTTAATCTTTACTGAAAGAAAATTTTTTTGTTAAATTTAGTTACAAACTATTCACTGGAAATTGAGGAGTCCAAAAACTCTTTTACCTTAGCTGGTCCAGGGAAGCCAACAAGTCTATCGACCTCTACGCCTTTGCGAAAAATAATTGTACTTGGAACTCCTCTGATACCCATGGCGCTTCCAGTATTTATACCTCCCTCCTCCACATCTGCATAAAAAAATTTGCAAGAAGGATAACTTTCACTAAGTTGTTCAAGCACAGGGGATAATTGCTTACAAGGTGAGCACCATGACGCTGAGAATTGAACGCAAACTATTTCTTCTTTAGATATTTTATCTTCCCAATCTGAATCTTGAAATGTATGAATCATAATTAGTTATTAAATTTTTAAAATTAGTTTGTCAATTAAGATAATTGTTTTATTTCAAATTGTTTAAATTTTTATTCATGTCGATTGTTTCTTCATTTTTGATATAAGTAATTTATATGTTTGTTGCAGATAAAAATTTTCCTTGGTCATCTAAATATAATCCCGAATCAGACAAACCATTTATCATGTCTCGTTCTAAGATAGATCTATACTTAAAGTGCAAAAGATGCGCCTACTTAGATATGCGACTAGGGATCAAAGGCCCAAAACCCTTCCCATACAATTTAAATTCTCGTATTGATTATTTATTAAAAGTCGAACACGATATTGCTCGAGAAAAGAAAGAAAAAACAAAGTATTTAGAAGAATGTAATATAGACGCTATTCCCTATAGTCATCCTGAATTAGATGTTTGGAGAGAGCCTTTTAAAGCTGCAAGGTATCACCATAAAGATACAAATATAGTTGTAGCTGGATCTGTGGATGATCTTTGGGAAGATAATGAAAGTAAAAAAATTCATATAGTTGATTATAAATCAACACATACTGAAAATTTTCAAAGATTAAAAAACTTCGATGCACCTTATTTGATTGGTTATAAAAGACAGGCAGAGATTTATGCCTGGATTTTATCTAAGTTAGGTCTCGATATTCATCAAACAAGTTATTTTTTGTATGTTAATGCTACTTTAGAGCAAGAAACATTCAATAATAAACTAGACTTTGAGTATGCATTAATTCCCTATGAAATGAGAGACTTCAATTGGGTTGAAGATACCATTATAGAAATCAAAAACTTTTTAGAAACAAATAAAATTCCAGCAGCTACAAATGATTGTGAACTTTGCAAATACATGCATAAATTTTTTGAATTTATTAAAAAGAAAAATTAAAATTTATTTTTTTTCTTTAAGCAATCTTATTTAATTTATCTAGTTTAGAAGATCGCCTATCAGTTAATACACTTTGAACTAATTTTCGATTACAATTTACTCCTAATGACTGTGCAACTTTTCTTGCAATACTAGTTTTAGTTTCACACTTACTATTTTTTTCATCTCTTATTTTTGATTTATCTTTTTCACCCACAGCTGTATCTATCCTTTTTTGATATTCTGCTGCACTTGGAGCTTTGTCAAAAATTTCTAATATCTTTTCTTTTTTTTGTTCTAAAATTTTCCTACCTAATAATGAGTTATTATTATTTTTCATAGATGTTAGTATTTCTTCAATTTTAGTGTCTGTAGGAATTTTATATATCGTAGGTGTTGAACCTTCTTTCCCAACCCTTTTTAATTTTGCCATTATAATATTATTATTATTTGCAAATCTTGGAAGGTTATCTGCCCTATCAATTAAAATTTTTCTTTTATTAAGAAAATTAATTAATTCATCAGCGTCTAAATAACCACTGGGCTTTTCCTCATATAAATAGCCCTCATCTTTTTTAGTTTTTAAATCATATGGATTGCTATTTTTTTGACTCATTTAACCTCCTTAATTTTAATTTGGTTTATTAATATCTTCAGGGTCTTCAACAAAATTAACCATTTTATCTTTATCATCAGTTTTAACCAGCTGATTTACATCTAGACCATGATCATCTTTTAGTTTTATAATCTTAGACTCTAAACCTTGACTTGAACCATAGCTGGTATGAACCACCTCTGTTAAAGATTTTGCATGAGTATTATGACTTGATATTAATGTTTTTAAACTTTTTTTTAGAGTATTATATTTATTAAAAATATCTTCAGCTTTTCCAATAATTGTATCTATTTGAGATATTTGTTTTTCCTGATTTTTAATAGAGGTAATAGTAGAAATTAAACTCATTATGCTTATTGGCCCTGCTAACATAATATTTTTTTCAAAGCATAAGTCTAAAATATCATCTGACTTTTCAAGAATACTCAAATAACAACTATCGAACGGTAAAAATAAAACCACATATTGATAAGAATTTAAATTATGAATTTTCAAGTAATCTTTACCAGACAATTGCTCAATATGTGTTTTTACAGATTCTATATGTTTCTTTAAATGTAGTTCTCTTGAAGCTTCATCTTTAGCATTAGTAAAGTCCTGAAAGCTCTTTAAGGAAACCTTGCAATCAATAATTATATGATCAGCTACTGGTCCTTTTATATTTATAATAAAGTCTGGATTAACTGTTTTTTTGTTACCAGTCTCTGGGTCTGTAAGAGTATGCCCTTTTCGTTCATCAAAATCACCATCTTCCTCACTTAATCCATTTTTTTCCAGCAATTTTCTAAGTTTCTTTTCATTAAATCGACCTTGATATTTAGCGTCACCAACTAATTTTTCATGAAAGTTTTTAAAAATTGAATGCTGATTTTTATGTTCATTAAGTATGAGATTGCTTTGATCTTTAAAATCCTCAACGCTTTTTCTATCTAATGCTAATTGCTCCTTATCTTTTTTTAAATCTGCTAAATATTGCTCAGTAAGATTAATTTTATCTACCAGTTTATCATTTTCATTTTTAAGATTTAATATTTCAGGGCTGTTAGGATCAACAGAATTATTTTTTTTATGAGAATAATAAAAATATAACAATAACGCTGCAACAGTTAAAGATAATACAATGACAGAAATTATAAGTGAAATTATCATAAAATATTTATATCCTAATTAATAAATTTGTTCCATTGTTTAGAATACTTGCTGACAACGGCATTATTATCAATACAAGCCGATATCAAGTAAGTTAAACAGTCAGAGAATTCTCTAGAACCATCATCATTACCTGTAGCGTGGCTCAGCTCATGTAAAAATACAGAGAACATCTTTCCAAAACTTTGCTTAAATAAATCAGCATGTAAATATACAGTCTTAGAATTATAATCAGAATTATTTTTTATTTCCCCTAGTAATTCTTTACAAAATATTTTTTTGAACTTTAAATTATATAAAGATTCATCCTCATCATCTTCATTATTAAAAAGTTTTGCAAAAGAGGGGCTTACTCCTTTGGCTGCTTCAAAACAAAAATTAACAGCTTCTTTTTCTTTTGAAGTTAAGTCTGCAGTTTTTTTATTCTTTATTCTTTTTTCTGCATTGGCTTTAGATCTAATAAAACTCTCTAATGAGCTCATAACCCCAAAATTATTAAAGTAACTTGGAAGCATTATCTTGTTATTATTTTTCATTTTCTTATCACGACTTCTAATATAATTTTGCGTTTTAGTAGAAAACCAATCGTGATAAGAAATTTCACGAGAATAAGTGTACCTGCTTTCGCTTAAATACTCGTTGCCAAACAAGTCTTTTAGAGATTTATCATCCTTCAATCGTCCATAAGTAGCTGAGGCTAGAGCACTTAATAGTAAATGCCCTTTAGGCCAAATTTCTTTTGAACTTTCTAAAATATATCGGATAGCGGGATTATTCTCCATTGCTCCGTAGTAGAAGCCGCTTCTTGCAAATATTGAATAAAATGTACTTTGTAATTTCGCATCAAACGCTTGACGATCTCGATCTATTTTTACTTTTTTTTCTAATGCAGCATATTTCTTATCAATAGAAATAATTACTGGAATTCCTTTAATATCAACTCTCTTTAAACCTTTATAAAAACCAAACCCGTCTTTAGTTTTTGATTTGTAAATTGTTATATCGTTATATGAATGTAACACTTCTCCAATTAATGGGTTTGAAGAATAAAAAAAGTTTCTTAACCCAAATTCAAATGCCTTTTTAAGTTTTTTATCTAATGTGTTAATAATAAAGTAATTCCCTTTTAACTTATTAATTTTAAAATAATTATAAACCAAAGCTCTAAGACCATCTGTGCCTGGAACCTCTTTACCAACAGAAACTATTAGACATTGGTCTCCAGAAATCATTATTGGATTTGTAATTCCCATTCTTGCCATATCCGATAGACACTTCTTTACACCTTCCCCATGTGCACCTATCATATTTTCTTGTTCGGTTTTCGATGAGCCAATATAATATAGTTTTTCTAAAGAATATTCATTTGGCGCATACACTTTAATTAAATCATTATCTGTTGAGATTTTAATTTGATCTATATCCATTTTTGCTGAAACAACTCCATCTCTAGCATTTTGTAAAATATCTCTAGATATTTTCTCATGATCCCAAATCTCTTCTCCCCAGCTGGTTGTCACGGATGACTCGATTGATTTAATGTGTTGTGCTTCTGTCACCTCATTTAATTCTAAAATTATATCTTTTAACTTTTTAATATTGTCCATTATTTCCTCCTATTTTTTTTATATTATCAATCTTGTCAATTTCCTCTCTTAGAACTTCTATTTCAGTACATCCTTTGATAAATGTTCTTTTTTGTCTTTGTCTTTTCAAAAATCTTAAAACATTAATTGGAAAATAATAAATATCACAAAATAAGCTCTCTAGTTTTCTATCTTGATAGTATTTTAATTTTGCTTTTTCTTGAATTTGTTGGTGCTTAAAATATTCTAAACACTCTTTTTGCCAAGTTAGCATATACTGTAATCTTTCTTCCAAAATATATTTAAAATTTTTGTTCATATATTAATTTTCTACATATCCTTTCGAAGTTTTCTCTCTGATTTTCTTTTCACAATATTTTTTTGCCTGATCTTTAGTAGCAAAACTTTTTTCATTTTCAGCTGGATTTTGGATACCTATTCTTCCATATTTTACCAAAACCTTATTTGCATTTAGGCTTATTTCCCAAAACTTATGTGAATTTGTTCCTAAATCTTTATATTCAAAATGTCTCATATTTTTCCCTTTCATTTAGTGTAACGTTTTATTTTTATTTGCCTCTATTCTTCTTCCGAAGTCGTCTTGTCCGTCATCAGATGTCCATTCATCTAATGAATTCATAAATTCTTTATGGTGTTCTAATAATTGTCTAGAAACTGATTTCGTATAATATTTAAAAGCTGGATAGCTCATTCTAAACATCATTTTTTGCATCAACCTATAATGAAACAAATATAAGCAATGATCCCTGTCGATATTTTCTCGATTAGTTTTTTCATCAAAAGCTTCAACAAGTTCTTTGGCGTACAAATCCATTTTGTTCCAAATATCTTGGTTTGTTTCTATTTTTTGCTCTTTTAATGACTTGGTTTTAAACTCTAAGATTTTGCTTTTGCTTTTGTTTTTGTTTGTTTTTTTATCTTTAAAATCGCTCATAAAAGCCTTTTAACAGGCTAAAAATATAAAGTCAACTTTTTTTTTGTCATTTGACAATATTTTTTACAAATATATCTTGTTTTATTGTCATTAGACTATATATATAAAGTGTAAAAGTGAATCGTAACAAAAAAATTAATAAACATGCAGAAAAATAGACCAGAATCTCAAAAAAATGGTGAATTACTCTCATCTATCCTAGAGAAAGCCAACATAAGCCAAAGATTGTGCTCTATAAATATGGGTGAAAATGATGCCTTTCTAACGAACTTTATTTACAGATCCCCATTAAAATTCTCTAGAGACTTTTCATATAAATTTTTATCAAGCATTTACCATTTTGTATTAAGGGATTCTCAAAAAAGAGCTACAGAAAAATTTGATGAGATAATTAATGATCAAAACATATTGGATTTAAATATCAATAAAAAATTATTAATTCCAGCTTTGGAAAGACACACACTCGCAATAATTAATATTAACGCTGATGTATTTGAAAAAGATGATGAACAAATTATTGAAAGTTATATTCAAGAAATTTATCCAGAAACATTTGAAAATTATAAAAACTTCTTAAGAAAATTGGATTATCAAAGAACGGGACTAAAAAATATATCTAATGTTCAGCAAATATATGAACAAGAACATCAAGATACTTTAGAAATTTTATCTTCAGAAGAAATAGATATGCTAAATGGTTTCTCAGAATTTGAAATTCAAATGGAGTCCACTAATAATTTCTTTTACATTTGCGAAAATTTAAGAACTAAAATTATTCCATCATTTTATTCCCCTACAGACTATAAAGAAATAAAAATGGATTATTTTAATAAAGGTGCATTCTTAATTAGACGTAAAGAAATTAATCAACTCAAAAACAATAATACAATTGGAGGACAAATAGTTTGGAAATCAGGAAAATTTAATTTTGAAGCTGAAAAAAAACAAAAAAGCAGATGGTTTTTCGGCAGAAAAGAAAAAGTAAAAGAAGATGATGAAAAAATGCTAAAAGAAATAGATGAAATTAAAAGAGAGCATGAAAAACAAATGGCTCTTATTGCTAAAATAGAGAAAGAGAAAGAAAAAATTGTTAACGAAACTAAAAGACAAATAGCACAACAAAATAAAGAAGATTTTAAACAAGTTTCTAAAATGATTGATGAAACTTACTACAAAGAAAAAAATAAACAAAATGATGATTATGAAGTTCCTGAGTTCTTGAAAAAACAAGAAGAACAATTAAAAAAATGGAAAGAATTAGCTAGCAATGATAAACTTGTAGCAGAGAGTAATAATTCTTATTTTACCGAAGAGTTCCAAAAAAAATTTTTAAAAGAGCGTGAAGAACAACTTCTAGAAATGAGAAAATTATTAAAAAAAGGAAAAAATATTCGTTTACACGAAATAGATCAGTTTATAAATAAATATGGGAATTCAGACGAAACAAGAGAATTTATTAATAATATTGCAGGTTTGAAATTATTCGATGAAAATAATTATAAAAACCTAATCTTAGATAAGGAAGAAAAGAAATTAGCTTAAAGTTATGGCACTATTTACTTATTTTGATTGTGAGTCAGATGCTGGAGCTGCACAAAAAGCAACCTGTCTTTCTGTAGCTGCTGTAACAGTTGATGAAAATTTTAAAATTGTAGACCAGTGGAAGATAAATTCAAGATTTAGAGCCTCTCGTGCATTTGAAGTTGATGCGATGCTTGCTCACAATATTCCTGTTGAAGTAATTGAAAACGAAAAATTATCAAATAGTGAGCTCGTGAATGAATGGGAAAAAAGGTTCAAAGCTCTAGCCGAAAGAGGAACTATCTTTGTCGGATATAATTCAATGAATTATGACAATATACTTCTTCAAAACAGCTTATATATCAATCTAAAATGGCCTTATATAACTAATAAAGAACAATTTGATCTACTTCCTGCAATTAGGGCAGCTAGTGTATTCGCACCTGGTGCACTTAATTATGAGCTTAATGAAAAAGGCAACACTTCATTTCGTTTACAATCAATGCTGTCCGCAAATGGTATAGAAACTAAAGGCGCTCATGATAGTTTATATGATACGATCGCAACTAAGGATCTTGCTCAAAAATTATTTGAAAAAGCTCCCGATGTATTTAATGCATCGATAGCATTAAGAAAAAAAGCAGATGTACTTCCTAAAATTAAAGAAGGTATATTTTGTTGGCATGAAGCTTACTTTAAAGCAAAGATATATTGTGGGATGTACTTGGGTAATACTATTTTTCCTGGTTGGTATTATTTGTATGATTTACGAAAAAATCCTGAGGACGTATTAAAGTTAGATAGAGATGGTTTAAAGGAAAGTTTGAAAGGTAGTCCAAAATATATCCGTACATGTAAAAGTAACCGTGCGCCAATTATAATGAATAGTGAATTTGCATTATTAGATGATGAGTACAAAGCTCTTGGTATGAACGAAATTAAAAAAAGATATAATTTACTAAAAAAAAATAAAGAAGAGTTGGCTGCAAAAATAAGGGATATTGTTCAAGAACAATATGAAGAGAGACAAGAATTTAATCAAGAAGAATTACAACCAGAAGAAAAAATCTATTCGTTGACTGGAGAATTGAGCAATGAGGAACGAAATCTTATGAACCAATTTAATCAAGATAACTCTCCTAAAGAAAAAAAGAGAATTTTTAATCTTTTTAAAAGAAATGATATTAAAGTTTTAGCAGAGATGAAATTATTTGATGATTATGATGGTAATGAAGATAAATTTTGTCAAATATTAACAAAGAGAGATTTTAAAAGAGTAAAAAAAAGAATTGCTAAAAATATTTTAGATATGTCGGACAAACCAAGTCCATTTATAAAAATTCCTGCACAACAAGCTAGACTAGATACTCTCAAAATCGTAGCAGAAAAAAATGAGGACCATGAGAAAATGGAACAATTAGATAGCCTCGACAGATACCTTGAAAAAATGAAGCTTAAATTTGCTTCATAAAGAAGAATTTTTAGAGATAAAAAAATTTTATTTATTATAATTCAAGTTCTTTACTTGTATATTCTAGGAACAACTTTTTAAGTTCATCTAAATTTTTAAATTCTCCATAATAAGAAAAACCATTTGTTGCCCAAAAAAAAAGCATGAAGTTTCCTAATCTTTTATAAATTTTATAATAAAGTGTATTTTGGTCATCTTTATAAAAAATTTTGCCATTCTTAATTACTTCATTAAAATTTGATTTATTTTTATTATATAAATAAATATATCTCAGATTATCTTCACTTCTATATCGTTCAGTAATTTCAAAAAAATTGTCTACTTCAATTTTTTTATTATTAGTTTCTTTGGATGAATGCTCTAATATAAAGAATGGTATTCGTTCAATAGAATTATAATTTCTTGATTCTATGAATTCAACTTTGTTATCTTTTAGATTCCATTGATTTATTGAGGCAGCATCAAAAAATGCCATTAAACAATTTAAATCTGGAATTCTAACTATTGGACAAAATAAAGCTTTATCTTTTATAATTTTTTTAAGATTATTAAAAAAATCGTTAAAATAATCATATCTTGCTTGATAATCATTGTTATTTCTAATCTCAAATTTATCTAATTTTATATCTGAAGGAATATTTTCAAGTCCAAATATAGTAAATATTAAGTCAAATTTATCTTCCAATTCAAACAAACTCTTATATTCCAAAGGTAAAAAATTTAAATTTTTTTGACTAAATTTTTCTTTCGCAAATCCAATTATTTTTTCTTCAATATCTACCCCAATAAAATTTTGAGAAGGATATTTCTCTGCAAGATAATTAAGTAATATACCGTTGTAACAACCTAATTCTAAAATATTAGTAGGTTTTATTTCTTCAAATAATTCTAAAATTTTTAAAGAATTTTCTAAAAAAAAATCTGATTGAAAGTACATCAATGTAGATGTTTCTCTAAAATTTTTACAAAAATTATAAGGATTTCCATTTGAAGAATCTTTATACCTGTCTACAAATAATTGATTTAATTCTTCAGCTCTCTCTTCTCCAAATTCTTTATAAAAATTTCTCCATATTTGATCCTCAGTCAGATTAAATCTAAGATAATTTTCATTACAATATGATTTATATTTCTTTCTACTTTTCATGTTCTAGTTGAAATTTTATTTGTATATAATTGTGTCAAACAAACCATATTTATCAGAACTATTATCAATTCCTGAATAACTCAAACTTGCATCCTCAGTAATTTTAAATTTAAATATTGCATCATTCATTAAGGAACTATTAAAAACTCCTAAACTCAATAATAAATCAAAATCTACGACTTCAAGGCCAGTAACTTTTTTAAAGAGACCTGGTTCTAATTTTGTAATAATATCTTTTAGTTTTCTTTCTCTGTAATCAGTTAAATACATAAAAACAGGAATCCTTGTTGCAAATTTTCTAAGCTTATCCTGTATAAGTTTTCTCTTACTCTTATATTCTTTTTCCTTATCACTAATTTCTTTTTTTTCTTTTTTTGATAGATCTTTATTATTAGCTTTCTCTTTCAATTTTTTTATAGTTTCATTGTTATTAATTATTGTTTGAATATCATCATTTAAAGATCTAAAACCCTCAATCTTCATCAAAGCTTGCATTGCTCTCTCATTATTCATTAATCTTGAAAGAGTAAAATTATCTACATTTACAAGTGCTGCTGCATCCCATCTTCTTGCTAACATAGTAGCTGACATTCCACTCATAGCAATTTCTAGAACTTCACCTGCATTTACTTCTCTCATATCAAAACCATCGTAAGACAAAACCGGTAAAAACTGAATAAACTCTTGAACCTTTTCTTCAGGATTTTTATCTTCTGAGATACTTAATCTACAACTATAATCAGAAATTAGATGCAAAGCTCTATTTGGAGCAAAATCAAAAACATAGCAATTGCGCTTTATAATTTCTTTTTTATTTGGAGAGAGACCATCTGGATTACTAATTTCCCATGGACTTTGGACTCTAAATGCTGATTGAAAATATGTTTCAGGACTAGATGTGTTTCTTAACATAAATATTCCAGACCATGGTCTTACCGTTACACCTTGGGTTAACTTAATACATGATAGGGTTATTGTTTTAGTTTTTAAGGGATTTGCCATTGCAGCTTTTACTGGGGGTAATGCTTTGACGCCAAGTCCTGCTTTGTTTCCAGCAGCAACCACTACTTTATAATCATGATAAAAGCTGTTTTGCTTCTCTCTCAGCAAATTTCTCATTGCAAAACATGATGCAACATTAGGCATAAACCAAAAAGTATGATTTAAAAGATTAAGTAATTTAGTGTCAGAGAATGGAAAAGCTGGTTTCTTTGCACCTAGTTTTAGGTTATCTCTAGTAGTCTCTAGGTGTGCTCCTCGTATCAAATCTAACCACTTTTGTACCTCATCTTTATGATTAAACTTTGCCTCCTCTTCTATACCTTTGGCTGAAAAAAATTCATTCAAATCAAATTCATCAAATTCTCCTTCTAAAGCAATTTCTTTTATAGCGTCGGGAACTTTATATGTCATTAAAATCATTCTTGGTAATGACGCATATGGATTGTCTCCATTTGATTTTGGCCAATTTATTTTTGCTTTTTGTTCATCTGTGTATGTCCAATTATAAATTTGATTTTCTAAAAACTCACCAGAGTCTAAAGCTCTGAATGGTGTGCCAGATAAAATTAAAAAATGATTAGAGGTTATTGGTAGATCTTTGTAATCGAAATCTTTAAGCGTTTTATTCGATTGATAGCTAACCTCTTGATTATCATCTGTTTCAAATAAATCTTGAGCTTTATCTCTCCATGCACCAAAATGATATTCGTCAATTATAACACAGTCCCAATTAATTACATGAATCCACTCATTTTTCGGCTTAATACCACCAGATTTATTTTTTCCTAGGTAATCCTGAAATGAACCGAAACAAACAAATGGTTTACTTTTTTTTATTTGTTTGTAGCTCATCCCATCTTTAGATAAAAATTGCCATTCAGAAAAATCTCTATGTCTTAATAAATCTTCTTCCCATGCATTTTGGACTGCTGGCTTATAAGTCAATACTAAAATTTTTTTCCAATTTGATTTTAATGCTAGTTGATAAGCAGCAAAAGTTTTACCAAATCTCATTTTTGCATTCCACAGAAACCTAGGGGTTTTATCTTTATTTTTATCCCTGAAACTTTTAAAATATTTATAGGTAATGTTTACTGCATCTTTTTGTTCTGGTCTCATTTTGAAATTTAAATCACGATCTTCTTCTCCTGTTTTTCCATCATAAATAAATTTTATTGCTGATTTGGCTACGCTATCTGAGCATCTAAACCATTCTCCTTTTGGATTATTAACACCCTTAGATCTTAAAAATTTATGTACCTCTCTATCAGTAAAAGTAGTTCCGTCAGTTCTTACAGCAGATTCTTCAATAACAATTTTGTAAGGCTCTTTGCCAGGTCTTAAAGTTGGATATTGTTGTTTTATCCTTCTTTTTACATCCCCTGTGCTTGTATAACCAATTTTTATTAATCCATCCAATTGAGGGTTTGAGTCACGATATCCATATATTTTTGGAGAAAAGTTTTTTTTATCTTCAAAAAAATTTTTATTTTTCACCTTTTATTTCTTCAATTATTTCTATTTCTCTTTTTGATAGATTATATTTTTTATATAGTTCTTGATCATCCCACTTTTTACTAAAATCCTGCATTGGCACTAATGAATATGCTTTTTGCATTGTATTTTGAGTAATTTTTATAATTGAGGTCATATAATGAAAAAATTTTGTTTGGGTATATGTGATTACATTGTCAGCCATATTTTTTTTATCAAAAGGACCAATAATTAAATATGTCTCTGTACAACATGAATTTGTTCCAACTACAATCGGTTTTAACCAATCATTTAAATAATCACCGACCCCCCATGCCTTTGGTATTAAAATTTTATATTTATTGACCCAATCAATATTTTTTCTAACTTTATTATTTTCAATAAATCCTAATCCTTTACTTTTCCAACCCTGATAATAAAATTCTACAGCTCCACTAAATTTTTTAAGTTTGTAATTTGGTTTAATTCTTGTGTAACTATTATCTTCTCTTAAATCAAAACCAAAAGGATCATTAGCGCTAATTAATTCTGAAAAAGATTTTTCTTTTTTTTCTCTCACTTTATTTAAAATTCCAACTGAATCATTATCTCGAATAAAAATTTGTGAAACATCATCAAGTAACAGTCTTTTACTTTTTGAAATTATCTCACCTTTTTGATGAGAAAAAACTTCACATTCACCATCATAATTTTTGTCCCATAAAAAATAACAAACTCCTCCTTTTGGAGGGTTTCCAGGAAAACATTCTCTAGCGTCTTTAAAATCATGTAGCTCTTTAATTCTTTTATCATTTAACATTTCTTTTCTAAATGAATCTAAACCTCTCCCGCCAGTAAACCATCTAGATGGAATTATCATTATTAAGTAGTTCGGATTTAATTTTTTTGCTTGATTAACAAATTTATCATAAATAGGTATTGCACTTGATCCTACTCCACCCCCGTCATTCAGTTGATATGGTGGATTTCCAATTATTACATCAAATTTCATATTTTTTATATTTTGTGGAAATTTATCATGAATAAAATTGTATGCATAACTTTCAAGAGATTCTCCTCTACTATAGCTCTTTTCATTAGCTCCACAATACCTGCATGAACCATTAAACCATGTATGATTAGATTTTTGATAAAAAATGTTTCCATTTTTGGTATTAAATATTTTTGTAATTGAATTTTTACTATCAGCATATTTTGAGCAATACAAAGATCTTCTTGAGACCAATGAAGTTAATTCAGTGTTAGCGATTCCATATATTTGTTTACTCAAAATATGATTTATTCGTGTTTTAATTTTTGTAATTTTTTTCTCTAAACCTTTGTTTAGCCTTTTAACTATTTCTCTTAAAAAAACTCCAGATTTACAAGTTGGATCTAAAAATTTTATATTTTCATTTTCCCAAATTTTTTTAGGCAATAAATCTAGAAGCTTATTTACGGTTGATGGAGGAGTAAATACTTCATCGTTACTTAAATTTGCTAAACAATTAAGTATATCAGGATTACTTTTTTTTAATTCTTCACTAGGATTTTTCTTTAACATTTTTTTCTAAATCTAAATAATGTATTGGTTTATAGGAATATTTTGGATCAGGGATAATTACTTTTTCACCAAGATCTGAGAATAACGTATCTTTTTCAAAAGGTTGATAAGCAATAAGGTCTGAAAAAATATAATCTGTTCTTTTAATTAAACTACCTGTTACAAAGCTCCACTCTGCAAAAATAATTGGTTGTTTGCTTTCTTGATCCAAAAGACTTAAAGCATCACCCCATACAATGTTAAATGATAAAATATATTTAATAGTTTTAATAAATTTTTGACTTATATTTTTTTCATAAATTTTATTATAATTTTCTATAACTAGATCAAATAATCTCTTTCTACACATTTCAACATTGTCTTTAAGTATGTCAATTCCATAAAGACTTGAAATAGCTTGAACAATATATCTTTCAAATTCTACTTTACTATTTTTATATCTTTTTGTTATTACATTTATTTTTCTTATAAGAACTTGAACCAAAAAGTTTCCATTTCCACATGCTGGCTCAAGAAATCTAGAGTCAATTCTTAAAGTTTCTTCATTAACAATATCCAACATATCATTAACATCTTTTTCAGAGGTATATACCTCAGCAAATTCTTTAACTCTATCTATACTCATATTATGATTTTGGATTTTTTTCTTTTTTAAATTTTTTCATTTCTTTATAAAGTTTCGCAAAATCTTTATGAGATCCTTTCTTCTTTCCAAGTTCTCTAAACTTTTTGGTCCATTCATTACGATCTTTTTTTTCCATATTAAATAAGTATAATTTAATAAAAATGAACAATAAAGACTATAACAGAAACCCAAAGGGTACAAATCAGTGGAAATTAAGAACTGACAAGGAGCTTCAAAATATAATTAATAGTAAACCACGAAATTGGACAAAAAAAGATTTTAGAGGCGAAGGTAAACTGAATAAAAAAAAGCTAATGACCAGAAAGGAAACTGATAGAAAAACTCTTAAATTTTATCAAACTGGTAGAACATATATAAGAAATTTAAAAGATCATTTTAATAATTCTACCGAAGAAAGTATTAAAGAATTTCAAAAAGGTGAAATAGATTTCGAAAAACTTAAGAATAGATCTTCAACTATTAAATGGAGAAATAAAATGTCTGAAAATAAGCGTAAAATTTATGACAAAAAAATATATGCAGAGATAAAAAATAATGCAGAAAGATTAGAAGAAAAAAGAAAAAGACAAAAAAAATGGTATAATCAGCAAAAAGATTTAAAGTAATTATGGATTTAGTATTTTTATTTAAAATTATATTTCTTCTAGGAGTATTAGTTGCTCTCTATGCTGTAATTAGAAACTTAGATATCATTAAAATTATACTTGGTTATTGGTTTGATTTACTATTTAGAAAGTAATTTAAGTATTTTTTTTACTCCCTTTTTTTTAATCGATTTTTTAGCATAAAATAAACAAGCAGAAGAACTTAAGATTGTATCAATAACTTTTAAATTATTTTGTCTTAATGTTTCACCGGTTGTACTCAGATCCACTATTAAGTCTGCAGTTAATTTATTTGCAGCCTCTGTGGCGCCAAGTGAAGAAATTAATTCATATTGAGTAATTCCTTTAGAATTAAACCAACCATGAGCAAGGTTTTTAAATTTGGTTGCACAACGCATTAATCTTTTCTTTTTTTGATAAAATTCGTAAGAAATATCCTCTAAGTCCGTGGGATTGACACAGTCAATCCACATTGTGTCTACCGCAACGATTAAGTCAGATCTTCCCCAACTATATTGTTTTGCAAGGGCAATGTTAGATTGGATGCTTTGATCACTTTCAAGCCACAAATCTTTTCCACTAATGCCAATATCTCCAATTCCTTTTCCTAATGCTTCTACAATTTCTGTAGCATTCATATAAAGCACACGAATATTAGGATATCCTTTAATAGACCCGATCAAGGATCGTTCACTTTCCCGAATTATTTTTAATTTTTTTTTTTTAAAAACTTTTTCTGCTTCAGCTTTCATGCGTCCTTTAGATAAAGTTAAAATAGTTATTGTCTCTTTCATCAGATAATAGCTCTATTAATTGCTGCACCAACAGCGTTTAAGTCTTTCTTATTTCCAAGATCTTTAATTAAATTATCAAATCGTCCACCACTTAAAAAAATTTCTTTTCTATTATTAAAATTAACTTTAATGTTAAAAGTCATTCCGGTGTAATAGCTTATTTGTCTGTTTATATTTGGATTAAAATTAACTTTAACGTTCTTAATATTATTTTTTTTTATTGGAAAATAATCATCACTTATAAATATATTAAGATTATTTTTTTGGAAAAAACTATTTAAAATTTTTGGAGCTTTTTCTATAGGGCAAGAAATTCTCAGATAATCTTTTATAATTTTAACACTTTTTTTATTCGAAATATTTCTAGGATCCTGGTAATTTTTCAGATCAAATCTTTCTAAAATTTCTCTTAAAGATCTTCCAGAATAGTTTTTTGTTAAATCTTTCTTTCTAAGTTTTTCAGCTAATATTTTATCCTGTTCAACTAATTTAGGATTAATATCCTTGTTATCAGAAAGCTTTCTTAGTAATTGATCAAAATAAATTTCTCTTGAAAAATGACGTTGAATTTTTTCTCTCCATCTTAAAGGGAGTAGTGTGAGTTTACTTACTAAAAGATTAAAAATCTCAATATTACTTAGACTTAATTCACATCTCTTAAATTTAGATTTTTTAAATATATCTAAAGATGTTTTAATAATTTCATAATCATCTTTTTCCTTATTTTTTGAATTAAATATTTCATAACCTGTCTGTTTAATTATGGGAGATTTATTGTTGTTTTGTTTTCGGTAAACTTCACCACTATATGACCATTTTATTTTATTTTGAGTTTTATCCTTTATTAATTTTAATACACTGGCTATAGATAGGTCACTCCTTAACGAATACTCAGTGTTATTCTGATCATAAAAAGAAAAAAGATATTGTCTAAAATTACCGCCTGATCTTTTAAGAATGTGCTTAGTTTCTATAATACTATCAAGTTCAATATTCTTAAAACCTCTGGATTTAAGAATTTTAGATAAATTTTCTGATTTCATCTATTAATTTATCTTTTGGAACTGTTGTTTGATTATCTCCCTTTAAACCAAGAAGATTTTTTAATGTAAACGTATTATCTTTAAATTCATTTTCTCCACAAATAATTGCAACTGGAAGTTTTCTTCGATTACCATAATCTAATTGTTTCGATAATTTTTTTTTACTGTCTAGAAAAATTTCTGAATTAATATTATTTTTTCTTAAATAATTTAAAATCTCATAATATTTTTCTAAATAAGACTCTTCCATAACACATATAAGAACTGGTTTTGCCTCTTTAGCTTCTATCTCTTTTTTTTGTAATAAACAGAACACTAGTCTATCAATACCTATTGAGACACCACTTCCTAAAAAAGGGTCTCCTTTAAATTTTGTAACAAGGTACTCACCTCCACTACAGCATGAGCCTGGGTCTATACTCTTCCCCTTAGGGTTTTTAACGTCAAACTTCAAATTTGTTTCAACGATCCATCCAGTGTAGATATCTAAACCACGAATTTTTGAGGGATCAAATTTAACTTGATCAGCATACTCACCATACTTTAAGACCTCAAATAAATCTTCAAGTTCTTTAATTCCTTCTTGGGTTGTTTCGTTATCTGTTTGTTTCTTTAATTGATTTAAATCCTTAACTTTTAAAAATTCTATAATTTTAGATGCTTGTTCATCAGATAAATCTGCTCCTTTAGTAATTGCCCCACTAGCATCAATCCTTTCTTTTTTTAATAATTCTTCTACTCCTTTGATTCCAAAACCTGGCTTGTCTAATTTATCAATAGCCCGTAAAACCTTTTGTCTCTGTTTTTCATCAATAATTTTAAGGTCCTGCATCAAACCTTGAACTATTTTCCTATTACTTACATTGATAACAAAATCTGATTTTTTTAATCCTATTTCTAAAAAGGTAGAACTAATAATATTACATAATTCTGCGTTGGCTTGTTTTTTGTCAAATTTACCAATTATATCTACGTCACACTGTCCGAAAGATTTATATCTCCCATTTCCTGGTTTCTCTCGTCTAAATACTGTACCTATCTGATATCTCTTATATGGATTTGGTAAGTCCAAATAATTTTGACTATAAAAACGAATAAAACCCTGCGATAGATCATATCTTAAAGATACATCGGTACCATTTTCATCATAGGTAAATATGTCTGCCATTGGATTTTCATCATCTTCTGCTAAAGAATTTCCAATAATTGAACTCAATTCCATAGGACTTGTCTCTAAAGGACTAAATCCATATTTAATAAAATTTTTTTCAATAATACCCAGCAACTTCTTTTTGAGTGCTAATGCATCGCCCCATGTATCTTGAAAGCCACTTGGAAGTATTGCTTTTAATTGTTTTTCTTTACTCATTTTAATTAGGCATCTCCTATGCCTTTTGGTACGGATGAGTGGACTCGAACCACTGACCCCTTGAATCACAATCAAGTGCTCTAACCAAGCTGAGCTACATCCGCATAGTTTGTTTATATTCTTTTTTTTGTGAATTTTAAATAATTATAAATAACAGCCCTAATGGCTATGGAAACAGCTTCTATGTGTACTTCTCAAAGTCTTTCTGTATGTAATATTTATATTCATAGGCAGTCTTTTAAACAAAAATAATAAATATGCAATACTTTAAATAAAAAGGACGTTTACCCATTGCAGATAAAACGTCCTTTTTAATTTTGATAAATAGATTATTAAGCTTCTTTTTTGGATACCAAATTAACAGCTGATGGGCCTTTGGGACCGTCTTCAAGGTCGAAAGATAGAGGATGACCTTCCTCTAAGTATCTCATACCAGCGGCCTTCACAGCGCTTGCATGTACAAAGCAATCCTTCTCTCCGTCTTGTCTCTCGATAAAACCATAGCCCTTCTTTGAATTATACCATTTAATTTTGCCTTCAAGTTTTGTACTCATCTTATACTCATCCTTATGTTATTATTTTATATAAATAAATTATTTATCTTTTTACTCAAATACAAGATGAAAAAACAGTCTGGTTATTTTCAAACCTTATGCATTAACATTGAAATTAAATGTTAATTTGGGTGGTGGTCGTGGTAAGAATCGCACTTACGACACATACCTTTTCAGGGTACTGCTCTACTACTGAGCTACACGACCGTGCCAAAAATAATGTTTCTATCCTCGAAACGTTATTCTTCCTTTTTTTAAATCGTACGCCGAGACGTCGACAGTAACTTTATCGCCTTGAAGTACTCTAATTCTGTTTTTGCGAAGCTTGCCGCTGGCATGCGCGATGACTTCGTGCCCATTCTCTAAAGTCACTCTGAACATCGCATTCTTAAGAAGCTCAGTTACTACTCCAGAAAAAGTTAGAATATTTTCTTCTTTTGGCAATTTTAGTTATTCTCCATTCTTTTTTTTATAGACCTACTGTGGCCTAATAAATTTTCAAATTTGCTTAACAAATATCCACTCTTACCAAGCTTTGCAACTCCTTTTTTACTAAGCTGGTTGTAGCTTGTTTGTGTTATAAAATCTTTTACACCTAAACCTGATGAAAACTTTGCGCTACCGTGCGTGCAAAGTGTGTGCTGAGTTGGGCCGTAATCACTAAGACTCATGCTGCTATAAGGGCCAATACAAACACTCCCGGCCACAATATTATTGTTTAAGTATTTTTTAAAATTTTTTAATAATATCTCGATGTGTTCAGGGGCCAAATAGTTAGATACATTAAGAACATCTTTATCTTTCTTAACATAGATTAAAATTCCATTATCTTGTAAACTTTTATTAGCTATTTTTTTTCGTGGTAGATCTTTCAATTGATTTGCAATTGATAGTTTAACTTTTTTAATTAATTTTTTATCTTTACTTAATAATATTGCTAAAGATCCAGGATCATGTTCACTTTGTGCAATCATACTTGAAGCAACTATATCTGGTGATGTAGAGGAATCAGCCCAACAAACAATCTCACTTGGTCCCATGTTTGCAGACTCAATTCCGCACAAGCCTTCTAAAAAAACCATTTTTTTTGCAAGAGCTACCCATTTCGATCCAGGGCCAACTATTTTATTTACTGATTTAACTTTTGGTGTTCCATTTGCTAATGCCATTATCGCTGAAGCTCCTCCAAGACTATATGATTCTTTTATACCCAATATTGATGCAGCATAATAAACAGCACTATTGAGTTTGCCATTTATTCTTGGAGTACAAAGCACAATCCTTTTAACACCTGAAATTATAGCTGGAGTAGCGCACATGATTAATGTTGATGGTAAATTGCCAGGAACATAGCAAGCTACACTGTTAATTGCCTTGCTCTTATAATAAAATTTATTATTTAATTTATCTTTAAAATAAATATCTTTTGGCATTTGCTTTTTATGCCATTCCTTCACTCTTACATAGGTTTGATCAATTGCCTTCTTAACTTTTGGGTCTAAGGATTTTATTGCTTTATCTATTTCTTTTTTAGTTGGTATGATTTTTGAATTATTATTGAACTTTTTTTCATAATATACCAAAGCTTTATCTTTATTTTTTCTGACATTATTGATTATTTTTTCTACTGTTTTAAGAATTGATTTATCTATTTTATTTCTTTTACTAATTATCTTATCCAATTCTGAATAAAAATTTCTTGTTTGAGCATTTAAAATTTTCATAAATTTAAATATTGGATTGATCCTCTAATCTACATTCTAAAGTATCTGAACTTAAAACTATTTGTGCATTATTATTAAAAATTAATGTTATTTCATAATCATCATTATTTTTCAAATAATCTATTGATAATAATTCTAGTATCATTTCTTGTCTTGATTGATCAATATTTTTAGATTTAGATTGAGTTATAAAGTCAAACCTTAAGATACTATTAATTTTTTTATCATCCTGCTCCTTTTCTTTATTCATTCTTTCAATAGATAATAAAAAAACTTTATTAGATGAAAGGTATTTGATATCTGAAACTTTAACTTTTGCTCCAGAACTTAGGGCTGCAATCATCTGCAGTGAATCTGGATCATTTCCAAGTATTTTTGCTAAATATTTACTCATTATTTTACCCTTTTAATATTCACACCAATTTTTTTTAGTTTATTTTCAAAATTTTCATAACCTCGATCACAATGATAAACTCTAGTTACTACTGTGTTACCTTTTGAAACGATACCAGCAAGCACTAAAGCAGCCGATGCTCTTAGATCGCTCGACATTACTTCTGCTGCTATAAAGTTTGTATTGCCCTCTATTTTTGCAGTTCTATTTTTTATAGTTATTTTAGCTCCCAGTCGCTGAAGCTCCATTGCATGTAAAAACCTACCTTGAAATATATTTTCTGTAATTGTGCTTGTACCATTAGCCTTACAAAGAAGGACCATAAATTGAGGGGCAAGGTCTGTGGGAAATCCAGGGTACTCCTTGGTTGTTATATTTTTTATACTTTTTATTCTTTCTGGTCCTTTAACATGAATACTATTTTTAAATAATTTAATTTTTGCCCCAACTTTTTTTAATAAATTTAATTCAGTTTTAATTAACTTTGGATCAAAATTCTTAATTAATAAATCTCCTTTTACTAATGTGGCTGCAACACAAAAAGTTCCAGTTTCAATCCTATCGCCCATTACAGAATATTTTGTTTCTTTAAGAGAACTTACACCAATGATTTGACAGGTTCTTTTACCAATCCATTTAATTTTAGCGCCTGCAGAAATTAAAAAATTAGTTAAATCTTTTATTTCTGGTTCACATGCTAAGTTATGTAACAAAGTTTTGCCTTTTGCCAAAACTGCTGACATCAGGAGTTGTTGTGAAGCCCCAACGCTTATAGATGGAAACTTTATTTTATTACCTTTTAATTTACCATTAGATTTCGCATGAATATATCCTTTTTTTATTTCATACCTCATTCCAAGTTTTTTTAAAGCTTCCAAATGTAAATTAATTGGTCTACCAGAATTACCATTCAAAACACATCCACCCGGAAAACTTGAGATTGATTTATGGTATTTGGCAACTAATGGTCCAAGCACAAGTATTCCTGCTCTCATTGTTTTAACAATTGAATAAGATGCAAACTGTTTTTGCTTTTTGGTCTTAGTGATTTTTACTGTTTTTTTATTGTTTAAAAATTGAATATTTGATCCAAGAGATTTTAATAAGTTTAGCATTGTATCGATATCTCTTACCCTAGGTAGATTTTCGATAATCACAGGTTTATCAAACAATAATGTTGCGGCAAGTATTGGCAAAGCCGCATTTTTAGAACCTGAAATCGAAACTTCACCTCTCATCACTCGACAAGGACCAGTGATAGAAAATTTATCCATAAATTATTTTGATTTTGCTAAAGTAATTCCTGTTTGACCTTGATACTTTCCATCTCTGTCAGCATAAGAAACTTCTGGCTGTTCTCCTTGAAAAAAAAGGATTTGGGCTGCGCCACTATTTGCATAAAGCCTAATACTATTTGAAGTATGATTTGAGAATTCTAAAACTAAAACACCTTCCCAACCTGCCTCTAGTACCGTTGGTGGAACACCTAAACCGCACCTTGCATAAGTTGATTTTGCAGTGACAAGACCAGTAACATTTCTTGGCATTTTAAAATATTCCAGACTCGCAGCAAGTGCAAAACTATTCGGTGGAATTAAAATAGACTCTTCGTCTTTTACAGTAATGAAATTATCTTCACTGAAATTTTTTGGATCTGCTGTAGCTCCTTTTATATTAGTAAAAATTTTAAATTCTGATCCACAACGAAGATCATAGCCAAATGGGTTAACACCATGACTAATCCCATTAGCAACACTTTTATTCACGAAAGGACTAATCATTTTGTGTTCCTCTGCTAATCTTATTATTTGCTTATCGTTTAGTATCATTTTTCTTTTTATTTTTTTTTTGGAAAATTTTTCTTTTTTTTAAATTCTTTTTAAGCGCTAAGCTTAAACGCTCATTTTTATCCTTCGAACTCATTCTTTATTTGGATTTGTTAGAAAATCAAGTGATAGAGCTTCGTTTGGATCTAACTCTGGTTTTTTATCTTCTTTTTTTTCTTTTTTAGGACCATCTTTTTGTTGTTTTTTTGCACGCTTCTCTGCAAGTCTTCTTTCTTTTTTAGCCTGCTTTTCCATAAGTTTTGCATTCTTATTTGCACCATAAGTGTAATGAATTCCTGCTAACGCCATGGTACCCGAATATTCAAAGAATTCTTCTTTTAAAACTTTGTTATTTTTATCTAAAATTATTTTTGTATAAATTTTCATGGCTAAAATTTTATAATTTATAGACTATAAAAATAATATGGCAATAATCTGAATAATTGCTGTATATATATTACTTATTTTAAAGCCCCTATAGTTTTAGTGTTAAAATAAGGGATTGGTAATCTCTAGTCAGGAGTTAGATTCTCCTTGGGGGCACCAAATTATTTATAAAAGTGTTTCCTTAAAACAATTGTAACTATTATCAAAACAAAAAAAGCTGAAATTGGAATATATATATCAGGTGAAAATATTATATCGGTTATTCCAGGTACTTCGGCATTTTGGTCTATAATTTTTTCTAACCCACTCCCAATAGAAACTGCTAAAAAAATTTGTGGAATTATTCCAATCAATGTAGCAAAGAAAAAATTTATAACTTTAACATTAAATAAAGTTGGTAAGAGACAGCTCAGCTGCCAAGGTATACCACCTATAAAACGGTAAATTAATAAATAATTAAACTCAGATTGTTTAAATTTTATTTCCAAGTTTTGAAACTTATTTAAAAACTTTTCTCTAATAAGCTGTTTTAAAAAATAATTCCCAAAAATATATAAAAAAGTAGCACCAATACTCAAGCCTAAAACAACAACAAATGTACCTATCCATTTTCCAAATATAAAACCTCCCATTAAAGCTACTGGAGATCCAAATCCTAGAAAAGGGAAAACCCAAAGAATAGTTAATGCTAAAAAAATAATAGAAATTAAAAATATGTTGGAGTTTTTAAGTTCATCAAAATATGCACTGTTATTTTTTATAAAATCATAGGATGTGATTTCTGAAAGACTAAATTTTGAAAAAAAGAAATACAAAAATACACAAATAATTAATAAATAAGATAACCCAATAAATAATTTAATTTTTTTTGTATTTTTCATGATTCTTCTTATTTTAATGCTTAATCTTCTATTTGCTATTTTAATTATTACTAATATAAAGGTGCAAAAATTTAATAAACCTAAAATAGATTGATATTATGAAACGAACTTTTCAGCCAAAAGTAGGAAAAAGAAAAAAGAAGCATGGATTTAGGTCAAAGATGAAGACTAAGGGTGGCCGAAAGCTCATCAAAAGGAGAAGAGACAGGAAAAGAAAACATTTAACTGTTTCTTCAACAATGAAAAAGAAAAAGAGAAAATAATTTTTAGTTAAATGAAAAGCAAAATCGTTGCTCTTTCAAAAAATGAGGAATTTAAAACTCTTTTAAAACAAAAAAAGATTTCAAACAAATACGTAACAATTTTTTTTGGAAACTTACCTAACAAAGATAAGAAAAAATTAAATATCTCTTTTTCTGTAAAGAAAAAAATAGCAATAGCTGTGAAACGAAACAAAATTAAAAGAAGGCTGAGACAAATTTTTAACGATGGAATTAAACAAAATTTAATAAAACTTGAAAAATCTGTCCTTGTTATTGCTCATCCGGCCATGCTAAATAATGAATACAAAATTATAAAAGAAACTTTGTTTAAGGATTTTGAGAGAATAAAATGAATATATTTACTTTAATTTTAATCAAATTTATCAAAGCCTATAAATATTTGATTAGTCCATTATTAGGTCATTCATGTAGATATTTACCAACATGTTCTGAATACAGCATAGATGCTTTAAAAGAATATGGTTTTTTTAAAGGCTTATACATGAGTATAAAAAGAATTTTATCTTGCCATCCTTGGGGAAGTGGTGGGTTTGATCCAGTTAAAAAAGAAGTAAAGGAGAAAAAAATTGGAAACTCGTAATATTATAGCCGCCATAAGTTTATCAGCTGCAGTGATCATATTATATTCGCTTTTCTTTGCACCACCACCGGTAACGAAAGAAAATTTAGCTGAAAAAAATAAAACTGAACAAAACTCAGATGCTCCTAGTCTAGATCAAAAAGAAAATGTAACTGAAATTTCTAGAGAAGATGCTTTGAAAGAAAGTGAAAGAGTTTTATTTGAAAACCAAAGTATTGTTGGATCTATTTCTTTAAAAGGAGCTGCAATTGATGATCTTACTTTCAAAGAGTACAATGTAAGTTTAGAAAGTGATGAAAAAGTAAAATTTCTTGCCCCACGAAGCTCTAAAGAAGGCTATATAATAGAAAGTGGTTTTATAACTACGGATAAAAATATCGATATTCCAAATGCAGATTCAATTTGGTCAGTTTCTGGAAATAATAAATTAACTGATCAATCTCCTATAAAACTAAGTTGGACGAATGATCAAGGGATCACTTTTGAAAAAGAAATTGCTTTAGACAATAAGTTTTTATTCACGATAAAACAAAGAGTTATAAATTCTTCAGATAAAAACTACGACTTCTATTCTTATGGACAAATTATAAGAAATCAAATCCCAGAAGGTTTAACTGATTTTTACATTCTTCATGAGGGTCCTATAGCTACGTTAGATGAAGATTTAATTGAAGAAGATTATGACGATATTGAAGAAAAAAAGTTCTCCAGAACTGCTCAAAAAGGATGGTTAGGAATTGGTGATAAATATTACATATCAACGCTTATTCCACCAAGAGAAAAAGAATTCAAAACTACAATGGATTATAAAAAAAAGTACCGAATAAACTTTGTTACAACAGAACCATTAGAGTTAACTGGAAACTCCTCTATAGAAGAAAATTTACAAGTAATAGTAGCTGCAAAACGAGTTGATGTGATTGATGGATACGCAGAGTCTTTAAAAATAGATAAATTTGATTTAACTATTGACTGGGGAATAATGTACTTCTTGACGCGTCCATTATTTACTGCTTTAGAATATTTCTTTAAAATATTTGGTAACTATGGATTGGCAATTATAGCTGTTACTGTTTGTATTCGTATAGCATTTTTCCCACTAGCTAATTTCTCTTTTAGAAGTATGGCGAAGATGAAAGCCTTACAACCTGAACAAGCTCGTCTTAGGGAGTTGCACAAAGATGATAAAATGGCACTTCAAAAAGCTACTATGTCTTTATTTAAACGTGAAAAGGTGAATCCTATGAGTGGATGTCTACCGATACTCGTGCAGATCCCAGTATTCTTTGCTTTATACAAGGTTTTATTTGTAACAATAGAAATGCGTCACATGCCTTTCTATGGTTGGATTGAAGATCTCAGCGCCAAAGATCCCACTTCTATATTCAATTTATTTGGACTACTTCCATACGATGTGCCATCCTTCCTAGTTATTGGAGCGTGGCCCGTGGCGATGGGATTATCAATGTGGATTCAGCAAAAACTTAATCCTGCACCAACAGATCCAATGCAAGCTAAAATTTTTATGTTCTTTCCGCTTTTTTTAACTGTAATTCTTGCACCATTTCCCAGCGGCTTGGTAATTTATTGGACGGTTAACAATATATTAACAATGGCTCAGCAGGTTGTAATAATGAAACGTACATCGGTCAAAACAGTAAATTAATAATTCAATATTTATAAATGAATTTAGAAAAAATACTTCCAAAAGATGGACCACCAATTAATGAAGTAACTAAATATATTGAAAAATATAAAAATGATTTAATAGTAATTAAATACGGTGGAAATGTTTTAATTGATAGAAACGTATTTAATAATTTTATAACTGATCTTAGTGTTTTAAATAAATTAGGCCTTGCAACTGTGGTAATTCATGGTGGTGGACCTAGAATTAAAAGAGAACTAGAAAAATCAAATATTCAATCAAAATTTATAAGAGGACTAAGAGTAACTGACAAAAGTATAATTGATATTGTTGAATCTGTTTTGATTGATTTTAATAATGACATTGTTGATTCTTTAAAAGACAAAGGTACAGAGGCAATCTCTATTCACACAAAAAATAATAATGTTATAAAAACTATACCAGAAGCAGAAGAGCTAGGATTTGTAGGAATACCAAATGAGATTAATAATGAACAAATATTAAATATAATTAATCAAAATAAAATTCCTATAATTTCTCCATTAGGATTAGGTAAAGAAAACCAAACATATAATATTAATGGAGATACAGCTGCGATGGCTATAGCAAAATCTTTAAAATCTAGAAGACTATTGTTAATGACGAATGTTGATGGTGTTCTAGATAAAAATAAGAAATTAATAGAGGAAATTTCTTCATCTGAGGTTCTTAAAATGATTAAAGAAGAAACTATTACAGAAGGTATGATACCTAAAATAAACGCATGCTTAGACGCCGTAAATAATGGTGTAACAGCAGTTGGTATAATCAATGGCACAAAGCCACATTCGTGTTTATGGGAAATATTCTCTGACAAGGGCTCTGGGACCCTAATAAGACAATGAAAGAATTAAAGAATATCAAAAACATATTATTTGATTGTGATGGGGTACTCTATAGTGATCTTGAAGGAGTATTTGGTCAAGTAAGTAAAAAAATGACTAAATATATTTCGAATAAATTAAATGTAGATTTAAAAGAGGCAAAAGAATTACAAACAAATTATTTTCATAAATATAACACTAGTCTTAATGGTTTAATGATACATCACGATATACCTCCTAGAGAATTTTTAGACTATGTGCATGATATTAATTTAGATTTTTTAGAAAAAGATACTGCTTTAAGGAATGAGCTTGAAAATATTAATCTAAACAAATTTGTCTTTACAAATGGCAGTAAAGAACATGTTAAAAATATTACTACTCACTTAGGAATTGATGATCAATTTGACGGTGTATTTGATATTGTTGATGCTGAGTACAGCCCAAAACCTGAGGCAAAAGCATTTGATCTGATGGTCAAAAAATTTCAAATTGATCCAACTGAGACACTTTATATTGAAGATATCGCAAAAAACTTATCTATAGGAAAAGAAAGAGGAGCAAAAACAGTTTGGTTAATCAATGATGAATACTGGGGGAAAAAAGAGTCTGATGAAGAGTATATTGATTACAAAATTGAAAATCTTTCTTTATTTTTAAAAGAAATAAGGTTATTAAAAAACTCATAAAACTATGAGTATTGAGAAAATTATAAATGACGCTTGGGAAAATAAAGACCAAGTAAGTCAAAATTCAGATAAATCTTTAAAGGATGCTGTTAATCGGATTATTGATGATTTAGACGGTGGAAAAGCAAGAGTAGCCGAAAAGATCAATGGTGAATGGGTTACACATCAACATCTAAAAAAAGCTATCATGTTAAGCTTTAGAATGTACCCAATGGAAAATTTAAATGGTCCATACAGTAGCTGGTATGACAAAGCTCATTTACTTAAAGGAAAAACAGCTGGATGGACAAAAGAAGATCATGAAAAAGCTGGTTTTAGAATGGTGCCTAATTCACCTGTAAGAAAAGGATCATTTGTTGGAAAGAATGCAGTTTTGATGCCATGTTATGTAAATATTGGTGCTTATATTGATGAAGGAACAATGATGGATACATTTAGTCGTGCAGGAAGTTGTTGTCAGATTGGAAAAAATTGTCATATCTCAGCTGGTACTGGAGTTGGAGGAGTATTAGAACCTGCTCAAGCATTACCTACAATTATTGAAGACAATGTTTTCTTAGGAGCAATGTCAGAAGTAGTAGAAGGTGTAATAGTTGGAGAAGGCTCTGTCCTGAGTATGGGAATGTATATTGGACAATCAACAAAAATTGTTAATAGAAAAACTGGTGAAATAACTTATGGAAAAATCCCACCCTATTCAGTGGTAGTTCCAGGATCCTTGCCGGATAAAAACAATCCACAAGCGCCATCTTTGTATTGTGCGGTAATAATTAAACAAGTTGATGAAAAAACAAGATCAAAAACATCAGTTAACGATCTTTTAAGAGATTAAACATGCCAACAATAAATGAATTAAAATTAGCTAAAGAGCTAATTAGGTTTCCATCTGTTACAAAAACTGATGCTGGTGTAATTAAATTTTTAGAAAAAAAATTAAAAAAACTTGGCTTTAAAACTAAAATACTCGAGTTCAAAGATAAAAATAGTTATCCTGTAAAAAATCTTTATGCAAGACTTGGTACCACAAGTCCAAATTTTTGTTATGCAGGCCATTTGGATGTAGTACCACCTGGTAATTTAAATGATTGGACTGTTAATCCCTTTAAACCTGCAGTTAAGAAAGGATACTTAATTGGCAGAGGTGCAAATGACATGAAAAGTTCAATAGCTGCATTTGTTACTGCGGTAAGTAACTTTTCTGAGGTAAACAAAAAATTTGGTGGCTCCATCAGCCTTCTAATTACTGGAGACGAAGAAGGAATTGCAATTAATGGGACGAAAAAAGTTGTTGAGTATTTGAGAAAAAGAAAAGAAAAAATAGATTTTTGTTTAGTGGGAGAACCTACTAATCCAAATAAATTAGGAGAAATGATTAAAATCGGTCGTAGGGGTAGTATGAATGGAAAATTGTCTATCATTGGTATTCAAGGTCATGTAGCTTACCCTAACAGAGCAAACAATCCATCTACATCTTTAGTCCAAATACTAAAAGAGTTGAAAGAAATTAAATTTGATAAAGGAACAAAAGATTTTCAACCTACAAATTTAGAAATAACAAAAATTAATATTGATAATTCAGCTGATAATGTAATTCCAGGATTAGCTAGTGCATCCTTTAATATTAGATTTAATAACAAACACACATCTTACAAATTAAAAAACAAAATTAATAAAATAATAAAACAAATTTGTAATAAAAATAAATCAAAATATAAAATTGAATATAGTGTTTCTGGTGAGGCTTTTTTAACTAAGCCTAACAGAACCACATTTATGATACAAAATATAATTAAGAAAATTACTAAAATTAAACCACAGCTATCTACAACTGGTGGTACATCAGATGCAAGATTTATAAGAAAAATAGCTCCATGTTTAGAATTTGGATTAGTGGGAAAAACTATGCATAAGGTAGGAGAATGTGTGTCCTTATCTGATTTAAAAAGATTGACTTTAATTTATACTAAAATCTTAGATAACTACTTTAAGTGAAAACTGGTTTAATTACATCAGATACATCTCAAAATCATGATACAGGTCCTGGGCATCCAGAGCAAATAGCAAGAGTATCAGTCATAATAGAAAATTTTAAAAAACTTAATAATAAAAATCTTATATGGAAGAAACCATCTAAAGTTTCAGATGATATTCTATTAACCACACATGAAAGTAATTATTTAAATTTAGTAAAAAGTTCTTTTCCAAAAAAAGGATTTTCTTCACTTGATGGTGATACAATCATTTCACCTGGAAGCAAAGATGCAACTTTCGATGCAGTTGGATCAATAATTACTGCAATTGATGGAGTAGAAAAAAAAGAATTTAGAAATGCATTTTGTGGTGTTCGACCTCCTGGACATCATAGCTCACAAAATAAGGCTGCTGGTTTTTGCATTTTAAATTCAGTAAGTATTGGTGCAAATTATTTGTTAAAAAAATATGAATATAAGAAAGTTGCAATAATAGATTTTGATGTACATCATGGAAATGGAACACAGGATATTTTTTATGAAAATGAAAATGTTCTTTTTATATCAACTCATCAATATCCCTACTACCCAGGAACTGGTTCTGAACAAGAAAGAGGTAAATTTAACAATATCTTTAATATACCTTTGCCAGCTGGCATAAGTTCAGAAGAATATTTAAACGTATTTGACCGTGTATTAAAAAAATTAGAGGAGTTTAGACCAGAGTTTATATTAATTAGCGCTGGTTTTGACGCCCATGAAGACGACCCCCTCGCTCAATTTAATTTAAAAACAGAGGATTATTTTACTATTACTAAAAGAGTATTAGAGGCTTCTAAAAAGTTTTGTAATGGAAAAGTTGTTTCAATTTTAGAGGGCGGTTATGACCTAAACGCACTTCGAGACAGCACTAAAAGACATGTTGATGCTCTTTTAGAATTTAATTGATAAATCTTAATAAAACTCTAAATAAAAATCTTCATGAAATTATATAAAATAAAAAAGTCTGGAATTGATAATAAAGGTAGAGGACTTTATGCAACTCGAGACATTAAAGAGGGAACCAAAATAATTGACTATGTCGGAAAACTTATAACAAAAAAACAAACACAAGATTCTGATAAGTACGATAATAGTAAACCAATATATTTATTCACAATAAATAAAAGATACGATCTAGATGGAGATTTTCCATGGAATACTGCAGGTTTAATCAATCATTCTTGTGATAATAATTGTGATTACGATGGAAAGGGATTGAAAATTTGGGTCAAAGCAATCAAAGATATTAAAAAAGGTGAGGAGTTTACCTGTGATTATGGATTTGGTTATGATGAAAACTACAAACAATTTCCTTGTAAATGTAAATCAAAAAACTGTTGTGGATATATTGTAAGAGCTGAGTCTAGATGGCGAATAAATAAAAAGTTTGCTATGAGCAATAAAAATAAATTAATAAAGAACTCTAAATAAAAATAAACCACTAGGTGGTGCTGGAGGAGCACACAGTGTTCTTTTTTTTGACTTAAATCTCTTTTCAAAAGTTTTTAAATCCCATTTCTTTTCCCCCAAATATTTTAAACAACCAACCATAGATCTGACCTGATGTTGTAAAAAAGATTGAGAACTAAATTGAAATTCAATTTTGTTTTTTGATGATTTAATATTTATTGATTTTATAGTTTTAATTGGACTTTTAGCGTGACAACTTGATGATCTAAAAGTTGAATAATCATGAGTTCCTAATAACTTTTTTGCACCCTTTTTCATTAATTCTAAATTTAAAGACTTACGAACATGCCATGCTCTATTTTTTTCAATTATTGGTTGGCTTATTTGATTAAAAATAAAGTATTTATAAATTCTTTGTTTTGCCGAAAATCTAGCATGAAATTTATTATTTCTTTTTTTAATATTTTTAATTGCAATGTCTTTTAAATTTAAAAAATGATTTATAGATTTTAAAAATTTGATTGTATCAATTATTTTATTTTTGCAATCAAAGTGCGCAGATTGCTCAAATGCATGAACCCCAGCATCAGTTCTTCCTTGACCATATAAAACAATTTTTTCTTTTAATAACTTTGATAATTTTTCTTGGATTAATCCTTGAATAGTTGGACCTTTTTTTTGAATTTGCCATCCTCTAAAATTTGTCCCTACATACTCAATAAGTATTTGGTATCTGTTCATTATAAAAGTAAACCTTTTTTAATTTGTGTTCCTAAAACAAATTCTCCAATACTTTGAGGCTTTTTTCCTTGCCTTTGAATTTCTTTAATTTTTATTGATTTTTTATCTCCACACGAAATTTCTAAATGGTCAGATAAAACCTCGCCTGGTTTTCCCTGTGCTTGTCCAATTTCTGCTTTTAATATTTTATATCTCTCACCGTTAAACATGAAATAAGCACCTGGAACTGGATAAAGTCCATTTATTTTACCAATTATAATTTTAGCATCTTCTTTCCAATTAATCTGACCCTCTAATTTTTGAATTTTTGATGCGTATGTCGCTGATGAATGATCTTGTTCTATAAAATTTGCTTTATCCTCACATATATCATCTATATTATCTAGAATTTTCTCTGCAGCCAAACTTGATAGCTTTTCATTAATATCTTCAGCATTTAAATTATTTTCTATATTAATTTTATAAACATTACATACCGGTCCTGTATCTAGTTCCTCCCCTATTTTCATAATACTAATGCCTGTCTCTTTATCTAAATTCATAATTGATCTTTGAATAGGAGCAGCACCTCTCCATTTTGGAAGAATAGATGCATGTATATTAATAAATCCTTTTTTAGTTAAATTTAAATATGACTTTGGTATAATTTGACCATAAGCAACAACTATTGCCAAATCTGCCTCTAAAGATTTAAAATATTCTAATTCATCTAAATTTTCTTTTAATGAATTTGGTGTTCTAAATTCTATATTTAAAGTCTCTGAAATTAATTGAATTGGTGACTTGTTAATTTTTTGACCTCTTTTAGATTTTTGAGGGGGTTGTGTATAAACACAAGTAATAGGATATCCATTTTGATAAAGTGATTTTAAAATTGGAACAGCGAACATGGGAGTACCCATAAAAACTATTTTTTTTAGCATTGATTAAGCTTCTGCAGAAGTAGATTTTAATTTTGATAATTTTTTAATTATCATTGACCTTTTTAATTTTGAAAGATAATCAATAAATAGGACTCCCTCTAAATGGTCCATCTCGTGCTGAATACATGTTGCCAGAAGACCATCGGCCTTTAGCAATTTCTTTTCTCCATCGTAATCAAGATATTCTACTTCACACTTACTAGGTCTATCAATTTCTGCAAACTGATTTGGCACAGAAAGACATCCTTCCTCATAAGTTGCTTTTTTTGGATCTTTATTTTTGATAACCGGATTTACGAAATATCTCGGCTCTTTTTTACTCTCATCTTTACTTATGTCCATAACAATAATTCTCTTTGGTATACCAACTTGTATCGCCGCTAAACCAATTCCGTTTGCGTCATACATTGTCTCAAGCATATCATCCATCAATTTTTGCTCTTCTTTACCAACACTATTGACTGGTTTAGAAATTTGCCTAAGTAATTTATTAGGTTCTGTTATTATAGTTCTGATAGCCATAACTTGATTTTATTATAATTTTTATACTTTTAAAGGAAGAACTTTTAGCAATAGTTTGTTTCTAATTAAATCAACATTTAATTGATTTAAAGTATTGATAATAAAATAAACTGTATCTTCATCAATATTTTCAATTTTGTCAGGCCCAATTACCTCAATTATTCTCAACAATGCAGCACCAATCTCATTATTGTCTATCATTGTTTGAATATCTGCAGGCATTTCTGATTGATTTACCTCATATAGACCCTCATATTTTTTTGAAATTTCAACTCCATCAGATTTAAGCGCCTCTAAAAAAATTATATCTTTTTTCGATAAAAAATATTTTTTATCCTTTTTAATTTTCTTTAAAAATTTGTCTAAATCTTCCTCAATTTTAGATTTTGCATAGTCTCCATTGAAATAATTTATAAGTTTTGATTGATGTAAAATTTTATTATTATATTTAATCTTTTTATCTACTGTCTCTTTCTCATTTAAATTGCTATTATAAAATGTTGTAAAATTTGATGGGACATCTTCGACATTAATTTCACCTAAAAATTTTTTTAATTCCAAATCAAAGGCATCACCTATTTCATCAGATATAAATAGATCCTTTAATATCTTTATAAATTCTAATTTAATTTTTGGTTCTTCAGTTAAAAGAGTTCTTTGATATAAAAGAGCGCGTCCCTCGATTGAAGATAGGGATTTATATGCCTCTTTTGCATTTAAAAATTGATTAATATTAAATTGGAATTTTTTATAAAATTCGAATAACTCCTCTTCAGAATAATTTTTATCATTAACAGCTTTTTCTATTGTAGAAATTTTTTCTACATCAGTAATCTCTATATCTTGAATTTTAAAAAGTAAATTAGCAGCTGAAAGATATTTCCAAATTATTTTAGGTGTATCTTCACTTGGTTCATAAGAAAACTCAGGGTTAGTTCTATGAGCTAAATGAAAATCTAAAATTGAATTTATTGATATTTCTTTATCTGCCTCATCTAAATATCCAAATAAATAATTTATTTTGTTTTCAAAATAACTATCTTCGAAACCTAACTCTTTTTTTAAATCCAAGATTAATTGAGCCTCTTCATTTTTTCCATAATTGATTAAACAATATAAGTTAAATTTTGATAGATATTCATCTTGAATGGGTTCAGAATTTTTAGAAAAAATCTCACATGATTTTTTTATGTTTGATTCTGATAAATAAGTATCTACCAAATATCTCGCTAAATTTGGAAGTAAATTTATTATTTGATTTTTAATTAAATATTCTTCTATTAATTCTAAGTTTGCATCTTTTATTAACCAATCAGATTTAAAGCTCATAAATTCTTGCTCAGTAATATTTTGGGTTGGAGAATAAGCATTTGTTAATAAAGATATATGCATTATATCAGATGCATCTTCTGAAAGATTAAACTTATTAATATTCTGAAATAAATTTTTTAATTTGGTTCCGTCCGAATTTGACCACATATCCATACTCAGCCCGTATTCACTAGGGTCGTATAACCCAACAATTTTAATTTCTTTTGTTGAAAATTCTTTGTCTAGTTTAATTGTATCTGTTTGTTTATTTGTTTGTAATTCGTAAACACTATTTTGAGTAGTGACACTAGAATCTTCACTTGAAATATTTGTTTCAGAAATCACCTGATTATCTTTTTTTTCTATATTCCAAATATCAATTGGTTTCTCTTCTGCAAATACAGGTATAAAAAAAATAAGACAAACTAATGTAATTGAAAGATTTTTCTTATTTAACAATTTTAAAATTTTCATTTGGAATAATTTTTTCAATTTCTTTTTTAGGTGCAGGAAAATCAATTGTACTTAGAAAAAAAATAATGCCTAAAATAACCCCTAATCCAATTATAGATTTAATCACAAGTCCTATGATACTTGCTTTGCCTGAACTTGTGTTTTTAATGAATTGCATATACTTTTAGATAATTTCAAATTAAGACATATTTATGTTTTTTCAATAAAGAAACTTATGAAATCAAAAGAAAATCTAGTTTTTTTAGGGATGATGGGTTCTGGTAAGAGCTCTATTGGATCTTTAGTAGCTAAGAAATTAAAATTAAATTTTATCGATATTGATAAAGAAATTGAAAAAAATTTAAATATTACAATAAAAAAAATCTTTGAAGTTAAGGGTGAGAATTATTTTAGAAAAATTGAAGAACAAACAACTTTAAAAAAACTTAAATTAAGCTCTACTGTGATTTCACTTGGTGGGGGAGCTTTTACAAATAACAATATTAGGAAAGAAATTTTAAAAAATCATTTATCTTTTTGGCTAAATTGGGATGATAAAATATTGTTAAATAGAATTAAAAATAGTAAAAAAAGACCATTAGCGATTAATGCAACAGATACTGAGTTAATTGATTTAATTAAGAAACGATCTAACATTTATTCTAAAGCTTTGTATGAGATAAAGTGTGATAATCTTACTAAAATTGAAATAGTAAAAAAAATTGTAGAAATTTATGAAACAAACTAGATTAAATATAGTAACTAAAACTGAAAAATATCCAATAATTATTGGATCAAATTTAACGTCAAGTGTGTCAAAAATTTTTAAATCAAATTCAATTGATTTTGATAAATGTTTAATTGTTGTTGATAAAAATGTTCCAAAAAAATTTGTCTCAAATATTAAAAAGTCTTTAAAAAATAAAAGTATTTTTGTGTTATTTTTTAATGCTAGTGAAAAAAATAAAAATATTAATAGCGTTAATAAAATTCTAGAAGTTTTATTAAATAAAAACTTTTCAAGAAATGATCTTTTAATTTCTTTAGGAGGAGGAATTACAGGTGATGTAAGTGGTTTTGCGGCTAGTCTTTTCAAAAGGGGCCTAAAGTTTGCAAATATTCCAACAACTCTTTTAGCCCAAGTTGATTCATCAATAGGTGGAAAAACTGGAGTTAATTCTAAGTATGGTAAAAATTTAATAGGAAGTTTTTATCAACCATCATTGGTTCTCTCAGATATACAATTACTTAAATCTTTATCAAAAAGAGAGATAATTTGTGGATATGGAGAAATATTGAAGCATTCATTAATTGAAAATAAAAAATTTTTTATTTTCTTAAATAAAAATCTTAAAAAGATTTTAAGTCTTTCATCTCCATTTATTGAAAAAGCTATCTATGAAAGTTGTATAATTAAAAAAAAGATAGTCGAAAAAGACGAAAAAGAAACAGCATTAAGAAAAGTATTAAATTTTGGTCATACATTTGGCCATGCTTATGAGGCAGGATTAGGGTACAGTCATAAACTAAATCACGGTGAGGCTGTGATACTTGGAATGAAGACAGCACTTAATTTTAGTTTAAGGGAAAATATGCTCAGTAAAAATGAATATAATTTAATTATAAATCATATTGATAATTCTGTTTTACCTTCTTCAATAAAAAAACATTTTTCTATCAAAGATTTAAATAAGATTTTATCTTTTATGATTAAAGATAAAAAAAATAATTCTAAAAATCAATTTAGTTTTATTAAAAAACATTGGTAAGCCAATTTTCAACAAACAATACTCGAAAAAAAAGGTAAACTTATTTTTAAGAAAACTTTTAACTAATTAAAATTTGGATTGAATGAATAAATTCTTTTAATTCTTTATCTAAAATCTTATAAATTTTTTTATTACTTTCGATTTTAT